>NZ_JARWOJ010000257.1 GCF_029868625.1 Nocardia neocaledoniensis | reverse complement strand
CCCCGCGCGGCGGGGGGGGCGCTGGGGGGGGGGGCCCGCGGGTGGCGCCCCCCCCCCCTCCGCGGGGGGGGGGGGGGGGGGGGGGGGGGTGGGGGGGGGGGGGGGGGGGGGGGGGGGTGGGGTTGGTTTGTTTTTTTTTTTCTCTCCTCGCGGGGGCCCCCCACCCGCGGGGGGGGTGGGTTGGGGGGGGGGGGGCCCCCCCGGGGTTTGGGGGGCCTGGGCCCCCCCCCCCCCCGCACACCTACGGCCCGCCATTGGGTTCCGGCCCCCGGGGCTGGCCCCCCCGCGACCGGATCGTCGACGTCGAGTACTCGCACGAGGTGCTGATCGAGCACGCCGGTGGCGTCGACGGCACCCTGCTGGTCGTGCTGCCGCGCCGGACCGAGCACGCGAATCCGATCCAGCGACCCCAGGAATACAACGCGATCATCGACTCCCAGGTGCTGCCGTTCGTGCGCCGCTACCAGGAGCAGATCCGGAATCAACCGCCGTGATCAGCGCACCCTGGTGCCGAGGATGGTGCGCACGCCGGCGAGGAACAATTGCAGCCCGAAGTCGAAACGGGCGGTGGGATCGGGGGTGTCGTGCAGGGGCGAGGCGCCGTCGGGCAGTGCGCCGACCGAATCCATCTGCATGCGCGACTGCTCGTCGACGGTCTGGCCGAGGACGTAGTAGAGCAGCGTGTAGGCGGTGAGCTCGGCTTCCTCCCTGGTCATCCCCGCGCGGATCACGATGCCGGCCAGGCGTTCCCGCGCCTTGCTCGTGGTCAGCCGGGAGGCGTAGGTGGCCGAGACCAGCTCCGCGCCGTCGCGGTAGGCGAGCAGACAGTCGCGCAGCCGGTGCGCGAGCTCGGTGAGCTGCTCGGGCCATTCGGTGGCGGTGATGGGCTCGTCCATCGGCGCCAGGATCCGGTCCGCCACCGCGCCGAGCAGCGTCTGCTTGTCCTTGACGTGCCAGTACAGCGCGCCGGGCTGCACCTGCAGCGACCCGGCGAGCCTGCGCATCGTGAGATCGGCCAGGCCGTACTGATCCAGAATCGCGACGGCGGCGTCGATCACATCCGTCTTGCGCAGCTGCACGCGTGTCCTTTCCTCGGAATTCACCCACCCGGGTGTCATGACCATTGTGTAGCAGTTACCCTAGCCTGAACACCGTTCAAGTTGCACGGCCACGCCGGGTGATCACACCCGTGCCACGTGCGACGCACCCGTCGAAGGGACATCACGACGTGACGCAGGCACCCGTCCAGACCGACATCCTGGCCATCGCCCGTGAGCAGGTGCTCGAGCGCGGCGAAGGCCTCACCGAGGCGCAGACCGTCGAGGTGCTGCGCCTGGGCGACGACCGCCTGGAAGCGCTGCTCGAGCTCGCCCACGAGGTGCGGATGAAGTGGTGCGGCCCCGAGGTCGAGGTCGAGGGCATCATCAGCCTCAAGACCGGCGGCTGCCCGGAGGACTGCCACTTCTGCTCGCAGTCGGGCCTGTTCCAGTCTCCGGTGCGCGCGGCCTGGCTCGACATCCCCAGCCTGGTCGAGGCGGCCAAGCAGACGGCCAAGACCGGCGCCACCGAGTTCTGCATCGTCGCCGCGGTGCGCGGCCCGGACGAGCGGCTGATGGCGCAGGTCGCCGCCGGCGTCGAGGCGATCCGCAACGAGGTGGACATCCAGGTCGCCTGCTCGCTGGGCATGCTCAACCAGGAGCAGGTCGACCAGCTCGCGGCGATGGGCGTACACCGCTACAACCACAACCTCGAGACCGCCAAGTCGCACTTCCCGAAGGTCGTCACCACGCACACCTACGAGGAGCGCTGGGACACCCTGCGCATGGTCCGCGAGGCGGGCATGGAGGTGTGCTGCGGCGGCATCCTCGGCATGGGCGAGACCATCGAGCAGCGCGCCGAGTTCGCCGCCCAGCTGGCCTCGCTCGAGCCCGACGAGGTGCCGCTGAACTTCCTCAACCCGCGCCCCGGCACCCCCTTCGGTGACCTCGAGGTGCTGCCCGCCGCCGACGCGCTGCGCGCCATCGCCGCGTTCCGGCTCGCGCTGCCGCGCACCATCCTGCGCTTCGCGGGTGGACGCGAGATCACCCTCGGCGACCTGGGCGCCAAGCAGGGCATGCTCGGCGGCATCAACGCCGTCATCGTCGGCAACTACCTGACCACCCTGGGTCGCCCCGCCGAGTCGGACCTCGATCTGCTGGGTGAGCTGAAGATGCCGATCAAGGCGCTCAACGAAACCCTCTGACGCGGCGGCACAGTAGGGTGACTGACATGGACGAGCGCTACAACCCGTTCACCGGCAAGCGGATCGTGCCCGGACTCGACGACGCGATGCCCGCGGCCGCCGCGCTCGGGCTCGAACCGCCGAGGTTCTGCGAGCAGTGCGGCCGGCGGATGATCGTGCAGGTGAGCCCGGATGGCTGGTGGGCCAAGTGCTCCCGGCACGGGGTCATCGAATCGGCACAGCTGGAACGGCGCTAGTGGTCGCCGAGACCGGTGCGGCGCCGCGTCCCGAGGTGTTGCGCCGCGAGGTGATCGGGGTCGGCGTGGTGGCCGTGGCCGTGCTCGTCGTGAGCGCGGTGGCCGGGGTGGTGTGGGGCGTGCTCGCCCCGACCGAGCGGCTGCGGGTGACCCAGCCCGGCCGCGCCGCCGTCCTCACCGGGGAGAGCCTGCACCTGTTCGACGCGGTCGGGATGTTCCTGTGCGTCGGCGCGGTGGTCGCGGTGCTGACCGTCGTCGCCGCGTGGCGGGTGCGCGGTGTGCGCGGGCCCGCGCTGGTCGTCGGCCTGTTGCTCGCCTCCGGGCTCGGCGCCGCGCTCATGCGGCTGGTCGGCGAGGGCGTCGCCGAGTACCGCCATCCGCGGCCGGACGACCCGGCGGTCGGGCAGATCGTCGCGCTGCCCGCCGAGGTCGGCACCGCGCTCGCGTTGCTGGTGCAGCCGTTCCTGGCCGCGCTGGTCCTGCTGTTCCTGGCGGCGTTGCACCCGCGGACCGATCTCGGTTCGGGCACAGCGGGTTTGCTCGGCGACCTGCGTCCGGCCGAGCCCGATGACTATCCGGTCGTCGAGGTGGCCGAGCAGTATCGGCCCAGCGGCGATTTCGATTCGAGTCCGCAACCGCGCGCCTGAGCACCGTTTTCGCCGCGACCGGTCGCTACCATCGCCGATATCGGCAGGTGGGCGGCTCGGGAGGAGCGGTCATGGCATTCATCGGTGGCGGTCCGGTCGTCGAGGAACTGGACGCGAAATTCTGGCGACTCACCGAGCCGCTCACCTACCGCGGCGCGGTCGAAACCTTCACGGTCCCGGCCGGATTCCGCACCGACTTCGCCTCGGTGCCGCGCGCGCTGGTCTGGCTGATCCCGCGCTACGGCGCCTACACCAGAGCCGCGATCCTGCACGACTACCTGTGCCGCACCGGCACGGTCGGGCGGGCCGACGCCGACGGGCTGTTCCGGCGCTGCCTGCGCGAATTCGACGTGTCCGTCCCGCGCCGCTGGATGATGTGGGCCGCGGTGCGCCTGGGCAGCAGGCTGCGCGGCGCGACACCGGGCGACGTGGCGCGCTGGTTGCTGATCGCGGTGCCCTCGATCGTGTTCCTCGCGGTTCCCGTCGTCGTGGTGACGCTGGCGCTGTGGCTGTTCTGGCTGGTCGAACTGGCGTTCTGGGCGGGCGGACGACTGGGCCACCGGAGCACGCAGCCACCACCGACACCACAGATGAAGACGGCATAGTTCACCCGCAACGGGCGATGCGCGCCGCCCGTTGGCTGCCTAGCGTCGCGGTATGCGAATGCCAGGTCAGACCGCCGCGCCCGCTCCCGCCGCCTGGTCGATCCCGCGCGGGCTGATCGTGTTGCTCTCGGTGGCGGCCGCGGTGGTCGCCGTGAGCGGGATGAAGGCCTTCGCGGGGGTGATCGGGCCGCTGTTCCTCGCGCTGATGCTCACCATCGCGGTGCAACCGGTGCAGACCTGGGCCCAGCGGCGCGGCTGGCCCGCCTGGCTCGGGATGCTGCTCGCGTTTCTCACGGTGATGTTGATCCTGGTCGGACTCGGTGGGGCACTGGCGCTTTCGGTGTTCCAGCTCGCTTCGGAACTGCCCGCCTACAGTGACCGGCTCAACGAATTGCTCGCGCACGGGCGGGACTGGCTCGCCGCGGTGGGAATCAGCGAGGAGCAGATCCACAAGGCGCTGGACGGTATCGACGTCCACAAAATCGTCGGGTATCTCAACGAGCTGCTCGGCGGGCTGCTCGGGGTGTTCTCGAACCTGTTCTTCGTGGTCGCACTACTGCTGTTCATGGCGGTGGACGGGATGAGCATCCGCCAGCGGATGGGGGTCGTCACCAGGGAACGGCCCGCGATCGCGCACGCCCTCACCGAATTCGCCCTCGGCACCCGCAAATATCTGGTGGTCTCGACCGTGTTCGGCGCCATCGTCGCGGTGCTCGACGGTGGTGCGCTGTGGCTGCTCGGCGTGCCGCTGCCGCTGCTGTGGGCGCTGCTGTCGTTCATCACCAACTACATTCCGAATGTCGGCTTCGTCATCGGGGTGATCCCGCCGGCGCTGTTGGCCCTGCTCGACGGCGGGCCCACCCGGATGATCTGGGTGATCGTCGTCTACTCGGTGATCAACTTCGTGATCCAATCCATCATCCAGCCCAAATTCGTCGGCGACGCGGTCGGTTTGAGCGTCACCCTGACGTTCCTGTCCCTGGTCTTCTGGACCTGGGTGCTCGGTGGGCTGGGCGCCGTCCTCGCCGTCCCGATCACCCTGCTGGTGAAGGCCCTGCTCATCGATATCGACCCGTCCACCCGCTGGGCCGACGTGCTGATCGGCGCCCCACTCACCAAGGCCGAGCGCGACGAACCGGCGCCGGGCATTGCCGGGCCTGCTCCCGACCCGCCGCAGCGGGAGCCGTCCTGAAATTCGGTGGCGCGGGTGCGCGGAGCTCACCTAGTGTCGACCGGTCACAGTTCACCGGGGGAGGACCTTTTCCATGCGCGCCAGCGAAACACAGACCACCGAGCAGCCCGTCGAGCGACCCGATCTCGTCGCGGGGGGGGGCCGCCCCCCCCCCGGCAGAAAAAATCGGGGGCGCCGCGAGCACCGCCGGGTCGATGACCAGACCGGCGCCGAGCAGCAGCAGCTCGCCGGGTTCGAGCACCTCGTGGATCCCGGCGAGGAATCCCGCGCGTTCGGCGGGTACCAGATTGCCGATGGTGCCGCCGAGGAAGGCGATCATCCGG
>NZ_JARWOJ010000256.1 GCF_029868625.1 Nocardia neocaledoniensis | reverse complement strand
CCTGCGCGTCGTCGAGGGCCCACGACCAGTCGAGTGTGTGCAATGCGCCCGCCAGGTCGGCTGCGTCATCGGCGGGCATAGCGCGCCAGTTCGTCATTCGGAGCCTTTCCTCTCGGTCAGAAGTACGACAGGAATGCCGCGGCGAAATCGGGGTCGCGGGTGTCGAAATTCTGGGGGGTCGAGGGCCCGGACGTGGTCGACGAACTCGTGGGGAGGGTGAGGGGCTGTTCGCTCATATCAGTCCCTGGCGGGAGTGTTCGACACTGCGGTCGAATCCGGCCAGCCAATCGTTGGTGGCCAGCACCAACGTTATCGAACGAGTGAGTTCTTGGAGGAGCAGCGTGGATTCCGGTCCAGCCCAGCGCAGTTCCTCGAGTTCGCCCTTGTTCGCACTGCTCGGTGTGCCGAGCGCGGCGACGAGCGCGTCGGCCATGTCCGAATATGCGCTGCGGACCTGCGCACGGGTATCGTCCGTGTCGGGACCTATGGTGCTGAGGGAGACCTGGAGACGTTGGACCTGCCCTTCGTGGGCAAACGCCTTTCCACTGGCCAGGCCGAATCCGGTATCGAACATGGCCCCAGTCGAATTGGTGGCGATCATCGTCCAGCCGAATTGTTCGACGAGCTGTGGGATCTCGGCGAGTTGCCAGGTCCAGTTGATCTCGCTCAACTGGCTTGCCAGGCCGACAGCGTCCTGGGGTGTTCTCGATTTCCACATAGTGACGGTCTCCTCCAGTGTGGCCGTTATCGGGTGTCGGTGCCCCAGTCCGGTTGTAGCGCGATGCCTTCAGCGGGCCGATCGAGTGCGCCTTCTTCGTCCCAATCGCGGCGGAGCAGCAGTTGGTGCTGTGGGGTGTAGTGCTCTTCTCTGCGGATTCGCCCTGCGTTGTCCCAGGTGCACCAGTATCCGATGGGGCCGGCTGGGGTTTGCATACCAGCTCGAAGGAGCTTGCCATCGGCGTACTCGGTGTGGAGTAGCTGATGCAGTGGCGCGTCCACGTCCGCGTCGCCGACACGGCGCCCGCTTTCGTCCCACTCCTCGCGGATCAGAGTTGTTCCGCTGAGGTCGAGGAGAGTGCGTTGCCGGAGACTACCGTCTTCGTGCCAGCTGAGCCAGAGGCCGAAATGCTGCCCACCCGAGGAAGTGCCGGCGTACTTTCGGCTGCCTTGGGTGTACCAGGCGAGTTGGGGGCCGTCCCAGTGACCACGGGTGTACCAGGACAGTTCGACGATGTCGCGCGTAACCCAGGTGTATTCGGCGAGCTGTCCGGTGAACAGCTCGCCGCGGTCGTAGCGGGTCTCGGTCGCGGAGTCGTAGTGAATATCGGGATCCTCCCGGTCACGGACTCCCGGGATGGTGGGCATCGCGATCGCTTTGGCGTCGAAATCCTCGACCAGAACACCGTCATCGTTCCAGCGCTTGCGGTATCGCAGACAGTTGCTCGGATCGAATTCGTATTCCTCGATCACGCGTCCGGCGGTATTCTGGAATGTCCAGTGGCCACTGGGCAGGCCGCGACGGTACTCGCCGAAGAATCGAGGTCTCTGGTCGGGGTATCGTCC
Organism: Nocardia neocaledoniensis; assembly: GCF_029868625.1. Taxonomy (GTDB): domain Bacteria; phylum Actinomycetota; class Actinomycetes; order Mycobacteriales; family Mycobacteriaceae; genus Nocardia; species Nocardia neocaledoniensis_A. Next base: position 3,368 of record NZ_JARWOJ010000256.1, on the reverse strand, counting down.
GAAACAGTAGCCCTGGCGAACGCCGTCGACGTACTCGTATCCTTCGACGATCGTGCCATCCTGGTCGTCGACGATATCGCCGGTGAACGGTTTGGCTTTGTAGATCGCTCGGTCGCCGTCCATCCGCAGGTCGGGGTCGCGGAGACTGACCTGGCTGTCCAAGAGTTCTTGGATCTCTTCGTCGTAGCTGTACTCGTCGCCTGCCACGTGATCTATTCGGCGTCCGGGATGCCGAGGGAGGGCAGATGAAGACTGCTGCCGGTCTTCTCGACCCAGCCCTGATAGGAGAGGTCTGCCGTGAATTCGGCCCACCAGTTGTCGCAGTGGTCCTGGTCGGGCTGGTGCCAACCCGCGCGGGTGATGGCGCGCCAGCCCGCCTCGCCCGGCCGGGATCGCGAGTCGAGCCATTCGTCGCCGGTGAGCTCGGCCAGCACCGAATCGCCGCTCTTACGGAACTGTGCGAAGCGCCTGGACCCCGCTGGGGCCGACTCGCCGACGACGAGTACCGAGGTGTCGGGGGCGGCGGCGAGCTCGTCGGCGAGTGCACTGGCGAACGCTGTCCAGTCGGTCACAGCAGGCCTTGCTGGTCGAGCTGCAGGTTGCGGTCGTCGGCGGCGAGGCGGGAGTTGGTGACCAGGTGCAGCCATACCGACGCGGCGGAGCGGATGAGGACCACTGTCGCGTCGGAGCCGCCCCAGCGATATTGCGAGGTGGGTGCCTTCACCTGGGCGGTCGGTTCACCGAGTGTCGCGGTGATCGCCTGCGCGAAGTCGGTGAAAGCGGTCCCGACTTTCGCGGCTGTCCAGGACCAATCGAGAGCTCGCAGTTCACTGGCGAGTTCGGTTGCTTGCTCGACCGGCAGTGCCCGCCATGTGCTCATTCGCTTGCCTTCCGGGAGAACTCAGGAGCGACTGGGTTGTCGCTGGTGTCGATATTGCCGTCTCGCGCGGTGCCGTTGTCCTCGAGTGCGAGGCCGGTGATGGGTGCGGCGAGGGCGCCCTCCTCGTCCCATCGGCGGCGCAGTAGCAGTCGGTTTCCCCTGTCGTAGCATTCCTCGCAACGGATCCTGCCGTCGGGATAGAACTCGTACCAGCAGCCGACCGGCCCGGTCGGGTTGTTGACGCCTTTGCGGATTTCGTGCCCGTTGTCGTATTCGACGTACAGGCCGTCGGGATACCCGTCGCGGAACTCCTGTCGGCGGAGAAGTGTTTCGCCAGAACGATGTTCGAGTCCGCCGGTGAACGGCTGGCCTTCGTGATGGAACGGCAGGGCCGGATCGACTTCATCGGCGCTCAGGATGATCGTGTCTGTGGTCGGGAAGGTTTCACTGGTCTCGCTCGGGTTTCCGGCGTCGTCCCAGGCTTGTTTCTCTGTCAGCAGGCCGTGGCCGGTGAAGACATTCTGTTGGGCGAGGGCGCCGTTGTGGTGCCAGTGCAGCCACAACCCGATCGGCTGGTTTCTGGTGACGGTACCCGCGAGTTGGCGTGCGCCGTCGCCGTGCCAGGCGAGCTCGGGGCCGTCTGACCAGCCGTCGATGAACCATTCCAGTGCGACGATCGGCCCACCCGCGTAGAAGTATTCGACGGTCTGACCGGTGAATGGGTGGCCGGCCAACCGCAGTCGGCCGTCGCCGGGGTCGGTGGCGAATGCCGGGTCACGCCGGTCGACCGCGCCGTCCACGAGCGGCTTCGCCATCCTGGCGGCGTCGAAATCCTCGACGAGAGTGCCGTTGTCGTCCCAGCGTTTCCGGTGTCGCAGGGTTCCGGCGAAATCGTAGGTGTCGGTTCGGACGGGCCTCCCGTTGTCGTCCCAGTACTCCCAGTCGAAGACACGGCGGCCGTGGTCGTAGGTGCCGGAGTACCTTCTGGTGTCGTCCGGGTACCAGCCGTCGGCCTGTCCGTGGCGGTATCCGTCGGCGTATGTCAGGGTCTCGACCTCGGTCTGATCAGGAAGGAGCGTCGAGATCTGCCCGGTGAAGGGGATGCCCCGGTAGTAGGTGACTCCATCGTCGGTGGTCAGGTCAGGATCGCTGCTGTCGATGTAGAGCACGAGGCTGCTTCTTCCGCTGGGACCACTCTCAGAAGTCGCCGCATCAAGATCGGGGTCGCGGGTCTCGAAATTCTGGGGGCGTAGTCGACGAACGCGGGCGGGAGGACGAGGGTCAGCGTCGGGTCCGGGCGTCACTGCATCGACTGATGGCTCAGGCCGAGGGTAGGTAGGTCGAGGTCGGGACGGTCGGGGTGGTGGACCCAAGCGTCGTAGGCGAGTTCGGCGGGGTCGGTGATGCCGTAGCCGTCGCGGAGTCCGGTGACGGCGAGTTCGGCGGCGTGGCGGTAGTCCGCGCTGGTGACCGGCTCGTCGAAATCGAACCGCCACAGGTGGCCGTTGTCCACGTCGGGCTGGTTCCAGCCCGCGGCGGTGATCGCCTGGTATCCGGTCGGGGTGGGTCGCCGCTCCTCGGCGAGGTACTTGTCACCGATCAGTTGTGCCGACAGCACGTCTTCGTCGCGGGCGAATTGGACGAATCGGCGGATGCGGGCCGGTTCGGGTTCGAAGATGATCACCCGCGAGCCGGTTGGCAGCTTCTCGAGCTCGGATGCGAGGTGCTCGGCGAACTTGGGCCAGTAGATCACAGCTCTCCCCACCGGAGATGTTCGATGTTTTCGTCGCGCAGTCGATTCCCCGGTGCGGCGACCTCTGTAGGGGTTCGGGGACGGAAGTCGGTCAACGATTCTCGTGGGGAACGCCGAGGCCTGGCAGGTGAAGATTGGCGTTTCCGGCGCGTTCCACCCAGCCTCGGTAGACCAGTTGTGCGGGGGATTCGATGCCGAATCCGTCGCGGAGTCCGGTGACGGTCATCGCGGCGAGCCGCTGGTAGTCCTCGGTGTTTGCCGACCAGGGGAACTCGATCCACCAGTTGCCCATGTGCTCCTCGTTGGGCTGGTGCCACCCCGCGTCGCTGATGGCTCGTACACCGTCGGCGTCGGTGTGGAAGGCAGGCTCGAGCCATTCGTCGCCGGTGAGTTCGGCGGATACGACCGTGCCGGTCTTGAGGAACTGGGAGAAACGTCGCTGTCCGGGCTTGGTCGATTCGCCGACCACCAGCACCGTGCTGTCGGGTGAAGTTTGGAGCGCGGATGCGAGCCCGCGGGCGAATTCGGTCCAGTCGGTCACAGGAGACCCTGCTCTTCGAGCTCGATATTGCGGTCGTCGGCCGCCAGCCGGGTGTTGGTGGTCAGGTTGAGCCATACCGAGGCGTCGAAGCGCACGAGCAAAAGTGTGGCCTGGGGCCCGGCCCACCGCAACTGGAGGGGCGGACCGGCGACGCGCGCGGTTGGTTCACCGAGCTTGGCGGTGATCGCCGCAGC
>NZ_JARWOJ010000255.1 GCF_029868625.1 Nocardia neocaledoniensis | reverse complement strand
GGAGGGGGGGGTGTTTTGCGTATCTCCGTGGCTTCTTTTTGTCCCTTGCTCCCCCCGTGGTGGGTGGGGCGGGTCTTGGGGGGGGACGGGCTGCTGTCGCCAAGGCCGTGCCCGTTGGAGTAGTTGGCGATCGGGGTCATGGCCTGGGTGGTGGCATCGGCGATCGCGGCGGTGATCCGCTGTTCGGGCTCCGCGGGCTGCGCGCCGACCCGGTTCTCCGGGGCGCCGCGGTCCAGCAGCACGTGGCCGTCCCCGGTCGTGACGCGCTGCACGAAGTACGGCTCGTGGTACATGCCGGAGGCGGCCAGCGTCGCGTAGGCCGAGGCCATGTCGAGCGGGCGCACCAGGTACTGCCCGAGCACGATGCCGTTGAGCGGCGCTTCGCCCGCCTCGGTGAGGGTTTCGACGTCGAGGCCGGGGATGCGCTCGGGGATGCCGGCCAGGTGCGCGGCCTCGGCGATCGAGCGCGGCCCGTCGGCCATGGTCATGGTGAGCCGGTAGAAGCTGGTGTTGAGCGAGCGCTTCAGCGCCTCGGTGAGCGGGCAGCGCCCGCAGGAGTCGCCGTCGACGTTGGTGATGGTGGTGCCGCGGTCCTGCACCGGCGAGCTGTCGATCGCCCGCGTCGTCGGAATGCCCTGGCGCTGCGCGGCGACGAGGGCGAACGGCTTGAACGATGACCCCGTCTGCAGCGGCGCCTGCGCGAAATCGAAACCGGTGCCGTCCTCACCGCCGTAATAGGCGCGCACCGCCCCGCTGCGCGGATCGACCGACACCACCGCCGCCCGCAGCTCCGGCGGCTGCCAGCGCAGCCGCTGGCGCACCGTGTCGACGGCCGCCGCCTGCGCCACGGGGTCGATGGTCGTGGTGATCTGCAGTGCGCCGGTGTTGATGTCGGCGTCGGTGAGCCCGGCCGCGCGCAGCTCGCGCATCACCTGGGTGCGGATGTGGCCCTCCGGGCCGAGCGCGACGGGCTCGGTCGGGATGTCGGCGAGCGGGATGATCTCCGGGAACACCGTCGCGTCCCGCTCGCCGGGGGCGAGCACGCCCATCTCGATCATGCCGTCGAGCACGTACCGCCAGCGAGCCTTCAGCTGTTCGAGGTGGTTCTCCGGATCCAGGACCGAGGGCGAGCGGATGACCGCGGCGAGCACGGCGCCCTCGGCCAGGGTCAGCTCCGGCACCGGCTTGTCGAAATACGCCTTGGCGCCCGCCGCGATGCCGTACGCGCCGCGGCCGTAGTAGATGGTGTTGAGGTAGGCGGCCAGGATCTCGTCCTTGCTCCACTGCCGCGCCATCTTGGCCGCGATGATCAGCTCGCGCATCTTGCGGGTGACGGTGCGTTCGGAGCTGAGGAAGGCGTTCTTCACATACTGCTGGGTGATCGTGGAGCCGCCGCCGGCGTTGTCGTGGCCGAGCATGTTGTCGCGGGCGGCCCGCAGGAACCCGCTCGTCGAATAGCCGGGGTTGGTGTAGAAGTTGCGGTCCTCGGCGGCCAGCACGGCGTCACGCACCGGCGGCGGTACGTCGGTGAGCGGGATCGGGATCCGATTGCCCTCTGGCGGGATGAATTTCGTCAGCACCGTGGTGCCGTCGGACGCCAGCACCGTCGCGGGCTGTTCGACGGCCACCTCGGCGGGCTCGGGAATCTCCGAGCTCCAGTAGATCGCGACGAACAGCAGCACCGGCACGCAGACGAAGATCACGAACAGCGCGAGCAGCAGCCGACGGATCTTCTGGCCCCTGGTGCGGGGCGGTCGCGGGTCCTCGCCGTCGGCCGCCAGGCGCGCGGCCTGGGCCCGCCGAGCGGCGCCCTTGCGCGGCTCGTCCCGGCCGAGCGGGTCCTTGAAGCCGGCGATCGAGGAGTACGGCGCGTCCGCATCGGACCGCCGACGCCTACCCTCGGAGGCCACGACCATCTCCTTCCGGACCGACGGAAGAACACCTGCACCGACGCGCGCATCGATGCAGGCGACTCTACCCGCGGTTGGTCACGGAATCCGGGAGGAGCGGCTGGGGGCGGCGAACGTGCCGCCCGTCAGCTCTTCACGCCACCGGCGGTCAGACCCGAGATGATCCGGCGCTGGAAGACCAGGACCATGATCACCAGCGGCACCGTGACGATCACACCGGCCGCCATGATCGCCGCGTACGGCTGCACCAGCGGATCGTTGCCGGAGAACTGGGCGATCGCGACCGTCACCGGCCTGGTCTGCTCGCCCGACAGCAGCCGGGCCAGCAGGTACTCGTTGATCGAGGCGATGAACGCCAGGATCGCGGTGGTGAACACCGCGGGCGCCGCCAGCGGCAGCATGATCAGCCGGAACGCCTGCGCCTTGGTGGCGCCGTCGATCCGCGCGGCCTCTTCCAGCTCCCAGGGCAGTTCGGCGAAGAACGAGGCCAGGATGTAGACCGTCATCGGCAGCACGAACGAGATGTTCGGGATGATCATCGCCTGGTACTCGCCGATCCAGCCGAGATCGGTGAACAGCTGGAACAGCGGCGTCACCAGCACGACCGCGGGGAACATCGAGGCCGACAGGATCAGCCCCGAGATCAGGTACTTGCCCGCGAAGGTCATCCTGGCCAGCGCGTACGCGGCGAGTACGCCGAGCGCCAGCGCGATCGCGGTCGTCACCGAGCCGATGATCACGCTGTTGAGCAGCGCCTGGCCGAAGTTGTTGCCGCGGCTGGTGTCGAAGGCGTTGCGGAAGTTGTCCAGCGTCACGTGGGTGGGCCACGGGGTGCTGTCGAAGGTGTAGGCCTGATCGCGGAACGCGACGACCGTCATCCAGTAGAACGGTCCCAGGCCCCACACCAGCACGATCAGCACACCCAGGTACATCCGCACGGTGCCGAGGCGCTTGCGCCACGAGATCGGCTGCACCGGAGCAGCTTCGCGGGTCGCTGGCGACTCTTTCGTCATCGAGATGCTCATCAGTTCGCCTTCCGCTGTTCTTCCTGCGTGCGAACGGCGTTGGCGCCCAGCACCTTCACCAGCACGAACGCGATCGCGAAGACGAGCAGGAAGGTGATCGTCGAGAGCGCGGCGGCGCTGTTGGGGCCCTGGCGCACCTGCTCGACCACCAGGATCGACAGCGTGTTCGTCGAGGGGTTGCCCAGCGTCATGATGGCGGGCAGGTCGTACATGCGCAGCGCGTCCATGGTGCGGAACAGCACCGCGACCAGCAGCGCGGGCTTGAGCAGCGGCAGCGTGATGTGCACGAACCGCTGCCAGGTGGACGCGCCGTCGACCTTGGCGGCCTCGTACACATCGTTCGGGATCACCTGCAGCCCGGCCAGGATCAGCAGCGCCATGAACGGCGTGGTCTTCCAGACATCGGCGGCGATCACGGCGAACCGCGAGGCCCACACGTCGGAAGTCCACAGGATGTGGGTGCCGAGCACCCGGTTCACCACACCGTCGTACTGGAACATGAACTCCCACAGCCGCGCGGTGACGGCGGTCGGGATGGCCCACGGGATCAGCACGGCGGCGCGCAGCAGGGCCCGGCCGCGGAAGGTCTTGCCCATCACGATGGCCATGCCGAGGCCGAGGACGGCCTCCAGCGACACGGTCACCACGGTGAAGAACAGAGTGACCCCGACCGCGGACCAGAACTGGGAACCGAGCGTGCCGGTGGGGCAGTCGATGACGCCGCCGAGCGAATTGCACTGCTGCAGCAGCCAGTGCGTGTAGTTGCTCAGCCCGGCGCTGCCGCCCTCGATGAACATCCCGGTGGCCGGGTCGATCCCCGAGTCCTTCTGGAAGGACATGACGACCGCCTCGACCACCGGATATCCGATGACCACGGCCAGCGCGACGAGCACGGGCGTGACGAAAAGCCACGCCTTGCCGGATCGTCGCAGTTCCAGCGCTAGCCCGCGCTGCTTGGCTCCCGAAGGATCCGACACCGTTTCTACTCTCCTACGGTCTGGTCGGGTCCGCTGCGCGCTCCGCTACGAACCGGCGGTCTCGATGCCCTTTTGCATGCCGGCGACAGCGTCGTCGACGGACTTCGTGCCGTTCAGGGCAGCATAGGCGTTGTCCTGGATGGCCTTCGACACCGCCGGATAGAACGGGGTCACCGGGCGCGGCACGGCGCTGGCGATGGACTCCTTCAGCGCGGGCAGGTACGGCATCTTCGCGATCAGGGCCGGGTCGTCGTAGAGCGAGGCGCGCACCGACGGCAGGGCGCCCGAGGCGATGATCTGCTGGGCCTCCTCGCTGATCAGGAAGCGCACGAAATCGGCCGCGGTGGCCTTGTTCTTGGAGAACGCGCTGATGGCGGCGTTGTAGCCACCCAGGGTCGAGGCGCCGACGCCGGTGTTGCCGGGCAGCGGGGCCACGCCGAACTTGTCCTTCACCGCGGAGGTGTCGGCGTTGGCCTGGGCGTAGAGGTAGGGCCAGTTGCGCAGGAACAGCAGCTTGCCGGACTCGAACGCGCTGGCGCTCTCGCCTTCCTTGAAGGTGATGGCTTCCTTGGGGATGTCACCGTTCTTGTAGGCGTCGACGAGGACCTTCAGGCCCGCCTTCGACTCCGGGCTGTTCACGGTGGGAGTCTTGCCGTCGGCGCCGACGAAGCTGCCGCCGAAGGCGTTGATGACCTCGGAGGTGTTCACGGTCAGGCCCTCGTAGGGGGCGAGCTGACCGGCGTAGCAGCCGATGTTGTTGTCGCGGGCCACCTGGCACTGGCCGATCATCTCCGACCAGGTGCGCGGCGGGTTGGGCACCAGATCCTTGCGGTAGTACAGCAGGCCGCCGTTGGTGTTGCGCGGGGCCGCGTACAGGGTGCCGTTGTAGGTGGCGCTGGCCACGGTGGGCGCCAGCAGCGGCGCCGTGTCGATGGCGAAGGTGTCCTTGAGCGGCTGGATCCAGCCCTTCGCGGCGAATTCCGCGGTCCACGGCACGTCCAGCGCGACGACGTCGTAGCCGTCCTGCTTGGCGCGGAAGTGCTCGGCGAGGTCGTCGTGCTGCTGGTTCGCGTCGGCCGACTGCTCCTTGAACGTCACCTGCTCGTTCGGGTGGGCGGCGTTCCAGCGGTCGATGAGCTGCTTGACCACACCGGTCTCGGTGGTGTCCTTGCCCTCGACGTAGGTGATCGGGCCGCGGCCCGACAGGTTCTGGTCGAGTGCGTTGCCTCCGTTGTCACTGGAGCAGGCACTGGCGAACGATGCGGTAAGCAACGCAATCGAGGCAGCAGCCATCGTCGCTCTCGGGACAAACTTCAAGGCCATCGCAGACACTCCAGGGTCGAGACGTGAGCAGCAGCACACCCGTGCGGTGCACGGGTCAACATACATGGTGGCCGGTCCGCGCGCCCGATCGTCCTGCCACATCTCCTACTTTCGGGTCAGTTCCGCGGCCGCCCGCTGTCGGTGCGGTGACCTACGCTCGGGTGCGTGACCAGTCCATCGCCCGACCGGATGCTCAGCCGCATCGGCGGTTTGCTGCGCAAGGCCGAGGCCACCGACAACGAGCACGAGGCCGAGGCGTTCCTCGCCGCGGCGCAGCGCCTGGCCACGAAGTCCTCGATCGATCTGGCGGTCGCGCGTTCCCATGTCGCCGACCGCGAGCGCAGGTCGGTGCCGGTACAGCGGATCATCCCGATCGGTGAACCGGGACGAAAAGGACTGCGCACCTACGTTCAGCTGTTCGTCGCGATCGCCTCGGCCAACGATGTGCGCTGCGATGTCGCCCGCAGTTCCGCCCAGGTCTACGCCTACGGCTTCGCCGCCGATATCGACACCTGCGAGGCGCTCTACGCGAGCCTGCTGATCCAGATGGTCCGCGCCTCCGACCACTACATCAAGTCCGGCGCCTACCGCGAGGCCACCGTGGTCAAGATCGTCGCCGAGAAGCGCTTCGGGCGCACGGTGCGCCGCAAGGTGGAGGCTCCCGTCGCCGGCGTCACCGCCCGCTTGAACTTCCAGATGGCCTTCGCCGCCCGCGTCGGCGCCCGCCTGGCCGAGGTGAAGGCGGAGGTCGTCGCCGAGGAGACACCGGCCGAGTCCACCGGCACCGCACTGGCCCTGCGCGACAAGGAAGTGGCCCTCACCGATTTTTACACCGCCACCTCCGAGGCGCGCGGCACCTGGCGCGGTCCCCAGACCTCCACCGGCCATTCCGCCGCCGCCCGCCGCGCGGGCGATCGGGCCGGTCGCGCGGCCCGGCTCGGTACCTCGCCCGAATTGCCCGCCGCCCGAGCGAAACTCACGGGCCGGTGACCAGGTCCGCCGCGCTGCGCGTCGCCGGGGCGGGCCGGTGAGGGCCGACGCCTGCGCGAGGCCACCCGCGACGTGCCTGCGAACGCCACGGCGTGGCCCTGCCGCCGGATGGATCATCGCCGCTGCGGGAGGTGCCGCCGCCCGGCGGGCGCGGACAGGCCGAGCGGACCTGTACCGACGTGAGGTCGGCGCGCGGGGTGGAGGTGGCGGCCGCGGTGGCGAGTGATGCGGCGCGGCGCCGGGACGGGCAGCGGGCCAAGGTCTATGACGCCGAGCAGTTGGTGCGCGGGGTCTTCGACCGAGCGCAGGAGTTCGGGCATCGGACGGTCGAGGTGTACGGGTCGCAGCTCACGCTTCCGGTCGAGCGGCGGTTCGCCTCGGTGGAGTCGGTGCAGTCCTATGTCGACAAGGTGCTCGCGCTCAATTGGGTGCGCGCGCAGTGGGAACGGGCGGCGCTGCCGGTGCGGGTCCGCGCGCGGGCCGGCGGGTCGGCGGCCCACTACGAACCGGCCGCGGGCGTGCTGGCGGTTCCGTTGCACACGGGGGCGGCGGCGTGGGCGTTGCGTGAGCTGGTTGTCCTGCACGAGCTGACCCATCACCTGGGCGGGGACGACGAGGCGCCGCACGGGCCCGAATTCTGCACTCGCTACATCGAATTGGTGGACGGCGTCATCGGACCCGAAGCGGCACTGCTCATTCGGTCGACTTTCGCCGGATGCGGAGTCCGGCTCGGCTGATTCCCGAACCGCCGTTGCCGGATTCATCGCGCCGCCGCACTCCGCGTGCGCGGTGACGGCCGACGCGGGCCCGGCGGGTTCATCACCGTGGAGTCGAGGCGAGACGTCGTCCGGACGCGCCGCATCCCGCCGGTACGCGACCGGCGGGATGCGGGAAGTGTGATCAGTCCTCGGCGACCTGCACGTCGACGGCGATGTTGCCGCGAGTGGCGTTGGAGTACGGGCACACCTGGTGCGCCTGGTCGGCCAGGGCCTGGGCGTCCTCGCGGGACAGATGCGGCAGGGTCACCTCGAGGGTGACGGCCAGTTCGAAACCGCCGTTGTCGTTCGGGCCGATCGAAACCCGCGCGCCCACAGCGGAATCGGCGATGTTCGCACCGGCCTTCTTGCCGACCAGGCGCAGTGCCGAGTGGAAGCAGGCCGCGTAGCCGGCCGCGAACAGCTGCTCGGGGTTGGTGCCGGCGCCGTCGCCGCCCATCTCCTTCGGCGGGGCGAGCACGACCTCGAGCTTGCCGTCGGTGGTGCGCGCGGTGCCGGTGCGGCCTTCGCCGCTGGCCAGGGCTTCGGCGGTGTAGAGGACCTGCATGGGAGCTCTCATTTCTCTGTGAGGGTGTCGGTGAGTTTGCGCAGCATCGTGCGCAGCGCTGTGAATTCCTCGGTGGACATGCCGACGATCTCGGCCATCTCGCCGGGGATCGTGCAGGCCTGCGCCCGGATCGCCCGACCACGTTCGGTGAGGACGATGTCGACGCGACGTTCGTCGTCGGCCGCTCGCCGACGCTCGATGTACCCGGTCGCCGCCAGTCGCTTGAGCAGCGGTGACAGTGTCCCGGAATCCAGCTCGAGCGCCTTGCCGAGCTCGCTGACGCTGCGTTCGTCGCGTTCCCACAGCGCCAGCATCACCAGGTATTGCGGATAGGTGAGCCCGAGCCGTTCCAGCTTCGGGCGATAGACCGCCGTCATCGCCCGCGAAGCCGAGTAGATCGAGAAGCACAGCTGCTCGTCGAGGGTGAGTCCGTCGGTCATGCCATGAACTGTAGCGCACAATTCAGTTGTGCACAACCTAATCGGTCGGGGGGGGCCGCGCCGGCCGGGGGGGGGGGGGGGCGCCCCCCCGCCCCCCGCATGAGGAGTGTGGGGAGAGGAAATGTGGTGGAGCGGCACCGTGATCCGCGCGCACCGGCTGTTCGGTGAGCGACGCGTCGACCTCGCCGACGCGACCGGTGTGCAACTGCTGGTGTTCCCCGGCAGGCTGAGCCGGAT
>NZ_JARWOJ010000254.1 GCF_029868625.1 Nocardia neocaledoniensis | reverse complement strand
GGCGGGCGGCGCCGCCGAGCCGGGCGCGGCGATGCTCACCTCGACGTCGTCGTCGATGTCCTCGACCACCTCGGCGTCGACCTCGACGGCGGGATCGTCGTCGTAGTCGTCGGTGTCGTCGTCGTGCTCGTCTTCGTCGTCGTAGTAGTCGTCCTCGTCGTAATCGTCTTCGTCGTAGGCGTAGGCGTCGTCGTCGTCTTCGTAGGCGTCGTCGTCCTCGGGCTCGGCCGGTGCGGCGGGCGCGAGGAAGCGGCGGGCGAAGACCATGCCCACGAAACCGCCGACGCCGAACCAGGTGATCATCAGCACCACCAGCATCAGCAGGTCGACCCCGACGCGGCCGACCGCGCCGAGCTGCCCACCGCCCACGATCGCGAGCAGCAGCAGGGTCAGCGTGGACAGCGCGGCGCAGGTGAGCGTCGCCCACGGTGCGCCGGGCCGGTCGTCGCTGGTGCGGCCCAGTTCGATGCCGCCGAGCACGCCGATCGCGATCGGCACCAGCAGCAGGACCGGCCACCACGGCGCGGCCGGGCCCTCGGGCACCGGGATGAGCGCGGGCAGGGCGGGCACCTGCCCGGCGGTGACGCCGAACAGACCGACCGAACCGGCGCCGAACTGCACGGCGGCGCCGCTGAGCAGCCCGGCGGCCGCGATCACCACATTGGGCAGGTAGAGCAGTGACAGCAGCGTCATCCCGAGGACGTCGGTGGCGTTGTGCGCCTGCTGATACGCGCCGTCGAGCCGGGACAGATGGGCGAAGAACGAGACGGCCGTCGCCAGCGCGGCGCAGCCGAGCATCCGCAGCACGGTGCGGCGGGCCGCGCGGGCGCCGAGCACCGCCCACTCCGGGATGTCGACCGGCACCAGCGCGCACAGCGAACGCCAGGCCCGGCTGCCGATTCCGGCCGCCGCGGCGCCGAGGTACAGCAGGATCACCCAGCCGAACGCCGTCAGCGGGCCCGGCGGTTCGAGCGGCGTGACCCCCGCCGCGTCACCGGTGACGGCCAGGCAGACGGCGGTCAGCAGCAGCGGCCCGGCCAGTACGGACGCGGCGAGCCAGCCCAGGTCGATCGGGGTGGGACGGTTCGGTATCGCCCGCGCGCATTCGCGGGCCGCGGCCCAGACCAGGACGGCGGTCGGCACGAGCGGCAGCAGCCCGAGCGTGGTGCGGCCGACGGTGAGCGGAATCTGGTGCGCGGCGAGCCAGGTCGCCGCGACCGCGCCGGGCGCGCTGGTCAGGTCGGTCCCGGTGGTGAGCATGACCACCAGCACCAGGACGACGGTCGCCGCCAAGGCACAAATCGTCGGCCGGGCCGCGACGAGCAGCAGTGTCCGCGCCCGTTCCGGCGACAGCGACCACCAGGGCGGCTCGTCCTCGTGCCCGGATGAGTCTGCGGAGGTCTCCCCGACGCCGCGTGACCCGGAGGTCCGGCGCACGAGGGCGTTACGGGAGCTCATGACAATTCAGCGTGGCAGCTTCCCCGGCGGGCGCGGGTCAGGCGCGCCGCGAGCCCACAGGCACACCTGTGGGCTCGCGATCGCACCGTGCCACGCGCGGCGGCCGTCGGTTTCTACTTGTTGTCGTCGTTCGGGCGGAACGCCGTGGTCGCGTCGGCCGCCGGGTCGGAGGCCTGCTCGCCACCGAACGGCTGCGCCTGACCCGGCTGCGGCTGCGAACCCTGCTGCGCGCCACCGTAATTCGGGGCGCCGAAGGGCTGACCACCCTGCGGCTGAGCACCGCCGAAGTGCTGGGTCGCGCTCTCGTCGGGCCGCGGCTGCTGCGGGGCGCCACCGTAGGGCGACTGCTGCTGCGGCGCGCCGTACTGCTGACCGTACGGCGACTGCTGGCCCGGCTGCTGACCGTAGGACGGCTGCTGGGCCTGCTGACCCGGCTGCCCGTAGGACGGCTGCGGCACCGACGGCTGGCTCTGCTGGCCGTACGGCGACTGGGCCGGGTACTGACCGCCGGTCTGGCCCTGGCCGTAACCACCCTGCTGGCCGTAGGACGGCTGCTGACCGTAGCCGGCCTGCTGGCCGTAACCCTGCTGCCCGTAACCCTGCTGGCCGTACTGGCCCGGCTGCTGCTGCGGCTGCGCCGGCTTGGGCGCGGGCGCCTTGATGATTCCCAGCGTGAACAGCAGCGCCACCACCGCGACCGCGGCGGTCGCGAAGGCGAGCACCAGCACCAGGAAGGCGCCGATCTCGAGCTCGGAGCCCTCGGGGGCGCCGACGAAGGTCGAGATCACCAGGGCGAGGAACCCGGCCACCGCGGAGGCGGCGGCCGCACCGAGCAGATCCTGCTTGGGCAGCAACGAGACGCCGGCGAGCAGGCCGGCGAGCAGCAGCAGCGCGGCCGTCGCGCCGCCCGACCACTCGAACAGGCTGAAGGTGATGTCGGAGCCGACGGTGGTGCCGCCGATGGTGGTCGGCTTGGAGCCGATGTAGGGCAGGAAGCCGAGCAGGAAGGTCAGCACGCCGAGACCGGCGGTCGCCGCGGTCAGAATGAACGGCAGGCCTTTGCCTTCCGAGCCGGTCGCGGTCGATGGCGATGCCGCGGCGGCTCCGGTGCTCGGACCCTGGCTGGGCGCGGCGGGCGCCGCGGGTGTGTTGTACCCGGAGCCCCCGGTCGGGTATGACATGTCGTCGTCTCCTTGATCGAGTCGTGCGCATCGGTCGCGTCGAACTGACTGCTGCTGGTCCGGTCTTGACGCTACTGCACGCCACGTTCCCGGTCATCACCTACCGAGCGGGCTGTGGACAACCCACCGCCTGTGGATGAATCGACAAAGGCCGCCTCCGGCAAACCCGGAAGACGGCCTAGGTCGATGTGAGATTCGGATCAGGCTGTATCCAATCGGCCTGATCCTCGGGGCCCTTCGTGGCCGCGCAAGCTACCGCCTCCGGGCCCTGAGCGGATCAGGCAGACGCGATCGACGCCTTCTCCAGGATCTCGCGCGCCAGTGCGGCGGTGGCGGACGGCGTCTTGCCGACCTTCACACCGGCGGCCTCGAGAGCCTCCTGCTTGGCCTGCGCGGTACCGCCGCCGCTGGAGACGATGGCGCCGGCGTGGCCCATGGTCTTGCCCTCGGGCGCGGTGAAACCGGCGACGTAGCCGACGACCGGCTTGGTCACGTTGGCCTTGATGTAGGCCGCGGCACGCTCCTCGGCGTCACCACCGATCTCGCCGATCATGACGATGATCTTGGTCTCGGGGTCCTTCTCGAACGCCTCGATGGCGTCGATGTGGGTGGTGCCGATGACCGGGTCGCCGCCGATGCCGATCGCGGTCGAGAAACCGAAATCGCGCAGCTCGTACATCATCTGGTAGGTCAGGGTGCCCGACTTCGACACCAGGCCGACCGGGCCCTTGCCGGTGATGTTGTTCGGGGTGATGCCGACCAGCGCCTCGCCGGGGGTGATGATGCCGGGGCAGTTCGGGCCGATGATGCGGGTCTTCTCGCCCTTTTCGACGTTGTAGGCCCACGCGTAGGCGGAGTCCTGCACCGGGATGCCCTCGGTGATGACCACGAGCAGCGGGATCTCCGCGTCGATGGCCTCGATGATGGCGTCCTTGGAGAAGGCGGGCGGCACGAACGCGATGGAGGTGTCGGCGCCGGTCTTCTCCATGGCCTCGGCCACGGAACCGAACACGGGCAGCTCGATCTCGTTGCCGTCCTTGTCGGTGTGCTTGACCGTGGTGCCGGCCTTGCGGGCGTTGACGCCACCGACGATGTTGGTGCCCGCCTTCAGCATCAGCGCGGTGTGCTTGGTGCCCTCGCCGCCGGTGATGCCCTGGACGATGACCTTGTTGTCCTTGTTCAGGAAGATGGACATGTCAGTGTGTTCCTTACTTGGCGGTGCCGTTGAAGGCGAGTTCGGCGGCCTTGTCGGCGCCTTCGTCCATGGTCTGGGCCAGGGTCACCAGCGGGTGGTTGGCCTCGGCGAGGATCTTGCGGCCCTCCTCGACCTTGTTGCCGTCGAGACGGACGACCAGCGGCTTGGTGGCCGCGTCACCGAGCACCTCGAGAGCGCCCACGATGCCGTTGGCGACCGCGTCACACGCGGTGATGCCACCGAAGACGTTGACGAACACGCTCTTGACCTGCGCGTCGCCCAGGATGACGTCCAGACCCGCTGCCATCACGGCCGCCGAGGCGCCGCCGCCGATGTCGAGGAAGTTGGCCGGCTTCACGCCGCCGTGGTTCTCGCCCGCGTAGGCGACGACGTCCAGGGTGGACATGACCAGACCGGCGCCGTTGCCGATGATGCCGACCTCGCCGTCGAGCTTGACGTAGTTGAGGTCGTTCTCCTTGGCCTTGAGCTCGAGCGGGTCGGTCGCGTCGACGTCGGCGAACTCGAGGTGGCCGGGCTGGCGGAACTCGGCGTTCTCGTCCAGGGTGACCTTGCCGTCGAGGGCGAGGATCTCGTCGCCGGGGGTGCGCACCAGCGGGTTGACCTCGACCAGGGTGGTGTCTTCCTTGGTGAAGACCTCCCACAGCTTCTGGATGGTCACGGCCGCGGCGTCGAGCACCTCGGCGGGCAGGTGGCCCTTCTCGGCGATCTCACGGGCGAAGGCGAGGTCGACACCCTTGACAGCATCCACCGGGATCTTGGCGAGGCGCTCGGGAGTCTTCTCGGCGACCTCTTCGATCTCCATGCCACCCTCGACCGAACACATCGCCAGGTAGGTGCGGTTCGAGCGGTCGAGCAGGAAGGAGATGTAGTACTCCTCCGCGATGTCCTTGGCTTCGGCGACAAGGAGCTTCTTGACGATGTGGCCCTTGATGTCCAGGCCGAGAATGTTCTGCGCGTGCGTGAACGCGTCCTCCGGGGTGGCGGCGTACTTGACGCCACCCGCCTTGCCGCGACCGCCCACCTTGACCTGCGCCTTGACCATCACAGGCTTGCCGATTTCCTCGGCAATGGCGCGTGCTTCTTCGGCCGTGTCGCAAACGCGGCCCTCCGACGAAGGCACTCCGTGCTTAACGAAGAGCTCCTTCGCCTGATATTCGAAGAGATCCATGTACTCACCGTCTCGTCTGCGTTGCTATGACAACGTCTTTGTTGGGGGCCCGACATTCCGTAGCGACTGCTTGCAGGTCGCTCGAAACGATCAGCTAGCGGGTCGGGTCGGACTCTAACCAGTCACATGGAGGGCCAATCGGCCACGTTCATCCTAAGTGGCGCAGGTCACGACGTGTCGAGAGAGGTACGGAAAACCGCTGGCCAAGGCTACTGGCGAGTAGTTTTCGCGTGCCCGGAACCGCCGTGGCAGGTCGGGACGCCAAAAGCCGGGGCCCCCTACTATCTACTACATAATGTCGTCGATGGACCTCACCCCAGACGCCCGAAAATGGTGAGATATTCCGTTGTGTTACGGTGACGAATCTCACACGGGCGTGTAGGTTTCCGGCCAGCGCTTGCCACTCTGCAATCGCTTCGTTACCGTCAGAGCGGTCGAAGTCACAACCAGGTCACGACAACCAGGTCACGACTGGGCAAGTCAGGACTGAGGAGGACGACAAGCTTGAGGCACGTCAGCACTCGCTTGGTACAGCCGTCGGCGATTCGGCGCAGCCGATGAACCACCGCTCCACCTTCACAGTCGAACATCGCCCCACCTCAGGACACCGTTACCGGTACGCCGACGAGTACACCTCGCACCCGCAGGCCCGTCGCGCTCCCGCCGCGGCGCCCGAGACCGCGTGGCCGCAGCAGGACATCTGGAACGACCGGCAGGACTGGTCCGGCGACAACGCCTGGACGCCCGCCGAGGACGAATGGACTCCGGACGAGTCCGACACCTACGACTCCGGCGCGTACCACACCGGCGCGTACAACACCGGCGCCTACAACACCGGCACTGACTGGACCCCGGCGCCCGCCGAGACCGCGCCCGAACCGCAGCGCGTCGAACGCCGCGGAGGCGCGCATCGTGTGCCCGCGCCGCCGACCGCCCTCAAGGGCCGCGCCGCCGTGATCGCCGTCGCCGCGGGCGCCGTGGTCGCCGCCGGACAGGCCGCGATGGCCGACCCGGCCCAGCCGCACAGCGGCGTCGACTACGAAGCCGCCGGGCAGATCCACGAGATCGCCGCGCAGTCGATGAACACCGCCGAGGCAGACCCGGCGAGCGCCACCGGCGCTTCGGTGCTGGAAGCCTCCGCGATCGCCGACAAGAGCCACTTCGACGACATCCTCGCCAAGGGGCAGAAGTTCGCCGAAGACCTCGCCGCGCAGGAATCGGCCAAGCTGCGCCCGCTGTTCGCCAAGTTCACCACCGGCAACTACACCTCCGGTTTCGGCGCCCGCTGGGGTGTGCAGCACCTGGGCATCGACGTCGCCGGCCCGATCGGTACCCCGATCTACTCGGTCGCCGACGGCACCGTCATCGAGGCGGGCCCGGCCTCCGGCTTCGGTATGTGGGTCCGCGTCCTGCACGACGACGGCACGGTCACCATCTACGGCCACATCGACACCGCGACGGTCTCGCAGGGCGAGCGCGTCCTGGCCGGCGACCAGATCGCCACCATGGGCAACCGCGGCTTCTCCACCGGCCCGCACTGCCACTTCGAGGTCTGGCTCAACGGCACCGACAAGATCGACCCGGTCCCGTGGCTCGCCACCCGAGGCATCAGCCTGGGCGCCCAACGCGACTAGGGATTCGTGTGCGACCCGGTGAGCACCCGCTCTCGCAAGGACATGGGTAACTCACCGACCACAGCAAACCCGCGCCGTGGACCAACCGCCGGCCGCCGACGTATCGTGGCTGGCACCTGAGTCTGGCTCGAAGTCGCGGAGAGGCGGGGGAGCATGGGTGGTACGACGAAGTACACGCAGTTCATCGCACTGGCACCGGAATTGGTGTGGAGCGTGCTCGGGGACATCTCGCAGTGGCCGGAATGGAATCCGGGCGTGCGAGATGTGTGGATGCACGGACCCGTGGAGGTCGGCGCCACCGGCGATTACGTGCCCAACGGCAAACTCTCGGCGCGGGTGCATGGGCGATTCGGCAAACCGTTCACCATCACCACGCTGACACCGGAGCGCGAGCTGACCATCGAGCAGCCCGAGCCCGCGGGCACGATGCGTCTCACCTGGCGGCTCACGCCCCGAGACGGGGGCACCGAGATCTCGCAGGAACTGCGGTTCAGCGGACCCTCCGCCGCGGCGATGCGCGCGGTGGTGCGGCCGTACATCGAAACCGATGCGCGGGTGAACTTCTCGCGGCTGGCCCGGCTGGCCGGACTCGTGCCCGCCGAGGACGCGCTCACCGTGGTCATCGCGGGCGGCACCGGCGCGCTCGGCACCCAGATCGCCGCCGACCTCATCTGCCGCGGCCTGCACGTCACCCTGCTCACCCGGCGGCGGAACCGCTCGCTACCGTTCCGGCAGACCGAATGGGACGGCCGCTCGGTCGGCGCGTGGGCCGCCGAACTGCGCGAACCCGGGCCGATGGCCGTGATCAACCTGGCGGGCAAACTGGTCGATGTCCGGCCCACCGAGCGCAATATCGCCGAATTGCGTTCCAGCCGCGTCGATTCCACCACCGCTCTCGTCGCCGCGGCCGGATTGCGGGACAAGCCGGTCGACTACTGGGTGCAGGCCAGCACCACCGCCATCTGGTCCGACGCGGGCGAGACCCGGTGCACCGAAACCACTCCCCTGCCCGTCGGCCTGCCGCAGATGACCGGTGTCGCCCAGCCGTGGGAGGAAGCCTTCGACCCGGCGCGGGCCGACCACTGGACGATCCTGCGCACCTCCATCGTGCTCGAGCCCGACGCGCCCGCGCTCAAGCGGCTCGGCCAGCTCACCAAGGCGGGGCTCGGCGGCCGCGTCGGCGCCGGTGACCAGTGGTTCAGCTGGATCCACATCGAGGACTGGCTGGCCATCGTCCGCGCCGCGCTCGGCCTCGATCCGGAGGTGAGCCTCCCCGACGGCATCCTGGTCGCCGCCACCGACAACCCCGTGCGCAATACCGAACTCATGGCGAGCCTGCGCCGCCACCTGCACCGGCCGCCCTCACCACCGACCCCGTCGGCGATGCTGAAGGTGGGTGCCGTTGTCCTGCGCACCGACGCCGCGCTCGGCCTCACCGGTCGTCATGCCACCTCGGAGATCCTGCCCAAGGTGGGTTTCACCTTCCGCTACCCCACGCTGGACGAGGCCCTGACCGACCTCATGCCGCGCTAGAGCTTGACGATGGTCCGGCTGTATTGAGGGATCAGCCGGATCTTCCCCGCGGTACCGAAGTCGATGGTGACGGTCGCCAGCGGGCCGACGCCGTCCGCGGCGACCACGCGGCCGAGACCGTACTTGTCGTCACTGACCCGATCGCCCACGGCGAGCACGAGATCGGTGTTGTTGCGCTTGATCCCGCCGCCTCCCGGCGCGGGCCTGCGCTGCCCGGACCCGCCGCGCACGCCGGGACGCTGATCCCAGCCGTCGCCGCGCGTCCAATCCCGCTCGAAACCGCTGTCCTCGCCGCGGCGGCGGCCACGCTGCACCGGTGACACCACCGGCTCCAGCCGTCGCCAATCCAGCAGATGCTGCGGAATCTCCTGCAGGAAACGCGATTCCGGGTTCGAGACCGGCTGCCCCCAGCCCGAGCGCACGACCGCTCGCGACAGATAGAGCCGCTGGCGCGCGCGGGTGATGCCCACGTAGGCGAGCCGTCGTTCCTCGGCGAGCTCGGTGGGATCGCCGAGAGCTCGCATGTGCGGGAACTGCCCGTCCTCCCAGCCGGTGACGAACACGACGGGGAATTCCAGGCCCTTCGCGGTGTGCAGCGTCATCATCGTGACGACGCCCGACCCCTCGTCCGGGATCTGGTCGGTATCGGCGACGAGCGAGACCCGCTCCAGGAACGCCGCCAGCGAGCCGGGTTCCGGTTCGCCGTCGCCCACCTCCGGCAGCAGCCCCTCCTCCCGCGCGGCCTCGGCGTTGTTGAACGCCTCGGAGCTGAATTCGCGTGCCACGCTGACGAGTTCGTTGAGGTTGTCGAGCCGGGCGCCGTCCTGCGGATCGTCGGAGGCCTCCAGCTCGGCGCGGTATCCGGTGCGGTCGAGCACCGCGTCGACGACATTGCCGACATCGGGATATTCGCTGTCGGCGCGTTGTCCGGCCGCGCGGATCTCCTCGAGCAGGTCGAGGAATCCGGCGATCGCCCGCTGCGACCGGGTGTTCAACAGCGCGACTTTTCCGTCGGCGGCGTCGCGCAGCGCGGCGGCGAAACCGATATCGCGCTGTTCGGCGTGCACCGCCACGCAGGCTTCGGCGCGGTCACCGATTCCGCGACGCGGGGTATTGAGAATGCGGCGCAGGCTCACAGCGTCGTCGGGGTTCTCCAGCACCCGCAGATACGCGACCACATCGCGGACTTCCTTGCGCTCGTAGAAACGCACACCGCCGACCACCTTGTACGGCAGCCCCATGCGGATGAAGATCTCCTCCAGCGCCCGCGAATTGTTGTTGGTGCGATAGAACACCGCGACATCGCCGTAGTTGGCCTCGCCCGCGTCGACCAGCTTGTCGATCTCTTTGGCGACGAACGCGGCCTCGTCGTGTTCGTTGTCGGCGACATAGCCGGTGATCAGTTCGCCCTCACCGGAATCGGTCCACAGCTTCTTCTCGCGCCTGCCCTCGTTGCGCGAGATCACCGCGTTGGCCGCGGAGAGGATGTGCTGGGTGGAGCGGTAATTCTGTTCCAGCAGAATGGTTTCCGCGTCGGGGAAATCGCGTTCGAACTCTTCGATATTGCGGATGGTCGCGCCGCGGAAGGCGTAGATCGACTGGTCGGCGTCACCGACGACGCACAGCTCGCTCGGCTCGACACCCTCCTCGTCGCCCTCGGTGTGGTGCCCGACGAGCTCGCGCACCAACACGTACTGGGCGTGGTTGGTGTCCTGGTACTCGTCGACGAGAACGTGCCGGAAGCGGCGCCGGTAGTACTCGGCCACCTGCGGATGGTTCTGCAGCAGGGCCACGGTCTCGCCGATCAGATCGTCGAAGTCCAGCGCGTTGGCCGCGCGCAGCCGCTTCTGGTACTCGGCGTAGACCCGGGCGACCAGTGCGGGCAGTTCGGTCTCGTCGGCCTCGGCGTCGGCGGCGGCCTGTTCGGGCCCGATCAGTTCGTTCTTCAAGTTGGAAATAGCGGTGGCGAGCAATCGCGCCGAATATTTTTTGGTGTCGAGGTCGAAATCGCGGCTGATCATCGTGAGTAGCCGGCGCGAATCGTCGGCGTCGTAGATGGAGAAATTGGAATTCAGCCCCGGCAGCAGCGCGGCCTGCATCCGCAGAATCCGCACGCAGCTGGAATGGAACGTCGAGACCCACATGCTGGCCGCGCGCGGGCCGACCAGCCCGGCCACCCGCTCGCGCATCTCGGCGGCGGCCTTGTTGGTGAAGGTGATGGCGAGGATCTGCCCGGTCTGCACGCCGCGGGCGGCGAGCAGGTAGGCGATGCGCCGGGTGAGCACGGCGGTCTTGCCGGAGCCCGCGCCCGCAACGATCAGCAGCGGCGAGCCCGCGTGCACCACGGCGGCGCGCTGCTGCGGATTGAGCCCGTCGAGCAGGCGCTCGGTCTCCTCCGCGCGACGCTGTTCCCGCTCCTTGCGGCGCTGTTCCTGCTCGGCGCTGTGCCGGGCCGCCGCCTCGGCCAGACCGCCGCCGGACGCACCGGAATCACCACCGGCCCGACGCGATAGCACCGCGGGCGCGGGTTCGCTGGGATCGGCGGCTGAGGCGTGGGGAGCGACCGTGATATCCATCGTCTGTCCACGCTACCGGCGGGCACCGACAGGTCGCGAACCGCCGGGTTCTCAGCAGATTCACAAACACAGCTGTTTTGCATAGGTATCGGCCCGTGGCACACTGGGCTTCATGGTCAGTGCTTCGCCGCGCGCCCGGATCGGCAACCGATCGGATATCGTTGCGGTCAGCGCGACTTTTTGCGTACTCCCGGGGGGATCAGGTACCGCCCATCGGGAAAGTTTCAGGGTGAAGGAACAGATCGGGTAACGGGCCGTCGGGCCGAACCGATCCAAGTTCTGACACGAGGAGATGAATGATGAGCACCCCTGCTACGACCACCGGGTCCGATTCGGCGCTGCCGCAATCCGAAGCGGAGATCGAGAAGCTCCGCCTCGAGATCGACCAGCTCGACGCCACGATCCTCGCCGCGATCAAACGCCGCAGCGAGATCTCGCGGATCATCGGACGTACCCGGATGGCCTCCGGCGGACCTCGCCTGGTCCACAGCCGTGAGATGAAGGTGCTCGAGCGCTTCAGCGAGCTCGGCCAGGAGGGTCACACCCTCGCCATGCTGCTGCTGCGTCTCGGTCGAGGCCGCCTCGGTCGTTAGACCCCACACGCCACGCGGCGCGCCGTCCAGCGCGCCGCCGCCACAAAGCCGCCCCGGGTGCGACACCATCCCCGGGGCGGTTTCGCGTCTCAGGTCAGCGCGATGTACTTCGTGTTCAGGTATTCCTCGATGCCCTCGATGCCACCCTCGCGCCCGAAGCCCGATTCCTTCACACCGCCGAACGGGGCCGCCGGGTCGGAGATGACGCCGCGATTCACCCCGACCATGCCCGTCTCGACCGCCTCCGACACCCGCAACGCCCGATCCAGATCGCGCGTGTAGACGTAGCTGACCAGGCCGTATTCGGTGTCGTTCGCCGCCGCGACGCCCTCTTCCTCGGTGTCGAAGGCGACGATCGGCGCGACCGGCCCGAACACCTCCTCGTGCACGATGCGGGCACTGGCCGGAACATCGCCGAGGACGGTGGCCGGGTAGAACCAGCCGGGGCCGCCGGGCGCCTTGCCGCCGAGCAGCAGCCGCGCGCCCTTGCCGACGGCGTCGTCGACCAGATCGCTGACGATCCCGAGCTGGTCCTCACTCACCAGCGGGCCGAGAGTGCTGGCCGGGTCGGTGCCGGGGCCCAACACCACGCTGTCGGTCATCGCCGCGACCAGCTTGGTGGTGAACTCCTCGAGCACGCCGCGCTGGACGTGGAAGCGGTTGGCCGCGGTGCACGCCTCGCCGCCGTTGCGCAGTTTGGCCTGCATCGCCCCGGCGACGGCGGCGTCGATGTCGGCGTCGTCGAACACGACGAACGGGGCGTTGCCGCCCAGTTCCATCGAGGTGCGCAGCAGGCGGTTCGCCGAGGCCGCGACGAGCTTCTTACCGACTTCGGTGGAACCGGTGAAGGTGAGCTTGCGCAGGCGCGGATCGTCGATCAGCGGGCCGGTGACGGCGCCGGAACGCCGGGTGGTGACCACCGAGAGCACGCCGTCGGGCAAACCCGCCTCGCTGCACAGTTTCGCCAGCGCCAGCATGGTCAGCGGGGTCGCCGAGGCGGGCTTGACGACCATCGTGCACCCCGCCGCCAGCGCGGGCCCGATCTTGCGGGTGCCCATGGCCAGCGGGAAGTTCCACGGCGTGATCGCCAGGCACGGGCCGACCGGCTGTTTGGTCACCATGATCCGCCCGGCACCCGAGGGGGCGTGCAGGTAGCGGCCGTGCACGCGCACCGCCTCCTCGCTGAACCAGCGGAAGAACTCGGCGCCGTAGCGCACCTCGTTGCGGCTCTCCTGCAGGGCCTTGCCCATCTCGAGCGTCATCAGCAGCGCGAACTCCTCGGCGCGCGCTGTCAGCTGCTCGAACACGGTGCGCAGGATCTCGCCGCGCTCCCTGGCCGGCGTCGCCGCCCAGGACTCACCCGCCGCGACGGCCGCGTCGAGCGCGCGCATCGCGTCCTCGGGCGTCGCGTCGGCGACCTCCGCGAGCACCGAGTCGTCGGCGGGATTGCGCACCGCGAAGGTGCCGCCGCCGGTCGCCTCGATCGGCCCCGAGCCGATCCACAAACCCTTCGGTACGAATTCGAGTACTTCACGTTCGGACACCATGTCGCCAGCCTAACGATCGAGCCATCCGAAAACCGGCGCTCGCGCTCAGCTCGACGGAGTCCGACCGCGGCGCCGGAGTCGGGCCGACGCTGTAATGTCGGCTGTCGTGAGCAGCGACATCACCGCGTCGGCGGCCTGGCAGGCACTGCACGACAATCACCGCAGCGTCGCACCCGTGCACCTGCGCGAGCTGTTCGCCGAGGATCCGGCGCGCGGCAAAGACATGACCCTGCGGGTGGCCGACCTGCACATCGACTACAGCAAACATCGCGTGACCCGCGAAACCCTGCGACTACTCGTCGATCTCGCCCGCACCGCCGGTGTTCCCGAGCGGCGCGACGCGATGTTCTCCGGCACCCACATCAACACCTCCGAGGACCGCGCCGTCGGGCACATCGCCCTGCGGCTGCCGCGCGGCGAGCAGCTCGTCATCGACGGCGCCGAAGCGAGCACCGAGGTGCACGAAGTCCTCGACAGGATGGGCGAATTCGCCGATTCGGTGCGCTCGGGCCGGTGGCGCGGCGCGACCGGGGAACGCATCACCACGGTGGTCAACATCGGCATCGGCGGCTCCGATCTCGGGCCGGACATGGTGTATCGCGCGCTGCGCCACTACGTCCAGCCCGGACTCTCGGCACGGTTCGTCTCCAATGTCGACCCGTGCGATCTGGTCGCCAAGCTCGCCGGGCTCGATCCGGCAGGCACCCTGTTCATCGTCGCCTCCAAGACCTTCTCCACCCTCGAGACCCTCACCAACGCGACGGCGGCGCGCCGCTGGCTGGTCGACGCGCTCGGCGAGGACGCCGTCGCCAAGCATTTCGTCGCGGTCTCGACCAATGCCGAACGCGTCGCCGAGTTCGGCATCGACCCCGCGCACATGTTCGGTTTCTGGGACTGGGTCGGTGGCCGCTACTCGGTCGACTCGGCCATCGGCCTCGCCGTGATGGTGACCATCGGCAAGGAGCGCTTCGCCGAGTTCCTCGACGGCATGCACGCCGTCGACCGGCATTTCGCGACCGCGCCGCTGGACCAGAACGGTCCGGTGCTGCTCGGCATGCTCGGGGTCTGGTATTCGAACTTCTTCGGCGCCGAATCGCGTGCGGTGCTGCCGTACTCGAACGATCTGGCGCGCTTTCCGGCATATCTGCAACAGCTGACGATGGAGTCCAACGGCAAGTCGGTGCGTGCCGACGGCACCCCGGTGACCACCTCGACCGGCGAGATCTTCTGGGGCGAGCCGGGCACGAACGGCCAGCACGCCTTCTACCAGCTGCTGCACCAGGGCACGCGGCTGATCCCGGCCGATTTCCTCGGCTTCGCCAGGTCGACCGACGACCTGCCCACCCGCGACGGCACCGGCAGCATGCACGACATCCTGATGAGCAACCTGTTCGCGCAGAGCAAGGTGCTGGCCTTCGGCAAGACCGCCGAGGAGATCGCCGCCGAGGGCACCGACCCGAAGCTGGTGCCGCACAAGGTGATGCCGGGCAACCGGCCGAGCACCACCGTCCTCGCACCGGAGCTCACGCCGTCGACGGTGGGTCAGCTGATCGCGCTCTACGAGCACCAGGTGTTCGTGGAAGGCACGATCTGGGGCATCGACAGCTTCGACCAGTGGGGTGTGGAACTCGGCAAGCAACAGGCGCTGGCGCTGGCGCCGCTGCTCAGCGAGCCGGAGCAGCCGGTGTCGCAGGGTGATTCGTCGACCGATGAGCTCATCGGGTGGTATCGGGCCCATCGTCGCTGATCTCGGCGGCCACGATCCGCGTGTTCACCCGGCTCGTGACGATGCTGATCAGAGTGCCGATGACCACCAGGTCGAACACGATCTGCACCATGGTCACGACCCGGGCGACCTGCCCCACCGCGTGCACGTCACCGAAGCCGACGGTGCCCAGCGTGACCAGGGTGTAGTACAGCGCGTCGGTGCGCGTCGACAAACCCTCGAACTGGTCTGGGTGCAGCTGCTGCAATCGGTAGTAGAACAGCGAGAAGACCACACAGACGACGCACACCACGAGCAGCACCCCGTCGACGCGACCGCCCGCACCGGCCGGGGCTTTCAGGAAGTACTCGATCCGCCGCCAGACGAGCCAGCCCAGTCCGGCGACCCCGCACAAGAACCCGACCACGCCGAGCACCCGGCCCGGCCACGCGTCGAGCTCGAAGAAGACGCCCATCGGCACGCTGTAGTAGAGGATCAGCGCGAACCCCGCCGCCGCGGCGTTGCGCAGCGCGTGCACTGGCACCCCGATCCGCCGAACTCGCGTCATCGGTCCATGATTGCCCGCCTGCCGCCGGATTCCGGGCATACGCGCCGATCACCGACCCGATTGGTCCGCTGCGCCGGTGCCGCCGCGCTGTCCGTCACGGCCGCTCGGGACCCATATCGGCGGCACCGCACGGGCCCGCGGCCGAGGATCCGCCCGGTGGGCTAGCCGATCCGGTAGCCGTTTCCCGCCGCCGACAGGATCAGATCGGCGCGTGCCCGGCTCACGGCGATGAGGTCGGCGTTGCGCAGGTCGCTGTCACGCACCTTCGCGTCGGCGGCGGCCGGGGTTCGGCCGCCCACGATGTGCCTGCGGACCAGCCGCTCGGTGAGCACATCGCGTGCGGCGTCGAGGTACCAGCACGCGTCGAGCAGGCCGCGCGCCTCGGCCCACCCGGGCGCCTCGGCATCGGTGAGCAGCAGGTAGTTGCCCTCGACCACCACGATCTGTTCGTCGCGCACGATCACGCCGCCCTCGGTGGGCTCGTCGATGGCGCGGTCGAACAGCGGCCACGGGACCGGCTCGCCGATCGGTGTCTGCCGCAGCGTCCGCAGGTCGGCGACGAATCCCGCCGCGTCGAAGGTGTCGGGTTCTCCCTTGCGCTCCAGCGCGCCCCGCTTCCGCAGGATCTCGTTGCGCAGGTGATAGCCATCCATCGGCGCGACGGCGGCGGCGCGCCCGGCTGCGGCGAGCTCATCGCACAGCCGCTGCGCGAGGGTCGATTTGCCCGCCCCCGGCGGCCCGGCGAGGCCGAGCAGGAAGCGCTGTCCCGGCGCCCGGCCGACCGGAATCCGCCGGGCGAGCGCACGCACCGGGAGGCTGTCGGAGGTCACCCGGGCAACCCTAGCGATCCCACCGTCGCGTGGCCGTTCGCCGGTCCCGCACGAAGTTCAGGAGGCGAGCCGAACCGAGGCAGCCGGCGCCGCGCACGAGACAGGCGGGAGCCGACCGACGGCTGACGACCGCCGCGCACGACAGGCGGACCGACCGGCGGCAGGCGAATCGCCGCGGCGATGCCCCTGGGGATCATCGGCGGCACGGTGATCTCGCCGCGTGATCGCGAGGGCACCGCCGCGCTACCGCACGTCGACGAAGGCGCGCTCCACGATCGCGCCGGTGTCGACGCCGACGGGCAGCGTGCCGAAGGCGATGCCCCAGTCGTCGCCGAGGCGGGTCGCGCAGAAGGCGTCGGCGACGGCGGGATGGCCGTGGCGCACCAGCTGGGCGCCCTGCAGGACCAGCGCCATCAGCTCCACGACGCGGCGCGCGCGGTACTCGATGTCGGACAGGTCGGTGAGTTCCTTGCCGACGCGGTCGATCGCGTCGTCCAGGCGCGGGTTCGCGCCACGGGCCAGCGACACCTCGGCGAAGTAGGCCTCCACGCTCTCGGGCTGGCGGCCCATGGCGCGCAGCGCGTCCAGCGCCGCGACATTGCCCGAACCCTCCCAGATCGACATGAGGGGCGCCTCCCGATACAGCCGCGGCATGCCCGACTCCTCGGCATACCCGTTGCCGCCCAGGCATTCCAGCGCTTCGGCGGCGTGCATCGGCGCCCGCTTGCACACCCAGTACTTGGTGACGGCGAGCGCGATCCGGCGCAGCGCGGCCTCGGCCGGGTCGCTGCCCGCCCGGTCGGTGGCGCCCGCCAGCCGCATCATCACGGTGGTCGCGGCATCGGACTCGATCACCAGGTCGGCCAGCACGTTACGCATGGCGGGCTGATCGATCAGGTCGGCGCCGAACGCTTTCCGATGCCGGGCGTGGTGCACGGCGGCGACGGCGCCCATCCGCATGTTGGTGGCCGAGCCGATCACGCAGTCGAGGCGGGTCATGTTGACCATCTCGATGATGGTCTTCACGCCCGCGCCCTCGGCGCCGACCAGCCAGCCGGTGGCGTTCTCGTACTCGATCTCCGAGGAGGCGTTGGACTTGTTGCCCAGCTTGTCCTTGAGCCGCTGGATTCGGATCGGGTTGCGGGTGCCGTCGGGCAGCACCCGCGGCAGCAGGAAGCACGACAGCCCGCCTGGCGCCTGGGCCAGCGTCAGGAACATGTCCGACATGGGCGCCGAGGTGAACCACTTGTGCCCGACGATCCGGTACGAGCCGTCCGGCTGCGGCGCGGCGGTGGTGGTGTTGGCGCGCACATCGGAGCCGCCCTGCTTCTCCGTCATCGACATACCCGCGATCAGGCCGGCCTTGGTGGATGGCTCGCGCAGGCCGAAATCGTAGGTGCGCGAACCGAGCAGCGGCTCGTAGCGGGCGGCGAGTTCGGGGTTGTGCCGCAGGGCGGGCACCACGGCGTAGGTCATCGAGATGGGACACATGTGCCCGGCGTCGGCGACACCCCAGGTGTAGAACTTGGCGGCGCGCGCGGTGTGCGCGCCGGGGCGCTCGTCCAGCCACGGCGAGCCGTGCAGCCCATGGGCGACAGCGACATTCATCAGGTCGTGCCAGTGCGGGTGGAACTCCACCTCGTCTACCCGGTGGCCCCAGCGGTCGTGGGTGTGCAGCACCGGCGGGTATTCGTTGGCCAGCCTGCCCCATTCCTGCGCGGCGACATCGCCTGCGAGCCTGCCGAGTTCACGAACCTCGGCCTCGGCCCAGCCCGCGCCTTCGCGGTGCAGGCCCTCGAGCAGCGCGGGGTTGCGCGCGGCGTCGAAGGGGACCAGCGGGGGCGCCTGATTGAACACTTCGTGGGTCTGCATGGCCGGAAACTCCTTCGACTACGACGATTCCGGGCGCGCACCGAGCGCGCGCACGGCGAAAGCTACCAATTCGGGGATGACGGACTCGGCGTGCGGGGCGGCCACCAGCGGCCCGACCAGCACCTCGCCGATCGAGCCGACCAGGGCCGCCGCGCTGAGCGCCGCGTCCTGGGCGGGCAGTGCGCCCTGGGCGATGCCGTGCGAGATCGCGGTCGCGAAGACGGCGGCGAAGGCGCGCCGGAACTCCAGCCGCTGGGCGTCGACGGCCGTGTCGACCGGCTCGGCCAGCAGCACATAGGCCAGTTTCGGGTTCTTCATGGCACGCCCCGCGAAGGTCTCGACGGCCGCGGTGACCCGCTGCACGACATCGCCGTCGATGGCCGCGGCGCGCACGGCTTCGACCTCGCGGGCGACCACGGTCTCGAAGACGGCGGCCACCAGTTCGGCCTTGTTCTCGAACTGCTTGTAGACCGTTCCCGTGGCGATGCCCGCTTCGGCGGCCACCGCGGCCATCGAGAGCCCTGCGAACCCGGCGCGCGAGAGCACGCGGGTGGCACCCTGCACGATCAGCGCGCGTTGCGCGTCGAGCCGGGCCTGCACGGCGGGTGTTCTGCGGTACACCATGCAAGAAGTGAACCACTGATTCATTGCTTCACACAAGCCCTTGGCCGTATGGTCGGAGGATGACTGACGGTCCATCGCATCCGGTTCGCGTCGAGTACAAGGGCCCGGTCACCACCGTGATCCTGAGCCGCCCGCAGGCCCGCAACGCCGTCGACGGCCCCACCGCGCTGGCCCTGGTCGAGGCGTTCCGCGCCTTCGACGCCGACCCGGCGGCCTCGGTCGCGGTGCTGTGGGGCGAGCACGGCACCTTCTGCGCGGGCGCCGACCTGAAGGCGCTCGGCACCGAGAACAGCAATCAGGCCACCGTGGACGGCGACGGCCCGATGGGCCCCACCCGCATGCGCCTGTCCAAGCCGGTGATCGCCGCGGTCTCCGGCTACGCCGTGGCGGGCGGGCTGGAACTGGCGCTGTGGTGCGATCTGCGCATCGCCGAGCAGGACGCGACCTTCGGCGTGTTCTGCCGCCGCTGGGGCGTGCCACTCATCGACGGCGGCACGGTGCGGCTGCCGCGCGTCGTCGGCGAGGGCAGGGCGCTGGACATGATCCTCACCGGACGCGCGGTGAGCGCGCCGGAGGCCTTGCAGATGGGCCTGGTGACGCGGGTGGTCCCCGCCGGCGAGGCTCGCCACGCCGCCGAGGAAATGGCCGCGCAGCTGGCCGCTCTGCCGCAGACCTGCCTGCGCTCGGACCGCGCCGCCCTCTACGACCAGCACGGCCACCCCGAGGACGAGGCGCTCCGGATCGAGTTCCAGCACGGGCTGACGGCGCTGTCCGACGGCGCGCTGGACGGCGCCGCCCGCTTCGCCGCCGGGGCGGGCAGGCACGGCACACCCGAACCGCGGTGATGGACCGGCTCACGGTCGTCGACGAGATCTTTCTGCGCACCCATCGCGGGATGGGAACGCCGATCGCTCTGCAGGGGCTGTGGCGTACCGACGATGCGATGGAACCCGCTCTCCTGCACGCGATTCACGATCGGCTCCGAGCCGGCGAGCTGGGGCGCCGGGTGGTCGGCGCGCGCGGGACCCGCCCGCGCCCCCCCAGGCCGCCCCACACCCCCACCCCAACCCGCACCCACCGCCCGCCCCCCCCCCACACCGCGCCA
>NZ_JARWOJ010000253.1 GCF_029868625.1 Nocardia neocaledoniensis | reverse complement strand
CCCCCCCCCCGGGGCCCCCCCCCCCCCCCCCCCCCGTTCCCCCCCCCCGGGCCCCTCCCCACCCGGCCCCTCGGGGGGGGGGGGGCCCCCCACCGCCGCTGCGCGGCGGACCCTCCTCGAGGTCGGGTCGTGCGGGCCGGGTTCGGGTGCTATCGCAGGTGGACCGCGGTGGCCGCGCGGCGCAGCTTGCCCGACGACGTCTTGGGCAGGGCGCCGGGGCCGAGGATGGCGACGGTGCGCGGGCGGGCGCCGACCTCGGCGAACACCTCGTGCACGATCTCGCGCTCCATCCGCTTCACCTCGTCGGGATCCTGATGATCGTTGGATTCCACGACCACGGCGAAGCTTTCGCGCTTCTCACCCGCGTCCAGCCGCACCGCCACCGCGTTGCCGGGGCGGACGCCTGCCACGCGCATCGCGGCCCGCTCGATATCGGTGGGGTAGATGTTGCGGCCGCCCATGATGATGACGTCCTTCATCCGGCCGCACACCACGATCATCCCCGCGTCGGTGAAGTACCCGATGTCGCCGGTGTCGAGCCAACCCTCGTCGTCCTGGGCGGGCAGGAAGCCGTCGACGGTCACGTAACCCGAAGTCACGGCGGGGCCGCGCAATTCGATGACGCCGACCGTGCGCACCGGCAGCGGCTGCCGTTCGGCGTCGACGACCCGGCCCTCCAGATCGTCGACCAGGTGACCCAGCGTCGGCAGCCGGCGCGGTGTGCCGTGATGCCCGTCCTCGGCGACCGGCACCGCCTTGCCGACGGCCTCGAGCAGATCGGCGTCGATGATGTCGAGCACCATGCCGTGGCCGGGGTCCGGAATCGACACGGCCAGGGTGGTTTCGGCCATGCCGTACACCGGCGTGAGCGCCATCGGATTGAGGCCGAAGTGCTGGCCGGCCTCCGCGAGCGCGATCATCGTGTCCGGGTCGACCGGTTCGGCGCCGTTCCACATGTAGCGCACGCTCGACAGGTCCATCGAGCCCGGCTCGGCCTGGCGCAAGCGCCTGGCCAGCAGCGAGTAGGCGAAGTTCGGTGCCGCCGTGACGGTTCCGCGGTACTTGTCGATCAGCTCGGCCCACAGCAGCGGCCTGGCCAGGAAGTCCAGCGGGGTCACGCACACCACTTCGGCGCCGAATTGCATGGGTACGCTGAGGAACCCGACCATGCCCATGTCGTGGAACAGTGGCAGCCAGCTGATCATCACGTCGTCGTCGAGCTGGAACTTCACGCGATTGAACATCGCGTGCGCGTTGGTGTTGAAGTTCCCGTGGGTGATCCGGACGGCCTTGGGCGATCCGGTCGACCCAGAGGTCAACTGCTGCAGCGCGATATCGGATTCGGCGGTCGGCACCGGGTCGGTGTCGGCGCCGTGGTGCAGATCTTCGATCTTGACCACCGTGATCCCGCGTTCGATCAGCACGGGTTCGGCCGCGGCGAACGGCGCGCCGAGCACCACCGCCTTCGCCTCGATCATGTCGAGCACGGTTTCGGTGTCGCGCACCCAGACCGCGAGATCGGTGCGCGGTGTCGGCTGATGCAGCATCGTGATCGACGCGCCGCGCATCCAGATGGCCTGGCAGGCCGGGGCGATATCCACGGGCAGCCCGGCGAGCACGCCCACCGCGTCACCGTGGCCGATCCCGGCGGCCGCGAGACCACCCGCCATCCTGCGCGCGGTGCGGTGGATATCCCCCCAGGTCTGCCGCACCGGCGCCTCCGGTTCCCCGGTGACCAGCCCCCGCGGGGTGGTCAGCGCTGTGGCAAACATTTCGTCGGTGAACCTGCTCAACGTCGGACTCCCTTTACGCCAACGATCGGTTTCGGCCCTGCTCTCCCAACAGAAAATCCCCGCCCGCCAACCCGGCGTTAACCCCGACTGACACCGAGTTCCCCGCCGATCTCAGCGACGAAGGTGGCAGCGTAGCGGTCCACATATGGTCTACCCGATGCCGCGGTGATTTCCCGCATCAGCCGATCGGTCATCCCGTCGACCTGGCCCGATGAACCACTACCGGGCGCCGCTGTCGCCGGTGGACATGGCGACCCGAGGCACCCGGGTCCGACAACGATAGCCGCTGGCCCGCGTCCGTGAGCAGCGGACCGGCTAACCCGTGATCTGGGCGAGCGCGGCGGTGAAGCGGTCGAGGTCGTCGGTGCTCACGAAGTAGTGCGGCGAGGCGCGCACGATCGCGGGCAGGGCTCGTTCGGTCATGTCGAGCAGGGTCGAGCCCGCGTGGCTG
Source organism: Nocardia neocaledoniensis (assembly GCF_029868625.1). Taxonomy (GTDB): domain Bacteria; phylum Actinomycetota; class Actinomycetes; order Mycobacteriales; family Mycobacteriaceae; genus Nocardia; species Nocardia neocaledoniensis_A. The sequence goes on along the minus strand of NZ_JARWOJ010000253.1, from coordinate 22,942 downwards.
ACGGTGACCGTGACGGCGTGCTCGGCCAGGCGGTCGCGCAGGTCGACGGGGTCGTGGCCGTCGACGGTGAAGGAGACGATGCCGCTGTGCTCGGTGCCGAGATCGCGCACCGTGACGCCGGGCAGCTCCGGCAGGGTCTTGCGCAGGTGGTTCGCGCGCGCGGCGACGCCGGCGTAGACCTCCTCGGGGCCGAGGGCGAGCAGGTAGTCGACGGCGGCGCCGAGGCCGAGGCGGGCGGCCACGTCGCACTCCCAGAATTCGAAACGGCTGGCGTCGGGCGCGAGCCGGTACTCGGTCGGGCTCACCCAGGCGGCGCTGTGCAGATCGAGCCTGGCCGGTTCCATGGTCCGCGCCAATTCTTCGCGGAGGTAAAGGAATCCGGTGCCGCGCGGTCCGCGCAGCCACTTGCGTCCGGTGGCCGAGAGCGCGTCGACGCCCAGTTCGGCGACATCGATCGGCAGCTGACCGATCGATTGACAGGCGTCGAGCAGCACTAGTGCCCCTGCCTCGTGGGCGATTCCGGTGGCTTCGGCGATCGGGTTCACCAGCCCGCCGTTGGTCGGCGCGTGCTGCAGTGAGATCCAGCGGACGCGGTCGTCGAGCATGGCCGCGAGCGCGTCGGTGTCCAGGCGCCCCGAGGCGTCGCTGGGAATGCGCTCGACCACCGCGCCGGTCTGCTCGGCGCGTTGCAGCGCCGCGATCGCGTTGCTGGCGTAGTCGGCGCCGGAGATGAGTACCCGGTCGCCGGGGCGCAGGGGGATCGAATACGCGAAATCGGCCCATGACCGGGTCGCGCTGTCGCTGAGCGCAATCGTGTCGGCGGTCGCGCCGATCAGTCGCGCGATGGAGGTCTTGACCGCGGCGAGGTCGTCGAGACGCTCGTTAGCCGCGCGGTAGCCACCGATCTCCGCTTCCCGTCGCAGATGCCCGATCACGGTGTCGGTGACGACGGTCGGCGGCAGCGACGACCCGGCGCTGTCGAGGAACACCTGGCCGTTCGCGAGGCCCGGCGTGGCGGCCCTGATCGCGTCGAGATCCATCATGGCGACGACGATACCGGCGCACAGCTGTTCCTCATTTCGTCACTTTTCCTGTCGGTGCCCGTCGCTACTCTGGAATGACCCGGTTGCACGAGCACGCGGATTTCCTGGCGGTACCCAGCACGCGGAGGTTGGTATGGCGGTCACCCTCGAACGTTCCTCGTGGCCCGATTCCGCCGCCGACCAGGGCGAACTGTCGTCCAGAGCGGCGGCGGAGGCCTACGTCGGCGGCGTCTGTTTCAAGCTGGGCCCACCGGCGTTGATCGGCGCCGAACTGGAGTGGCTCACCGCCGATCCACGCGGCGCGCGCCCAGCCCTCGAGGCGCTGGCGCTGGCCCTCGGCCCCCACGCGCCCACCTCGATCGCCCCGGCCTCGGCCGCGGCCGCCCTGCCAGGCGGAAGCAGGGTCACCATCGAACCCGGTGGTCAGATAGAACTTTCCAGCGCCCCGTTCGCCGATCCGGCGGTGCTGACGCAGAGCCTGCGTGCTGATGCGGCCCGTTTGCGGGACCTGCTCGCCGCCCACGGAATCGGCATCCGTGCCGCCGCGTCCGATCCGGATCGCCCCGCCGAACGAGTACTCCGCCTGCCGCGCTACGCCGCCATGGAACGTCGGTTCGCCGGTGTCGGCCCGTTCGGCACCCTCATGATGTGCAACACCGCGGCCACCCAGGTCAGCGTCGACGCGGGCGCCGATGCCGACGAGGTGCGGGCGCGATGGACGGCCCTCTACGTGCTCGGACCGGCGCTGATCGCCGCGTTCGCCTGCTCGCCCCGGCTGCACGGCGCGCCGCCGGGCGACTGGGCGTCGCAGCGGATGCGCACCTGGTTGCGGCTCGACCCCTCGCGGACCCGTCCGCCGGTGGCCGACTGGGCCGATCCGATCACCGCCTACGCGCACTGGGCGCTGGACGTGCCGCTGCTGTGCGTGCGCTGCACCGACCACGACGCCGACTGGTCGCCGCCGCCCGGCGCCACCTTCGCCGACTGGCTGTGCGGCGCCCTCGACGACGAGGTCGGCCGCCGCCCCACCCGCGCCGACCTCGACTACCACCTCACCACCCTGTTCCCGCCGGTCCGCGCCTCCGGGCATCTCGAGGTGCGCTACCTCGACACACAGCCCGGCGACACCTGGACCACTCCGATCCACCTGTTCGACGCGCTGCTGTCGACACCGGCGGTCGTCGCCGAAGCCACCGCGCTGGCCGCCCCGGTCGCCGGCGAGTGGCTGCTCGCCGCCCGCTGCGGGCTCACCGACCCGGCGCTGCGTTCCGTCGCCACGGATCTGCTCGAGCTGGGTAGTGAGCACGCCCGGTCGGCCACCGCCGCACAGGAATTGGCGGCGGCGGCGCGCCGATGTCGCGTCGGCCTGTCCCCGGGCGCACAGCCGCGCCACAACGGAAGCGGGGCGGCGTGACCGCGTACGCGAGCCGCGCTGCCGACGGGCGAGGGCGAGGCACGGCCCATCGGCGGCCGGCGGGTCGGCGCCGGACACCGTGCGCATGCGCGGCGCGGGCCCAGGGCACCGTCGACCCGATCGCGAGGCGAGTCGCCGAAGCACCTGTCCGCCGACCATCGCTCGTTCCGGCGGCCACGCCGATATCGACCTGGCCACACTCTCTTTCGGAGCTGAACTCATGACCCGACCCCCAGCCACCGACCATCGCGATCGTGACCGCATGCGGGAGCGGATCGCCGAGGTACTCGGGCGGGCGCGCGCCCGCACGACCGCGCTCACCGACGCCGTGGACGAGAACGACCTCGTCGCCCAGCATTCGCCGCTGATGAGCCCGCTCGTCTGGGATCTCGCGCACATCGGCAATCAGGAAGAGCTGTGGCTCGTCCGCGATGTCGGCGGCCGCGACGCGGTCCGGGCCGACATCGACGAGCTCTACGACGCGTTCAAACACGCCAGGGCGAATCGCCCCGCGTTGCCGCTGCTGAACCCCGGGCAGGCGCGCGGGTATGTCAGCACCGTGCGCGAGAAGGTCTGGGATGTCCTGGGTTCCAGCGAACTGGCCGGTGATCCGCTGGTGGACAACGGGTTCGCGTTCGGCATGATCGCCCAGCACGAGCAGCAGCACGACGAGACCATGCTCGCCACCCATCAGCTGCGGCTCGGCGCGCCGGTGTTGTCCGCGCCGCCCGCGCCGTCCGCGCCCGCGCCGATCGGTGGCGAAGTCGTCATTCCCGCAGGCGAATTCCTGATGGGCACCTCCGCCGACCCCTGGGCGTTGGACAACGAACGACCGGCCCACCCGGTGCATGTCCCCGGCTTCGCCATCGATGTGGCACCGGTGACCAACGCGCAGTACCTGGCTTTCATCGACGACGGCGGCTACGAGCGTCCCGAGCTGTGGTCGGAGCGTGGCTGGGCGCATCGCCAGGAGGCGGGCTTGGTCGCGCCGCAGTTCTGGGAGCGCGACGGCGCGCGCTGGACCCGCCGCGCCTTCGGCGTGCGCGCGCCGCTGCGGCCGAATCAGCCTGTCGTGCACGTGTGCTGGTTCGAAGCCGAGGCCTACGCGCGCTGGGCGGGTAAGCGGCTGCCGACCGAGGCCGAATGGGAGAAGGCCGCCCGTTTCGATCCCGCCACCGGTGCGTCCCGGCGCTACCCCTGGGGCGAGGACACCCCCGACGAACTCCTGGCCAACCTCGGCCAACGCCATCTCGAACCCGCCGATGTGGGCGCCTACCCGGCGGGAGCGTCGGCGACCGGCGTCCACCAGCTCATCGGCGACGTCTGGGAATGGTGCTCGTCGGGGTTCGAGGCCTACCCGGGCTTCCGCGCCTTCCCCTACCGCGAGTACTCCGAGGTCTTCTTCGGCGGCGACTATCGCATCCTGCGCGGCGGTTCCTTCGGCACCGACGAGGTGGCCTGCCGGGGTACGTTCCGCAACTGGGACCACCCGATCCGCAGGCAGATCTTCGCCGGCTTCCGCCTCGCGCGCGACCTGCGACCGGAGGAGATCCGATGAGGGGAACGCCGCGACCACGCGCGAGGTCCTCGCGTGCCGAGGGCGATCCCACGTCGATCGACAGTCACGCGGCCGGTCCTCGAGGGTCGGCGTGCCTGGGCGGCCGCGCGGTCGACGCTCGGGGGCGGGTGGTCGGCTGATGTGCCGTCATCTGGGGTACGTCGGCCCGCCGGTCGCGGTCGGTGAGCTGGTCGTGCGCGGACCGCACTCGCTGTACGCGCAATCCTGGGCGCCCAGGGAGATGCGGCGCGGCGGCACGATCAATGCCGACGGTTTCGGCGTCGCCTGGTGGCGCCGCGCCGAGGTGGGCATCGACGGCGCGCGCGAGGCCGCCACCCGTTATCGCAATGCCGCGCCGATCTGGACCGACCCGGCGGTCGCCGAGGTTCTCGGCCAGCTGGAATCCCGGTCGGTGCTGGCCGCCGTGCGCTCGGCGACGGTGGGCATGCCGATCGAGCGAGCCGCCTGCGCCCCGTTCATCGACGAACACTGGGCCTTCAGCCACAACGGCGTCGTCCCCGACTGGCGCACGACCCTGCCCCTCGTCCTCGCCGACCTGGACCAAATCCTCACCGCCCCCGCATCGCCCAGCGCACCGCGCGGTACGGACGACATCGACGTCGACCAGCCCGCCGAGCCGCTGCACACCGACCCGGAGACCGCCGCGTCGGTCGATTCGCAAGGCGCCGACGTCGCGGCCTGGCAGGAACCCGGCAGCTCGCCGACAGCGTGGTCGCCGGATCGCGGCGGACCGCTCGACCAATCGACACCGCCACGGGACCAGCCCACCCGGCCGGCGCATCGGAATGGTGCGCCCGACGGGGTCGGCCGGGTGTCCGAGGGGGTCGACCAGGCGCGCAACGAGGTCGGCCAGGCGCCAGACGGGGTCGACCAGGCGCGCAACGGGGTCGGCCAGGCGCCAGACGGGGTCGGCCAGGCGCGCGACGGCGTCGGCCAGGCGCCTGACCGGGTCAACCAGGACCGGATCAACCAGGACCGGGTCAACCAGGCGCCCGACCGGGTCGGCCAGGCGTCGGACCGTGTCGCGGGGGCGCTGACCGATGGCGGTCATCCGCCGAATTCGCCCGGGCGGCAGGATTTTCCCGCCACCGGAGCGGTGTTCGGCTCGCCCGCGGCGCTCCTGCGGGCCGAATCGCTGACCGACTCCGCCGCGCTGTGGGTCCTGCTGCGCGGTCTGCTCGGGGCGATCACCCCGGACGGACCGGTCCGCTCACCGGCCGACGCCCTGCGCCTGCTGGTCGGCACCGTGCTGCGGTATCAGCCGACCGCGCGCCTGAATCTGTTGCTCGGCAACGGCGCCGAGCTGTGGGCCACCACCTGCTGGCATTCGCTGTCGGTGCTGGTCGCCGACGACTACACCGTGCTCTCCTCCGAACCGTACGACGACGATCCGCGCTGGCAGCCGGTCGACGATCGCCAGCTGGTGATCGCGGGCCCCGGCCGGTGCGCCGTCACCGCGCTCGCGCTTCCCACCACCGAAAGGGTCCGTTCATGACCGCGCCGCTGCTGGACATCCACCTCACCGACGACGATCTCGCCGCGGCCCTGCGCGCCGATGCCCGCACCGGTCTCACCGCCACGCCGAAGTCGCTGCCGCCCAAATGGTTCTACGACGCGCGTGGCAGCGAGCTGTTCGAGCGGATCACCGAACTGCCCGAGTACTACCCGACGCGCACCGAGCGCGCCCTGCTGCAGCGGGTCGTCGGCGAGATCGCCGCGGCCGCCCGCCCGGAGGTACTGGTCGAACTCGGATCGGGCTCGGCCGCCAAGACGCGCCTGCTGCTCGACGCGCTCACCGCCGAAGGTTCGCTGAAAACCTATGTACCACAGGATGTCTCGGCGTCAGCGCTGCGTGGCGCGGCGACCGAGATCGCACTCGAGTATCCGCAGCTCGGCGTGCACGGCGTGGTCAGCGACTTCACCGACACCCTGCACAATCTGCCCCGCGGCGGCCGCCGGATGATCGCCTTCCTCGGCGGCACCATCGGCAATCTGGTACCCGCCGAACGCGCGGAATTCCTCGCCGGGATCCACGAGGTGCTCGAACCCGGCGAGCTGCTGCTGCTCGGCGCCGGTCTGGTCATCGACCCGGCGGTGCTCGTCCCGGCCTACGACGACGCGCAGGGCGTCACAGCCGAGTTCAACCGCAATGTCCTGCACGTGCTCAACCACCGTCTCGGCGCCGACTTCGCACCCGACCGGTTCGAGCACATCGCCCTCTGGGATGCCGAGAACGAGTGGATCGAGATGCGGCTGCGCGCCACCGCGCCGATGACCGCGACCATCGCCGATCTGGACCTGACCGTCGACTTCGCCGAGGGCGAGCAGATGCGCACCGAGATCTCCGCCAAGTTCCGGCCCGAGGGTCTGCGCGCCGAGCTGGCCGACGCGGGCTTCGCGACGGCGCACACCTGGACCGACCAGGACGATCGCTTCGCCCTGGTCCTGGCCGAACGTCGCTGAGCGTTATCCGTCGAGTTCGTCGGCGAGGTATTCGCCGTCGATGAGGTCTTCGTCGCCCTCTTCGGCGGTGTCGTTGTCGTAGAGGTCGCCGTCGACCCTGTCGTCGCCGACCACCCGCACGGCGGAGACCTCGGCGGGCCGCTCGTCCTCCGCGACGGCCTCGCGGGCGGCACCGCGTTCGGTCCACTCCTCGCCGGTCTCCTCGGTGATGCCGAGGAAGCCGTCGTCGTCCGCCTCGTGATTGCGGATCACGTAGTCCGCGGGCGGGTCCTCGACGTACCGCTCGTATTCGACGATGTCGTCGGCCTGATCGTCATCGCCCATGTCCATGTCCAGCGGTTCACGGCTCATGACCCCAGTATCGGCCTCCATTCGTGGTCCGTCACGAACGCAACGCCAGCGCTCAGTCGACTCCGCCCAGGACGGCGGTGAACCACTCCACGAGCGGCCGCAGCTCCGACCACGCCCGCCGGACCTCGGCGGCCGCCGCGGGGGTGGTGAGCCAGTCGGGTGCGCCGAACTCGCGGCTCGCGGTGAGCGACTTGTGGCGCAGCAGATCGATGCGCGGATGGTCGGCCGGGTAGCCCTTGGGTTTGGTCTTGAGCCGGTCGCCGCCGATGGTGTATCCGGCCGCGGTGGTCTCGGCGAGGATCGCCTCGAGTTCGGCGCCGCGCACGTCGTCGTCGATCGTGGCCCGCAGGGTCGCCAGGGCCGCGGGCGTCATCATGTAGCAGCCGCCGGCGACGAACAGGCCGGCCGCGCCGATCTGCACGTACCAGCCGACCCCGGGCGCCGTACCGGCCACCGCGCCCTGATGGTTCTTGTACGGCGTCTTGTCCGCGGAGAACCGCACGTCGCGGTACGGCCGAAAGATCTTGGCCTGGCCGAACTCCGGCTCGAGTTCGGCGGCCAGCGCGGCCATCGGCGCGCGCACCGCCTCGTCGTAGGTGCGCTTGTGCGCGGTCCAGAAGGCCTTCGAGTTGTCGGCTTCCAGGTCCTCGTAGAAGTCGAGCGCGGCGAGCGGAAAACCAGGGAAGGTGTCCATCGGACCTCTCTGTGCGTGATCGGGCGACGCGTCCAGTATCGCCCGGTGTCACCTACTCGATGTTGAACAGGGCGATGAACGCGACGACCACCACCGCGGCCAGCGCCGCGACGACGGCATTGGCGATCGCCGCCCATTTGCCCATCTGCTCACCCTTGTGGTGGCCGATGACGCCGAGCACGATCCCGGTCGGCGCGGTGAACAGGACCGGCAGGCCACACAGCATCGCCCCGCCGAGGACCGAGGCCGCGACACAGCAGAAGCTCAGGATCGACATGATCGGGGTGTTGTCGGCGTAGCCGTACCGCGGCTGCGGGCCGGGCGGGTGGGGGACCGGCCCCGGGTAGCGTGGCGCCCCGTATGCCATCGGGCCCGCGACCGGATAGACGGGCGGATACGCGGGTGGCGGCGGCGGATACGGCGGCAGCTCGACCGGCGGCGCGGGACGCTCGATCCCGGCCCACGGCGCTTCGGCCCGGGCCGGACCCGGCTGGGGCGCGGCAGGCGGCTCGACCGGCGGCGGCAGCTCACGCGGCGGCAGATCGTCGGTCCACATCTTCTGCGTCTGCTGCACCGGCGCGGGCGCGTCCTGTGGCCGGTTCTTGCCCAGCTCGACCCGCTGTTCCGGTTCGTTGTCCATGGTGTCCCCCTCCGATGCCCTGGCTTCCATGACTACCACGACCGGGCCCCGCGGACCAGAAACGGCCCCTCAGCTGCTGCCGAGGGGCCGTTCCGTGCGAATGTCAGCTCACGCGTTGCCGTTGAACAGGCCGGTGACCGAGCCGTTCTCGAAGACCTCGCGGATGGTGCGCGCCAGCAGCGGCGCGATGGACAGCACGGTCAGCGTGGGGAACTTCTTCTCCTCGCTGATCGGCAGGGTGTTGGTGATGACCACTTCCCTGGCGCCACAGTTGGCCAGCCGCTCGGCGGCCGGGTCGCTCAGCACACCGTGGGTGGCGGCGATGATGACGTCACCGGCGCCGGCCTCCTTGAGGACCTTCACCGCGCCGGCGATGGTGCCACCGGTGTCGATCATGTCGTCGATCAGCACGCAGGTGCGGCCTTCGACGTCACCGACGACGCGGTTGGACTTCACCTGGTTGGGCACCAGCGGGTCGCGGGTCTTGTGGATGAACGCCAGCGGGGTGCCGCCCAGCGAGTCGGCCCACTTCTCGGCGACCTTCACGCGGCCCGCGTCGGGGGAGACCACGGCCAGGTTGTCCGAGGGGTAGTTGGTGCGGATGTACTCCGAGAGCTGCACCAGCGCGTGCATGTGATCGACCGGGCCGTCGAAGAAGCCCTGGATCTGATCGGTGTGCAGGTCGACGGTGATGATGCGGTCGGCGCCCGCGGTCTTGAGCAGGTCGGCGACGAGGCGGGCGGAGATGGGCTCGCGGCCGCGGTGCTTCTTGTCCTGGCGCGCGTACGGGTAGAACGGCAGCACGGCGGTGATGCGCTTGGCCGAACCGCGCTTGAGCGCGTCGATCATGATGAGCTGTTCCATCAGCCACTGGTTCAGCGGCGCCGGGAAGCTCTGCAGCACGAAGGCGTCGGAACCGCGCACCGACTCCTCGAACCGCACGAAGATCTCGCCGTTGGCGAAGTCACGCGCGGTCTGCGGGGTGATGTCGACGTCCAGTTCCTTGGCGACCTGCTCGGCCAGCTCGGGATGTGACCGGCCGGCGAAGAGCATCAAGTTCTTCTGGTTGTCGATCGAGAACGCGGTCACTGCTGGTTGCCATCCTTTTGCTCGATTGTCTGATCAGACGTCTCGTTTGCCGCGATGGCGTCCGCCGCCGCGCGCGCCGCAGCGGTTCCTGGACGGTAACGCTGCACCCAGTTCTCAATGATGCGCTGTGGCCCACCTGACACCGCCAGTGCCCCCGGTGGAACGCTCCTACGCAGTACAGTACCCGCCCCGGTGTAGGCGCCGTCACCCACGGTGACCGGGGCGATGAACATGGTGTCGCTACCGGTCCGCACATGGGAACCGACCACGGTGTGGTGCTTGTTCACACCGTCATAGTTGACGAAAACGCTGGAAGCGCCGATGTTGCTGTGCTCGCCGATCGTCGCGTCACCGACATAGGTCAGGTGCGGAACCTTCGAGTGCGCGCCGATCGTCGCGTTCTTGGTTTCGACGAAAGCGCCGAGTTTGCCCTCGTCGCCGACGACGGTGCCGGGCCGCAGGTAACTGAACGGGCCGATGGTGGCGCCGTCACCGATCTCGGCGCGCTCACCGTGCGTGCGGACGACGCTCGCGCCGGCGCCGACCACCACGTCGGTGAGCGTGGTGTCGGGTCCCACCTCCGCGTCCTCGCCGATGTGGGTCTCGCCGAACAGCTGGGTGCCCGGCCGCAGCACGGCGTCGCGGTCGATCCGCACGGTCGCGTCGATCCAGGTCGTCGCCGGGTCGATGATGGTGACCCCGGCGCGCATGTGCCGCTCCAGGATGTACCGGTTGAGGGTGGCGCCCGCCTGGGACAGCTGCACCCGGTCGTTGACGCCGGTCACCTTGTTGGAGTCGACCAGCCGCGCGCCGTGCACCGGATGCCCGGCCTCGCGGGCCAGCCGCAGCACATCGGTGAGGTAGAGCTCGTGCTGGGCGTTGGCGGTGGACAGCCGCCCGATCATGGTGCGCAGCACCGAGGCGTCGAAGGCGTAGACGCCGGAGTTGACCTCTTTGATCTTGGCCTGGGCCGGGGTGGCGTCGGCGTGCTCGACGATCTCGGCGACCTGGCCGTCGGCGTCGCGCACGATCCGGCCGTAGCCGTTGGCGTCGTCGGGGACGAAGGTCAGCACGGTGACGGCGGGCCGCTCGGAGTAGCTGCGGTGCTCGTCGAGCAGGGCCGAGAGGGTGTGCCCGTCGAGCAGCGGCACATCGGCCGAGGTGACGAGCAGGTCGCCGTCGAAGTCCGCGGGCACCGAGCCGAGTGCGCACTGCACGGCGTGGCCGGTACCGAGCTGCTCCTCCTGGACCGCGCAGACGATCTCGCGACCGAGTTCCTTGCCGACCTCGCCGACCGCGGCGGTGACCTTCTCGCGGTCGTGGCCGACCACGGTGATCAGGTGCGTCGGGTCGATCTCCGCGGCGGCGTGCAGCGCGTGCGAGAGCATCGACCGGCCCGCTAGGGGATGCAGCACTTTCGGAGTCTTCGACCGCATTCGCGTCCCAGCACCTGCTGCGAGAACGACGACGGCGGTCTGCGGTGGCATGGATCTCCCTCGGCTGCCTGTCAGCGAGTGTGCTGTGGCGGGTTCGGTCGGTGATGGTGCGGGCCGACGATACGTCACTGTGTGTCCGTGTGCTCCGCCGCCAGGACTCGAACCTGAACTATCTGAACCAAAATCAGAGGTGCTGCCATTACACTACGGCGGATCGCCACACCAGTGGGCCGTCAGAGCCCACCACTGTGCTACGGCACGGCCATGATCCTCGCACACGATCCACCGAAGCGGCGAATCTTGCCGCTGCCTGTCGCGGCCGCCGTCAGGGCCCGTTGTTAGCCTTCTGGAACGCACGTACAGATCTCGTGAACCGAATCGTGGAGAGGCGGGGGACTACATGTCGTCTACGGAGTCCGGGCGGACCAGTAGGCCGAGGATGACGGGTACGCAGCGGCGGCAGCAGCTGATCGAGATCGGTCGCGCGTTGTTCGCCGAGCGGGGGTATGACGCGACATCGATCGAGGAGATCGCGCAGCGCGCCCAGGTCTCCAAGCCGGTGGTCTACGAGCACTTCGGCGGCAAGGAGGGCCTCTACGCGGTGGTCGTCGACCGCGAGATGTCGATGCTGCTGGACATGATCACCTCCTCGCTCACCCGCAATCGCTCGCGGGTGCGGCTAGAGCAGGTGGCGCTGGCGCTGCTCACCTACATCGAGGAGCGCACCGACGGCTTCCGGATCCTGGTCCGCGACCAGCCCGCCGTGAACGCCGACGGACGGTACTCCAGCCTGCTCAACGAGGCCGTCAACCAGGTCGCGCATCTGCTCGCCGGCGATTTCGCGCGCCGTGATCTGGACCCCAGCCTCGCGCCGCTCTACGCGCAGGCGCTCGTCGGCATGGTGTCGACCGCGGCGACGTGGTGGCTCGACGAGCGGACGCCGCCGAAAGAAGTGGTCGCGGCGCATCTGGTGAATCTGTGCTGGAACGGATTGAGCCACTTGGAAGCCGAACCGGGGCTCAGCTCCGAATGGAATACCGGGCAGTCGGGCGCGTCGGCGGGGTAACCGGGCGATAGCGTCCGCTGCCTCGGCGAATCCAGGATTCGGCTGCCGTGCGTCGGCCTGGTGGTACGGTTCACCCATCCTTTTGGGTGCTGCCGGGCGGTATGTCGATCAAACTTCTTCGATGTCGGTCTACTTCAGGATGGCTGGATTTTGGATGACAGGCGGATCTGATGGCTAGGCAAGCGCGCGCGGAGATCACCCGCGACTCGGTTCTCGCAGGCGCTGCCGATGTCTTTCTCCGTTTGGGCTACGCCAACGCGAGCCTCAGCGAAATCATCGCGCAGTCCAATGTGACCAAGGGCGCCTTGTACTTTCACTTCGGCTCCAAGGAGGAGCTGGCGCGGGCGGTGGTCGATCAGGGTAATGAGCGCCTCGTCGGCTCGTGCCAGGGATTCTTCGATTCCCGGGTACCGGCGCTGGAGGCGTGCATCGGCATCACCTACGTGGTGGCCGACCTGTCGATGAACGATCCGATGGTCGGGGCGATGCTCAAGCTCAACCACCAGATCGGCGACTATCGCGGCGCCCAGGGCGACAACATCGCCAAGGTGTGGAGCGAGACGTACCGGTTGCTGGCGGAGCGGGCCATCGCGCAGGGCGATCTGCACGCCGACCTCGATCCCGAGGTGGTCGGCCTGCTGCTGCACGAGCTCACCGCGGGCGTGCACATCGTGGCCGTGGGCACCGAGTCGATCGAGGAGATGGCCGCCAGGATGGAACGCGCCTGGTATTTCCTGCTGCCCTCGATCGTGCCGACGGAGAAGCTGTCGTACTTCCGCGAGTTCGCCGCGCGGCGCCTGCGCCGCTACGTGGTCTAGCCGGTCAGACGCTGCGGTCGGTGGCGAGCACGGCGCGCACGTCGGCGTCGGCGCCGCTCGTCTCGATCCGCACCTCGTCGCGCCCGAACGCGTGCAGCAGCAGCTCCGACGGCTTGCCGGTGAGCACCACCGGGTCGCCCGCCCCGCGATGGGCGGTGATCCGTTCGCCCGCCGGGTTCGCCAGCTCGATGGCGACGGGCGCCTTGCGGTAGGCGGCCCGCGCCACCTTGCGCAGCGCCGACCACAGTCGCGCCTCGTCGGCGGGCGCCAATTCCCGTGGTGTCCAACCGGGTTCGGCCCGGCGGACGTCCTCGTGGTGGATGAACATCTCGGTGAGATTGACGACCGCGTCGACCGGACGCAGCGGTGACCACCACGGCGGACCGGTGCGGACCTGCTCTGCGAGCTCGGCGAAGGGCCGCTGCGCGATCTTGTCCTGCGCGGCTTCCAGGTACCCGGCCAGCGGCTTGACCAGGATGCCCAGCGAGGCGTCGGGGCGGCGTTCCCGCACCACCAGGTGCGCGGCCAGGTCGTGCACCGTCCAGGTACCGCACAGCGTGGGCGCCGAGGGCCCCGCTTCGATCATCGTCGCCACCAGGGCGTGGCGTTCCCGCTGAGCCAGACTCACGACCTCGACGGTACGCGTGCTCGGCCGGGATCGCCGCCCTGAGGTGGGGAAGGAGGCGTGCGGAGACGTGTCGGAGCCGGTGATTAGACTTCGACGCGGAACATCCCGTCTGCGTATCAGGAGCGTTCATGTCCTCCCTTCGTCCTCCGCTCGCCGGTCTGGCCGAGGCGGCTGGGGGTGACGCCGCGCTGCGGACGGTTGCCGACCTGGTCGGCAAGTCCGGGGTGGAGCTGGTCGCTCCCTCGGCGGTCCGGCCGTTCGTCGCCCAGACCATCGCCGCGCAGCAGCCGCTGGTCGTCGTCACCGCCACCGGGCGCGAGGCCGACGATCTGACGATCGAGCTGACCGAGATGCTCGGCCCTTCGGTCGCGCAGTTCCCGTCCTGGGAGACGCTGCCGCACGAGCGGCTCTCGCCCGGTGCCGACACCGTCGGCCGCAGGCTCGAAGTGCTGCGCAGGCTGGCCCACCCCGAAGACCCGGTGTATCCGGAGCCGCTGCGGGTGGTGGTCACCACCGTGCGCTCGCTGATGCAGCCGATGACGGCCGGTCTCGGCGACATCGAACCCATCGTGCTGCGGGTCGGCGCGGAATCCGACTTCGACGAATTGCTCGCCCGCCTGGTCGAATTCGCGTACACGCGGGTCGACATGGTCGGCAAGCGCGGCGAGTTCGCGGTGCGCGGCGGCATCCTCGACCTGTTCCCGCCGACCGCCGATCATCCGGTGCGCGTGGAGTTCTGGGGCGACGAGGTCACCGAACTGCGCCCGTTCTCGGTGGCCGATCAGCGCTCGCTGGGTGAGCAGACCGTTGAGACCGTCGTCGCGCCGCCGTGCCGCGAGCTGCTGCTCACCGAGCCGGTCCGCGAACGTGCCGCCGCCGTGGCCGCCGACAACGCGGCCGACGCCGCCCTGGTCGAGATGCTGGACAAGATCGCCGAGGGCATCCCCGTCGACGGCATGGAAGCCCTGCTGCCGGTCCTCGCCCCCGGCAAACTGAGTCTGCTCACCGAGGCGCTGCCCGCGGGCACGCATCTGCTGCTGTGCGATCCGGAGAAGATCCGCACGCGCGCCGCCGATCTCGTGCGCACCGGCGAGGAGTTCCTCGAGGCATCCTGGACCGCCGCGTCGTTCGGCAGCGACGCGCCGCTGGGCGCGCACGGTCTCGACCTGGCCGCCTCCGGCTACCGCAACCTGCCCGAATTGCACACCAGCGCCGACGAACTCGGGCTGCCGTGGTGGACGCTGAGCCCGCTCAGCTCCGGCGATCCCGTGGAGGTGAACCTGCCGGTGCTGGCCGGTCCCACCGCGCGCGGGTCCGAGGAGCTGGTCGCCACCATCTTCGCCTCGCTGCGCGCGCACGTCGCGACCGGCGGGCGCGCGGTCGTCGTCGTCACCGGCCACGGTACGGCCCAGCGCGTGCTGGAACGGCTCGCCGACGCCGAAGTGCCCGCCGCGGCGCTCGACGCGGGAGCCGTGCCAGAGGCGGGTGTGGTCGGCGTGCTCTGCGGTTCCCTGCACGACGGCTTGGTCTTCGACGACGCCGGGTTGGTCGTCGTCGCCGAATCCGACCTCACCGGCAACCGGGTCACCGCGCCGACCGAGGGCAAGCGGCTGCCCGCCAAGCGCCGCAACCAGGTCGACCCGCTGGCCCTGTCCGCGGGCGACATGGTGGTGCACGATCAGCACGGCATCGGCCGCTTCGTGGAGATGATCGAGCGCACCGTCGGCGGTGCCCGCCGTGAGTACCTGGTGATCGAGTACGCGCCGAGCAAGCGCGGCCAGCCCGGCGACCGGCTGTTCGTGCCGATGGAGTCGCTGGACCAGCTCTCCCGCTATGTCGGCGGTGAACTGCCCAGCCTGTCCAAGCTCGGCGGCTCCGACTGGGCGAATACGAAACGCAAGGCGCGCAAGGCCGTTCGTGAGATCGCGGGCGAGCTGGTACAGCTCTACGCCGCCCGTCAGGCCGCGCCCGGCCACGCCTTCGCCCCGGACACCCCGTGGCAGCAGGAGATGGAGGACGCCTTCGCGTTCACCGAGACCGTCGACCAGATGACCGCCATCACCGAGGTCAAGGCCGACATGGAGAAGGCCGTCCCGATGGACCGCGTGGTCTGCGGCGACGTCGGCTACGGCAAGACCGAGATCGCCGTGCGCGCCGCGTTCAAGGCCGTGCAGGACGGCAAGCAGGTCGTCGTGCTGGTGCCGACCACCCTGCTGGCCCAGCAGCATCTGCAGACCTTCACCGAGCGGGTCGCCGGTTTCCCGGTGACGGTGAAGGGACTGTCGCGGTTCACCGACGCGGCCGAGTCCAAAGAGATCATGGCCGGGATGGCCGACGGCTCCGTCGACATCGTGGTCGGTACCCACCGTCTGCTGCAGACCGGGGTGCGCTGGAAGGATCTCGGCCTGGTCGTGGTCGACGAGGAACAGCGCTTCGGCGTGGAGCACAAGGAGCACATCAAGGCGTTGCGCACGCACGTCGACGTGCTCACCATGTCGGCCACCCCGATTCCGCGCACCCTGGAGATGAGCCTGGCGGGCATCCGCGAGATGTCGACCATCCTCACCCCGCCCGAGGAGCGCCACCCGGTGCTCACCTATGTGGGCGCCTACAACGACAAGCAGGTCACCGCCGCCATCCGCCGCGAGCTGATGCGCGACGGTCAGGTGTTCTACGTGCACAACCGGGTGTCCTCGATCGACAAGGCCGCCAAGCGGATTCGCGACCTGGTGCCCGAGGCCCGGGTGGTGGTCGCGCACGGTCAGATGAACGAGGACCAGCTCGAGCGCACCGTGCAGGGCTTCTGGGAGCGCGAGTACGACGTGCTGGTGTGCACGACGATCATCGAGACCGGTCTCGACATCTCCAACGCCAACACCCTGATCGTGGAACGTGCCGACTCGCTCGGGCTGTCGCAGCTGCACCAGTTGCGTGGCCGCGTCGGCCGCTCGCGCGAGCGCGGCTACGCCTACTTCCTGTATCCGCCGGAGAAGCCGCTCACCGAGACCGCCTACGACCGGCTGGCCACCATCGCCCAGAACTCCGATCTCGGCGCCGGGATGGCCGTGGCCATGAAGGACCTCGAGATCCGCGGCGCGGGCAATGTGCTCGGTGCCGAGCAGTCCGGCCATGTCGCGGGGGTCGGGTTCGACCTGTACGTGCGGCTGGTGGGCGAGGCCGTCGAGGCGTATCGGGCGGCGGCCGACGGCAAGCCGATCGTCACCGAGGAGACCAAGGAGGTGCGCATCGACCTGCCGGTGGACGCGCACATTCCGCCCGATTACATCGCCAGCGACCGGCTGCGGCTCGAGGCCTACCGCAAGCTGGCCGCCGCCCACGACGACGGCGAGCTGGCCGCGGTGGTGGAGGAGCTCGTCGACCGCTACGGGCCGCTGCCGGTGGAGGTGGGCCGCCTGGTGTCGGTGGCCAAGCTGCGCCTGCTCGCCCGGTCCTACGACGTGTCCGAGATCGTGGTCACCGGAACGACACTCAAGCTCGCCCCGCTGACGCTGCCCGATTCCAAGCAGCTGCGGCTCAAGCGGCTCTACCCCAGCGCCACCTATCGCGCCGCGAGCGGACTGGTGCAGCTGCCGCTGCCCCGGGTCACCGACAGCGTCGGCGCCGACCGGGTCCGCGATGTCGCCGTGCTGCAGTTCGTCGCCGACCTGCTGCTCGCGCTGGACGGCAAACCGCAAGGGCTGGTGGACCTCTCGGTGGCCACGGAAGCGACGCCGGTCTGATGAGCGAGGCGCGCGATACCGCCGTGGTCGCCGCGGGCCTGGCCGGCGCGGTCGAGGTGATGGACCGGCTGTGGAATTTCGGCGGCTGGGAGACCACCCAGACCCACGATTCGCTGCGCCCGTACCTGCTCGAGGAGACCTACGAGCTGCTCGACGCCATCCAGGCCGGCGACTACGAAACCATCAAGGAGGAGCTCGGCGACCTGCTGCTGCAGGTGCTGTTCCACTCCAGGATCGCCGAGGCGGCAGGCGAATTCACCGTCGAGGAGGTGGCGGCGACCCTGGTGGACAAGCTCGTGCACCGCAGCCCACACCTCATCGCCGCCGACCTGCCCGCAGGCACCTCGGTGGCCGACAAGATCGCCGCGCAGGAAAAGGCTTGGGAGGAGCGCAAATCCGCCGAGAAGTCGCGCCGCTCGTGCCTGGACGGCATCGCGATGGCGCAACCCGCCCTCGCCCTGGCCGAGAAGGTCCGCTCGCGCAGTGCGCGCGCCGGGCTGCCGGAAGACCTGATTCCCGACGCACTGCGCGTGATCGAGCTCGGTGGACCGGATTCGGCCGAGGAGCGGCTCCGCAAGGCGACCCTGGACTTCGCCGCCGCGATCCGGGCGGCCGAAGACGCGGCGGAAAACGTACGTGGCGAGCGTCTCCCGTTGTCGGCGCAGGAGTGGCGCACCTATTGGTTAACGGTCAGCTAATCATCGGCGGGCGGCTGAGACCTTGCTGAGATCTGGGCGCGAGCCAGCGGGTAAGTGGCACACCGCTTTAGACTCGGGGGTGGGCCCGCCGTCCGACGGCGGGCGCATGATGTCCGACGATCGTCGAGGTGAGGTAGATGGCAACAGAAGTCGATCCGGCAGGGCAGGCGAACATGACTGATCATCCCGAGCTCGACGTGTTGCCGGTGTGGCCACAGGAGAC
Source organism: Nocardia neocaledoniensis (assembly GCF_029868625.1). Taxonomy (GTDB): domain Bacteria; phylum Actinomycetota; class Actinomycetes; order Mycobacteriales; family Mycobacteriaceae; genus Nocardia; species Nocardia neocaledoniensis_A. The sequence continues at coordinate 5,060 of NZ_JARWOJ010000253.1, read as the reverse complement.
CATCGCGGTGCTGGTGACGACCGATCCGGCCCCGCACGCCATCCCGGTGTCGTGGCCGGTGCGCGCGGGCGACCGGCGCATCCTGATCAGCCTGAAGTCCGATCGCGGCTCGCTGGCCCGGTTGCGGGCGCAGCCCGAGGTGGCGCTGCTGATCCTGGGTGGCGGCAATGTCGCGCTCTGCGCGCGGGGCCGGGCGAAGGTGATCGCCGAGCAGATGCCCGACGCGCAGGATTACACCGCGGTGCAGCTGGACGTGGACGTCATCGACGATCACCGGCAATCCGCCTTCGCCGTCGATCGCGGAATCCAGCGTACGGTGCTCGACGAAACCGAACTGCGCGCGCTCGAAGGCCGGGTCGAGACGCTGCGCTCCTGGGCTGAGAAAGGAAACTGAACACATGACCGTCACCCTCGCCAAGGGCGGCAACGTCTCGCTGTCGAAGCAGACCGACAATCTCACCAAGGTGGCCGTGGGTCTCGGCTGGGACGTGCGCACCACGACCGGCGCCGATCACGACCTCGACGCCAGCGCGCTGGCGACCGGTGCCAACCTGAAGGTGCTCTCCGACCAGCACTTCGTCTTCTACAACAACCTGCGCTCGCCGGAAGGCACCATCGAGCACACCGGTGACAACCTCACCGGCGCGGGTGACGGCGACGACGAGGTGATCAATGTCGACCTCGCGGCCACGCCGCCGACGATCACCAACATCTTCTTCCCGGTGTCGATCCACGACGCGCAGGCCCGCGGCCAGTCCTTCGGCCAGATCCGCAACGCCTACATCCGCGTCACCGACGCCAACACCGGGGTCGAGCTGGCGCGCTACGACCTGTCCGAGGACGCGTCCACCGAGACCGCGATGGTCTTCGGCGAGCTGTACCGGCACAACAACGAGTGGAAGTTCCGCGCCATCGGCCAGGGCTACGCCTCCGGCCTGGCCGGCATCGCCAGGGACTACGGCGTCAATATCTGAGGCGGACACGACAAAGCCCCGGTTCCACTCGGAGCCGGGGCTTTCTCGTCAGTGCGACTGGGTGGCGGGCACCCGGACTGTCGGTGTCGCGCTCGCCGCGGTGAGCAGGGCGAAGTACTTGCGGAGCATGAGGAGCGCGGTGGTGGCCAGGCCGGCGGTGAGGCCCCACCACACGCCCGCCGCCTCGAGCCCGAGGGGGAACGCGAACAGCAGGGCCGCGGGCAGGCCGACGCCCCAGTAGCCGACCAGCGACAGGCGGAAGCCCGCCGAGGTCTCCTTGAGTCCACGCAGCAGGCCAGTGCCGATGTTCTGCGCGGCGTCGAAGAACTGGAGCACGATGCCGATCAGCAGCAGGGTGTGGGCGATCGCGATGGTGTCGGTGTCGCCGGAGTCGAGGAACGGCGCGAGCACCAGATCCGGCGCGGCCACGTAGACCACGCCGGTGACGGCCGCGACGATGCCCGCATGCCGCAGCGCCACCCAGGCCAGGTTCCTGGCGTGCCCGTACTCGTCGCGCGAGACCGCGTGACTGACCAGGATCGACGCACCGTGCGAGATGCCGATCGCCACCTGGAACACGATGTAGATGATCTGGTAGACCACGTTGTGCGCGGCCAGCGCCGCGGGCCCGAAGCTGCCCATCACCAGCGCGAGCACGGAGAACATGCCCGCTTCGGACCCGTAGGTGAGCGCGATCGGGGTGCCGAGGCGCAGTTCCTCGCGCACGAGCGACCAGCGCACCGGCCACGGTGTCGCGGGCAGCGTGCGGCCGAGCTGCTCGTCGCGGCGGACCATCACCCAGAACACGCCGAAGGTGATGAGGAAGACCAGCGAGGTCGCGATGCCGACACCGGTGAGCCCGCACGCGGGCAGGCCGGCCCAGCCGTGGATGAAGGTGAGCGCCAGCACCAGGTTCAACGCCACCGAGCCCAGCGTCACGAGGAGCAGCGCCTGCGGCCGCTGCATCCCGACGGTGTACTGCCGCAGCACCTGGAACCACAGGCACGGCAGCAGACCGGGCGCGAGGGCGATCATCATGGGCCGGGCGAGCTCGAGCACAGCCATGTCCTGGCCGAGCCAGGCCAGCGCCCAGCCGAGCCCGATCAGCACGGCCCCACCGAGCAGACCGGCGATGGTCGCGATGACGAAGGCCGCGCGGACCACGCCGCGCACCTCGTCGTCGGCCGAGTCGCCGCGCTTACCGGCCGCGCCGAGCGCCCCGGCGATCTGGTTGCCGGTGCCGGTGATCAACCCGACGCACATCGTGCGGATCTGGTTGAACAGCACCAGCGCCAACCCGCCCGCCGCGACCTCGGCTACGCCGAGGGTGCCCATCAGGGCGAGGTTGGTGGTCGAGACCGCGATCTGGGCCAGCTGGGTCAGCGCGATCGGCGTCGCCAGCCTGGCCAGCGCGGTGCTGTCGGCCCTGGTGCCGCTCATCCGCTCGCTCCGCGGCGGCGGCGCGGGCGGCTGTTCGTGTGGCGCGCGTTCGCGCTCACCTGACCTCCATCAGTTCGTCGGTGCGCCGCTGCGGCGAATAGCGGCGCAGCAGCGTGGTGATCTCGTATTCGGCGGCGGGGTCGAGCAGGTCGCGCGCGGTCATCCAGTCGTCGTCGAACACGGTGTCGAGATACTTCTCGCCACCGTCGCACACGATGGTGACCACGGTCGACCCGGCCGGGAACTCCTCGAGCCGCGTCAAGGCATTGTGCACCGAACCGCCCGCCGAGCCACCGATCAGCAGACCGTGTGTCCTGGCGACGGCGCGCGCGGTGGCGAAGGCGTCGACATCGCTCACCTTCACACCCTCGTCGAGCTGGGAGTAGTCGACGGCGGTGCCGATGGTCGCGCCGGGCGGGGTGCCGGTGCCGGACTGCCAGTACGGGCCGCCCTCGCCGCCGAAGGCGATCGAGCCGACCGGCTCGACGCCGATCACCCGGGCGGGCAGGCCGAGTTCGCGCAACCGGGTCGCGGTGCCGAACAGGGAGCCGCCGGTGCCGACCGCCGAGAGCAGGATGTCGACCCGCTCGACGTCGGCGAGCAACTCCTCGGCCACCGCGTAGTAACCGACGGCGTTGGCGTCGTTGTTGTGCTGCTCGGTGAAGTAGGCGTCGTCGCGGGCGGCCGCCATCGCCTCGGCGAGATCCTCCCGTGCCGAGGTGGCCAGCTCGTCGTCACCGTCGTCGGCGACGAACACCAGGTCGGTGCCCATGGCCTTCATCGCGCGCAGTTTGTCCTTACAGGCGTGGTTGTCGACCACGGCGGTGAATCGATAGCCACGTTCGGCCGCGACCACCGCCAAGCCGAGTCCGGTGTTCCCGGACGTCGACTCGATGATATGCCCGCCATCGCGCAGCAAACCCCGCCGCTCCGCGTCGAGCACCATCGAGCGGGCCATTCTGATCTTGGCGGCGCCGGTGGGGTTGAACTGTTCGAGCTTGAGCAGCAACCGGGTGCCGGAGTCGGTGACGGCGAGTTCGAACAGCGGGGTGCGGCCGATCAGATCCGTCACGCGCGTGACGAGAGCCATGGGGTGTTCCTCCATCGGGAGTTCGGGGGGATCAGCGGGCGGTGGCGTCGAGGGTCCAGCGCAGCCGGTCGCCGCGCTCGCGGAGCACGACCTTGGGCGGCAGCGGGAGTTCGTGGAACGGGGACTCGTTGGAGTCCATCTGATACCCGGCGGTGTTCGGGTAGACGAGCAGATCTCCGACGCGGGCCCGCCGCGGCAGCGGGATCCGCCGCCTGCTCAGCAGGTCGGATTCCAGGCAGGTGGTGGCGCCGACACAGGTCGGGGTCGGCTGCCCGGGTCGGGGCGGCCAGAGGGTCGGATCGGGTAGGTACTCGCTGTCGAACCACTGTTCCGACAGGCTCAGGCTGGTGCCGTCGACGGTGAGGATGTCGTACGGTTCGCCGTGCGCGGTCCGGGTCTTCACGCCCTGCACCCGGAACACCGAGCTGCCCACCCGGTCGAGCAGGGCGCGGCCGGGCTCGACCACGAGCCGGATTCCGTTGCTACGAGATACTTCCGCGAGGCTGTTGTGTTCCAGGATCGCGGTGAGCATGGCGGCGCCCGGAACCGGGAAGTGGTAAGGGTAGTAGCCGTCGCCGGGCGCGGTGCCGTGGAACCACTTCTCGCTCAGGTTGTCCCGGAACCGAGCCCAGGACTGCGCGTCGACGTAGTCGACGCCGAAACCGCCGCCGATCGAGATCGTGTCCGCGGGGTGGCCGTCCGCGCGCGCCCGCAGGCAGTGCTCGACCAGCGCGGCGGCCATCTCGCTACGCGCCGTCGCCGCGTAGCCCGAGAGGTGGAAACTGAAGCCCGCCAGCAGGACAGGCCCGCCGGGGGACACCGATCGCACCGCCTGCGCCAGTTCGCCCTGGTCGAGACCGAATCGGCTCGTCGATCCGGACGACTGAACCCGCAACAGAACGCGAACGGGCCGACCGGCCGCACCCTGGTGGTCGCCGATCCGAGTGAGCCGATCCAGTTCGTCGAGCGCGTCGATCGCGATGAGGGCGTCGTGCCGGGCCGCCAGCCACAACAGTTCGTCGGACTTAGCGGGCCCGGTGACCATCACGTCCTCGCCGCGCACCCCCTGGGACAGCGCGGCGATCAGCTCACCGGTGCTGGCGACATCGATCCCCGCACCGCTCTCGGCGCAGACCCGCGCCACGCAGGCCGCCTTGTTCGCCTTCTTGCCGAAGTAGACGAACCCGTCGACACCCGCCGCGCGGAATGCTTCCTGAAAAGCGTTGACGTTCACCGCGACCCGATCGGGGAACAGTACATGGAAAGGCCCGCCGACGGCCTCGGCGATGTCGTCGAGCAAGTGCGGGTCGTCGAGTAGCCGTCGTTCCAGGGCCTCCGGTTCGGCCCGCATCGGCGGCGCGCAGTGGGCCGGACCGACCGGTTCCGGCGCCTCGCGTACCGAGTGCTGCGGCCCGCTGCCACGCTCGTCGTACCCGGGCGTGGCAGCGAGTCGATGGCAACGGTCGTAGCCGGGGTGGCCCTCACCCCCGAGCCGCCCCCCCGCCGGGGGGCGGGGGGGCCGCCCCGGGGCCGGGGGGGGGGGGGGGGGCGCCCCC
>NZ_JARWOJ010000252.1 GCF_029868625.1 Nocardia neocaledoniensis | reverse complement strand
CCCACATCCCGGTCGTGCGGGCCGCGGGCCACCCCCCCCCCGGCGCCGCGACCCAGCCCCCCGCCCCCTACCACCGCCCCCACGCCCCCAGGGGCGCCCACGGCCCCCCCCCGGCGGGGGCCCCCCGCCCCCCCCCCCGCGGCCGCCGTCCCGTTGGTTGGGGGCGGCCCACTCGGCTCGTCGATCAGTGCGCGAGCACCGGCTCCCCTTCGGCCGGGGCGGGCACCGTGTTCGGCATGAGCACGCCGATCACGATCGCGCCGAGAACGAATGTGGCTGTCGCCCACCAGAAGCTGGTGGTGTAGCTCTCGATCGCGCCCTGGGCCATGGTCAGCGGGCCGGGCTGGTGCGAGGACACGTAGTCGGTCATCGCCGAGGCCGCGATGGTGCTCAGCAGCGCGGTGCCGATGGAACCGCCGACCTGCTGGCTGGTGTTGACCATCGCCGAGGCGACGCCGGCGTCCTCGTGCTGCACACCGGCGGTCGAGCCCTGGAAGGCCACCGACATGGCGCCACCGAGACCGAGGCCGAGCAGCACCAGCGCGGGCAGGATGTGCGTGACGTAGCCGGTGTCGAGGCCGATGCGGGTCAGCCAGAGCATGCCCGCCGCGGCGACGAGGAAGCCACCGCTGATGACGACCTTGGGTCCGACCTTCGGCAGCAGCAGCGAGGGCGCGGTGGTCGAGGAGATCACCATGCCCGCGACCATCGGCAGGAAGGCGACGCCGGTGATGATCGGCGTGTATTCCAGGGTCAGCTGCATGTAGTAGGTGAGGAACAGGAAGATCGCGAACATGCCGATGCCCATGATGAACACGGTCAGGTAGGCAGCGCCGCGGGTGCGGTCGGTGATGATGCGCAGCGGCAGCAGCGGATGCCCGGCCCTGGTCTCGATCCACCCGAACGCCGCGAGCAGCACGGCGCCGCCGATCAGGAACGCCAGGGTGGACGGCGCGGTCCAGCCCTCGGTCTCGGCCTGGGAGAACCCGTAGACGATGCCGAAGAGCGCGGCGGTGACCGTGATGGTGCCGGGCCAGTCCAGCTTGGGTCGCGCGGCCGAGGTGGTGTGCTTGGCCAGCAGCAGCACCGCGCCGACGAGGGCGACGGCGGCGAAGATCAGGTTGACGTACATCGCCCAGCGCCACGAGGCCCACTCGGTGAGCGCGCCACCGAGCAGCAGGCCGATCGCGCCACCGGCGCCGGCGACGGCACCGAAGATGCCGAAGGCCTTGGCGCGTTCACCGGGTTCGGTGAAGGTGACCGTCAGCAGCGAGAGCGCGGCGGGAGCGAGCAGCGCGCCGAAGACGCCCTGGCCGACGCGGGCCGCGACCAGCATCTCGAAGGTCGTGGCCGCGCCGCCGATGGCGGAGGCCACCGCGAAGCCGACCAGGCCGATGATGAAGGTGTTGCGGCGACCGAACAGGTCGCTCAGCCTGCCACCGAGCAGCAGCAAGCTGCCGAAGGCCAGCGCGTAGCCGGTGATGACCCACTGCCGGTCGGCGTCACCGAAACCGAGGTCGGCCTGGGCGGCGGGCAGCGCGATGTTCACGATCGTCGCGTCGAGCACGACCATCAGCTGGGCGATGCCGAGGACGGCAAGCACCCACCAGCGCAGGGCGTGGGACCCGCGGCGGCCGGTGTCCGCGGCCGCGGGGCGGGTGGGGCCCGGGGGGGGTGGGGGGGGGATTAAGCCCCCGGGGGGGAGGGGGGGGGGGGGAGGGGGGGGCCAAAAGGGGGGGGACCCACCCCGGCCCACGCAACGACCACACGTACGGAGAAACCCCCCC
>NZ_JARWOJ010000251.1 GCF_029868625.1 Nocardia neocaledoniensis | reverse complement strand
CCAAGATCTGGGCAGGCTCCAACGAGATCATGAAGGAACTCATCGGCCGCGACCTCGGCCTGTGACGTAGGTGCGTGGGGGGCCGCCCGCGAAACCCCCCCCCCCCCCCCCGCCCCGGGGGCCCGGGCCGGGGGGTGTGGCGCCCCGCCCCCCCCAACGCACCTACGTCACAGGCCGAGGTCGCGGCCGATGAGTTCCTTCATGATCTCGTTGGAGCCTGCCCAGATCTTGGTGACCCTGGCGTCCATCCACGCGCGCGCGACCCGGTATTCGCGCATGTAGCCGTAGCCGCCGTGCAGCTGCACGCACGCGTCGAGCACCTCGTTCTGCACCTGCGCCGACCACCACTTGGCCTTGGCCGCGTCGACCGCGGAGAGCTTGCCCTCGGCGTGCGCAGCGATGCCCTGATCGACGAACGCCTGCGTCACTTCGAGTTTCGTGACCAGCTCGGCGAAGAGGAACTTGTTGTACTGGAAGCTGCCGATCTGCTGGCCGAAGGCCTTGCGCTCCTTGGCATAGGCCAGCGTCTCCTCCAGGATCGCCGCGGCGTGGGCGGTATTGGAGATGGCGGCGCCGATGCGCTCCTGCGGCAGGCGCTCCATCATCGCGATGAAGCCGCGGTCGACCTCACCGATCCGGTTGGCGTCCGGGACGCGGACATTGTCGAAGAACAGTTCGGCGGTGTCGGATTCGGGCTGGCCCACCTTGTCGAGCTTGCGGCCCCGGGTGAAGCCCTCCATCCCGTTCTCGACCGCGAACAGGGTGATGCCCTTGGCCTTCTTCTCGGGGCTGGTGCGGGCGGCGACGATCACCAGGTCGGCGTTGAAACCGTTGGTGATGAACGTCTTCGAGCCGTTGACGATCCAATCGTCGCCGTCGCGAACCGCGGTGGTCTTGAGCGCGGCCAGATCCGAACCGCCCGAGGGCTCGGTCATGCCGATCGCGGTGACGATCTCACCGGTGCAGAACTTGGGTAGCCAGCGCCGCTTCTGCTCGTCGGTGGTCAGCTCCACCAGGTAGGGCGCGCACACGTCGTAGTGGATGCCGAAGGAGGACGACAGCGCCGCGCTCGCCTTGGCCAGTTCCTCGCCGAGCACCGCGGCGAACCGGTAGTCGCCGGCGTCGCTGCCACCGAACTCCTCCGGCACGCCGAGCCCGAGGTAGCCGAGTTCGCCCGCCGCCAGCCAGGTTTCGCGGTCGATGGCGCGCTCCTCGGCGAACCGCTCGGCATTCGGCTCGATCGAGCGCTTGACGAATTCGGCGACCGAGGCGCGGAAGGCCTCGTGGTCCTCGGAGTAGATGGTGCGCTGCATGGGTTTCCTTTCGGTTTCTACCGTTCGGGCCGTTCGCCCAGCAGAACCAGCGACGCTTGGACGACCTTGGCCGCGTCGGGTTCCTCGCCGCTGATCACATCGGCGTAGATGAAGGTCTCGGTGATCCGCGCCAGCAGCAGGGCCCCTTCCGGCACCGGCAGCGGCGGATCGAGGGTGCCCGCCGCGATCTCGGCGGTGATCAGGTCGGCGATGAACGCGACGAAGCGGCGCTGCATCGAGCCGGCCTGGGTGGTGAGCAGCCGCAGCGCGCGTTCGGGTTCGCGGCGCAGGAACTGGCGGAAGGCATCGGAGGTGTTGACCGCTTGCGCGAAATCGCCGAGGACGCCGGCGATGCGGCGCGCGCCCCGGTCGGTGTTCGCGGCGACGGCGCGGCGCAGGGTGGGTTCGGCGACCGACCAGATCACCTCGGCCAGCAGTTCGTCGCGGCCACCGACCCAGCGGAACAGCGTCGCGCGGTTGACGCCGAGCTCGTCGGCGAGCTCCTTCATCTCCAGCCTGCGGCCCGCCAGGAACCCCGAGCGGGCGGCCTTGAAGGCGGTGATCGCGTCGGGGCGCGCGGCGAGGTCGTCGAGTCGTTTGCCCAGTGCGGTCTGCTCGGTCACGTCACCTCCCGGTGCAACATTTCCCTCAGTGTATGGGGAATGCAACATCTGTCAATATGTCGCATGCTGCCGGGCATGAAAAAACTCCCCGGTCACGAAGACCGGGGAGTTCCTGTGTAGCCCCGACGGGATTTGAACCCGCGCTACCGCCTTGAGAGGGCGGCGTCCTAGGCCGCTAGACGACGGGGCCAGAGCAACGATCCACCTGCGTGAACCGCGCGGCTCATACGATAGCCGACGACCGGGCAATCGACCAAAACGGCTGGTCGGCCACCCGCCTGCCGAACTCGCGCCCGAAGGTGCTGGCGCGGTCCATCCTGGCCGCGGGGGGGGGGGGGGGGGGGGGGGGGGGGCCCGCCGCGGCCCCGGCCCGGGCGGGGCCCGCCGCGGCGCCCCCCCGGGCGGGGGGGGGGGGGGGCGGGCCGCGCAGGCCGCGGACGGGTCGATGGAGTTCGTGAAACGTTCGGTCGCACCGTATCTGGTGCCGGTGCCGGGCGGACCGTGCACCGTCAGGTACGAGGCGTCGAGCGCGCCGACCGCGCCGGCGAGCGCGGCCGCCACGTCACCGTGCACCTCGGGTAGC
>NZ_JARWOJ010000250.1 GCF_029868625.1 Nocardia neocaledoniensis | reverse complement strand
GTGGGGCTATTTGGCATTGGTTTTCCTCTTTTTTTGCCCCCTTCCCGGGCGGGGCTGCCGGGGGTGGCGGGGGCACCCAAAAACCGCCGCCCCTTATTGTATCCCGGGGCGGCGTGCGGTGATCGGGCTCAGCTGGGGTCGATGCCGTAGAGCCTGGCCCAGTTCTCCCGGCTGGTGAGCTCGGGGACGGCGGCGCGGTACTCGGCCTGCAGCGCGGGCAGTTCCTTGCGGAGCTTGCGCAGCGTGCGGTAGGTGCGGATGAGCAGGGCCCGGGCACGGGCCTTGTCGCGGCGGCGTACCCGCACACCGGACTGCGAGGCGTCGGTGACGACCACGTGGTCGAACAGGCCGACGTGCCACCAGTGCGCGTCCTCCCGGGTGACGCCGATGAGCCCGTGCTGGGTGCGCCCGGTCCACTGCGTGATCGCGCGCTTGATCAGCACCAGGGTGATCCGGCTGGGCTCACCGCTGGCCCGGCGGACCTGGATGTCGGCGGAGTTCACCGGCGGGGTCGCGGCGGGGTGCTTGATGGTCTCCGGGTAGTCGCCGCGGGTGCCACGGGCGGCGGCGAGGGCGTCGATGCCGCCGTCGCGCAGCACCTTCGGGCCCTTCATGAAGTCCTCGATGCCCTGCAGGGTGGTGTGCACCAGGCCGTACTGCATGCCGACGAGGTGCTCGGCGATGTAGCGGAAGAAGTCCTTGGTGATGGCCTTGCCATCGAGATCGGTGTGCAGGGCGCCGACGATGAGCGAGTTACGGGTGGAGAAGTAGCGCGCCCAGTCGTCGTAGTCCTTCCAGTAGAAGTCGGCGTGCCAGACGGCCGCGTTGGGGAGCGTGACGGTGACGAACCCGTGCTCGCGCGCGCGGATGCCGTACTCCACGTCGTCCCACTGGAAGAAGATCGGCACCGGCAGGCCGATCTTGGCGACCACCTCGGCCGGGATCAGGCAGGTCCACCAGGCGTTGTAGCCCGCGTCGACGCGCCGCTCCTGGTTCTTCTTGAGCATGGAGGTGTTGCGCAGCGCCTTGGGCACCTTCTGGCCGTGCTTGAGCTCGTGCAGCTTCACCTCCTCCGCGCCGACATTGAGGTAGTCGGGGTTGAGCAGGAACAGCATCTGCGCGCCGACCAGGGTGGGCTCGACGGTCAGGTTGGCGAAGGCCTGCAACCGCAGCACGGTCTCGGGCTCGCAGAGGATGTCGTCGTCCATCAGGATGACGTCGGCGTGCTCGTTGGCCGCCGACACCTCGTACAGGCCGCGGGTGAAGCCGCCTGCGCCGCCCAGGTTGGGCTGGCGGATGTAGCGCAGCTTGTCGCCGAAGTCGGGACGCACCTGCTGGAACAGCGGCCGGTTCTCGACCAGGTCGGTGCCCTGGTCGACGACGTAGACCGCGTCGATGGCGCCGAGCACCGTCGGGTCCGACGCCAGCGCGGCGACGGTGTGCGCGCAGTCCTCGGCACGGTTGAAGGTGCAGATCGCGATCGCGACCGGACGCACCTTCTCCGGCGCCCGTGCGGTCCAGGCGAGCTCGGTGATGTCGAGCTCGCCGCCGATCGCGTCGAACTCGAGCCACAGCGCGCCACCGTCGACGTACTGGTCCAGCGGCGCGGTCAGGCTCACGTAGCCGCTGCTGGTGGCCACGAGCGATGCGATGATGCGGCGGTGGCCCGCGATGTCGGAGGCGACCAGGCGCACATTGGCCTTGGCGTCCACCCGCAGGTTCGCGGTGGCGGTCACCTCGGTGACGGTGGTCCAGCGCTGCCAGTAGCTGGCGGCGAAGCGACCGAAGTAGGTGTTGGTGTGCGCGGTGGCGCCCTTGGGCAGGTGCAGCGACAGCCGCTCACGCACCGCGGCGCCACCCTTGACGACGGCGTACAGGTCGTCGCTCACCCGGGCCGACGGGCCGGTGAAGATGCCCCTGGCCAGTACCAACCGCTCGGGCGCTGCGTGTTCACCTCGCAGCGAGGCGGGCGCGGCGTCGTTCGATTCGGTCACGGCTTGGGTAGCCGACTGCTCCATGAAGTCCTCGAAATTCTCGGTATCGACTGCGCCGGCGCAAGCAGTCACGTGAAGAAGGCGGCGCGGCGGGCGGGGGTGAGAATATCAATCGCCCGGACACGTCGCGCTGTCAGTGAGGTGTCGCCGCACCCCGCGCGTGTTGCTCCTCGGTAGCCGAAGAGCCGGTGAAGACGAATTTGTCATAGGCCCAATAGCGGAACACGACGGCGACGATCTGGCCGATCAACGTGCCGGAAATGTTGTCCGAGAGCGGACTGGACAGGTCGAGCACATAGCGGGAGAAGCCGAGGCAGCCCAGTTGCAGGCCGATCGCGACGACGTTGAAGACCGCGTACAAAAGGTATTCACGCCCCGGGTTGTCGGTCTTCTTGTGGGCGAAGGTCCACCACTTGTTCCCGAAGTAGGTGACCACCGTCGCGACCGCGATCGCGATGATCTTGGCCGGGAGCGGCGCGTGATAGAGCACCCCCTCGGTGAAGGAGAATCCGCCGCCCCAGAACACCAGCAGGTTGTAGGTGCCGGCGTCGACGAGGAACCCGATCGCGCCGACGACGAGGAACGCGGCGCCCTGCCGCAGCGCCGTCCAGACCTTCGACACAAAAGATCCAGCACTCGGCTCACTTCGCTGCGACACGCCCCGACGGTACCGACCCCCACATCCCGACCTCGAGGAGGGATCCGCCGCGCAGCGGCAGGTCGCGCCGGCGCTCCATGTATCCGGTACCCTCCCGGTGACCCAATTGCTGCCTACATCGAGGATTGACCCGGGTGGACTCCACCGAGCTTCGCATTGCCGCCGTGGTCCCCTGCCACAACGAAGAGGCCGCGGTCGCCAAGGTCGTCACCGACCTGAAGGCCGCCGTGCCGGGGATCGTCGTCTACGTCTACGACAACCTGAGCACCGACCGCACCGCCGAACGCGCCCGCGAGGCCGGGGCGATCGTGCGCTACGAGAACACCAAGGGCAAGGGCAATGTGGTCCGCCGCGCCTTCGCCGACATCGAGGCCGACGTCTACCTGATGATCGACGGTGACGACACCTACGAGGCGTCGGCGGCCCCGCTGATGATCAAGACACTGCTCGAGGGCCCCTACGACCACGTGCTCGGCGTGCGCAAGCAGGACGACAGCGACTCCAGCGCCTACCGCTCCGGCCACGAGACCGGCAACAAGGTGCTCAACGGCGTGGTCGGCAAGGTGTTCGGCGAGAACGTCGAGGACATGCTCAGCGGCTTCCGGGTGTTCTCGCGCCGGTTCGTGAAGAGCTTCCCCGCGGTCTCGCGCGAATTCGAGATCGAGACCGAGCTGACCGTCCATTCGCTGCACCTGCGGGTGCCGCAGACCGCGGTGCAGGTCGGTTTCCGCGACCGCCCGGCGGGCAGCGAGTCCAAGCTGCGCACCTACCGCGACGGCACCAAGATCCTGGCCCTGATCCTCGGCCTGGCCCGGCACGAACGCCCGGTCGCGTTCTACGGCCTGTTCGGCACGATCACCTGGCTGATCTCGATCATCCTGACCGTGCCGATCGTGATCGACTTCTACAACACCCACGAGGTGGCCCGGTTCCCGACGCTGTTCCTCGGGTTCACCCTGGTGCTGCTCGGCAGCCTGGCCTGGACCGCCGGACTCATCCTCGACGGCATCCGCCGGTCGCGGCACGAGGCAGCACGGTTGATCTACCTGCGTTATTCCGCCGTAGGCGTCACCGAGGACATCGCCGCCGGAGACCGTAGGTGACGACTTCGACCGAGCCCGACACCGTGGTCGAGCCGAGCAAGACCGTTCCACCCACGCCGAGCGCCAAGGATCGCGTGCTCGCCCCGGTGCGCGCGCTGAACCGCAGGCTGGGCGCGGCCACCGTCGCGTTCGCGGTGCTCGCGACCGTGTTCGGCGCGCTGTTCGCCGTGCTCACGCCGCCGTTCTGGGGCCACGACGAGCTGACCCAGTTCGGCCGCGCCTACCAGGTGGCGCACGGCGGGGTGTTCCCGCAGCGCATCGCCGACGACCGCGGCGTCGCCTATGGCGGCGACATCCCGGTCAGCGTGGACGCGCTGATGGGCTACGCCTTCCGCGACTACAACGACAACCCCGACGAGCCCGACGCGATGGTCGCCGACCCCGGCGCCTACGACCGGCTCGGCGACGCCGAGATCAGCTCGGCCACCAAGCCGATGTGGTTCACCAACACCGCCGCCTATTCGCCGGTGCCGTATGTGCCCGCCGCCGTTGGCATTCGGCTCGGTGAGGCGCTCGGCCTGAATGTCGGCGGGATGTACCTGTTGACCAGGCTGGCCGGCCTGGTGGCCTACCTGGCGGTGGTCGGCTTCGGGCTGTACGCGCTGCGGGAACGGCGCAGCCAGTGGCTGGTGTTCACCGTGGCCGTGCTGCCGATCGCGCTGTTCCAGGCGGGCACCGTCACCGCGGACACGCTCACCAACGCGCTGGCGATCATGGTGTCGGCGCTGTTGCTGAAGGCGCTGTTCGTGGGCGATCGGCTGCGTCCGGTGGAAACCGGCGCGCTGCTCGCCGCGACGATCGCGCTGCCGCTGAGTAAACCGACCTATGTGCTGCTGGCGATGCTCGTTGTCGTCGTGCCCGCCGATCGACTCGGTTTCGCCGGAAAACTGAAACTGATTCCGTGGGTGTTCGCCGCGGTCGGTGGCACGCTTTTCCTGGCCTGGACCAAGATCGCGTCGGCGACCGGCGAAGGCATGGGCCTGATGCGGCCGCAGCACCAGTGGTACGAGGTGCGCCCCGGCGATCAGCTGAAGGGAATCCTCAGCGACCCCGTGCAATTCGTGCACACCTTCGGTGAGAGCATCGCGCTGCGCGATCACCGCTGGTTCAACCAGTTCTTCGGTGAACTCGGTTTCGCGTATGTGGACGTGCCCGCTATTTCGATGCTGGCGTGCCTGATCGCGTTCGCGGTGAGTTTCGGTATCGCCGACCGGATGAACAAGGCCACCGCCACGTTCAAACGCACCCTGATCGTGGCGCTGACGGTACTGGCGAGCGTGGCCATGGTCTACGTGACGCTGTACATGTCGTTCACGCCCGTCGATTTCTACATCATCGACGGTGTGCAGGGCCGTTATTTCGTGCCGCTGGCGATCATGGGATTGGCCGTGATCGCGCGCTGGGTTCCGTTGCGGCTCACCGACGCCGAGGGCGTGGTTCCCACCCGCGGCACGGCGATCACCGTCACCTGCGCGTCGCTTTTCGCGCTGATCGCCGCGGCCGCGACGTATTACACCGTCGTCTGGGGCTGATGCCGGGACGACGGTGCGGGGGCTACAGCGTCCGCTCGCCCGCGTCGGCGTAGGCGCGTTCGGTGGCGGCCTTCTTGGGCCGCCACCAGTCCTCGTTCGCGCGGTACCAGGCGATGGTGTCGGCCAGGCCGGCCCGGAAGTCGGCGTAGCGCGGTGACCAGCCGAGTTCCGCGCGCAGCAGGCTCGCGTCGATGGCGTAGCGCTGGTCGTGACCGGGGCGATCGGTGACGTGGTCGAAGTCGGCGGGGTCGCGGTCGAAGGCTTCCAGGATCATCCGCACGACACTGAGATTGTCGAGTTCACCGTCGGCGCCGATGAGATAGGTCTGCCCGATCCGGCCGCGATCGAGAATGTCCCACACCGCGCGATTGTGATCGTCGACGTGGATCCAGTCGCGCACCTGGTGGCCGGCGCCGTACAGCCGCGGGCGCACACCATCGATCAGATTGGTGATCTGGCGCGGGATGAATTTCTCGACGTGCTGATACGGCCCGTAATTGTTGGAGCAGTTCGACAGTGTCGCGCGGACGCCGAACGAACGGGTCCAGGCGCGCACGAGCAGGTCGCTGCCCGCCTTGGTCGCCGAATACGGGCTCGACGGGTTGTAGGCGGTCCGCTCGGTGAAGGCCGGGTCGTCCGGGGTGAGATCGCCGTACACCTCGTCGGTGGAGACGTGGTGGTAGCGCACGTCGTGGCGGCGCACGGCCTGCAACAGCGAGTAGGTGCCGACGATATTGGTCTGCACGAAGGGCCACGGTTCGGCCAGGGAGTTGTCGTTGTGCGATTCGGCGGCGAAATGCACCACCGCGTCGACGCCGCTGACCAGATTGTCGACCAGGTCCAGGTCGGCGATGTCGCCGTGCACGAATTCGATCCGGTCGGCCACCGAATCCAGTGACGCCCGGTTTCCGGCGTAGGTGAGCGCGTCGAGGACGGTCACCTGAACGTCCGGGCGCGTGGCCACGGTCTGCTGGACGAAATTCGCACCGATGAACCCGGCCCCGCCGGTTACGAGCACTCGCACCACGCCAACGATACGTGCTCATTCGTCCCTTCCGTGCCAGGAGGCCGCCGAGTTCCGTTGTCGCACCGCGCTTCAACTGTGACGATCTCGCGATATATACTGTGACGTCCATCACTCAGTACCACGCCAGGTTAAGACCAGGGGTTTGGTTTCCTGAGAAAAAGCCCGGTCAACGCTCAGGTTTCAGACTCCGCACTGGGATCGGGGTATCTATGGTGAACGGAATTTGAATGAGCGGTCACAGGCGGTTCACCGGGCGTTAGCTGCGAGGGATTTTGATCTACGGGTCCCCTCCGAAAGCTCCAACATCGAGGTCTACCTAAAATGCTGATGAGGAAATTCGCCGCCACCTCGGCGCTGCTGATCGCTGCCATGGGCGTCACCGCCGGCACCGCGCACGCCCAGGCGCCCGAAGAGGCCGCCCCGATCAACTACACCGCCGAGGTCGTCGACGGTTCCAAGTCCGTCATCACCACCGACGCCGGCTCCCTGGTCGTCGAGGACGGCATCTTCAAGATCAAGGCCGCCAACGGCACCACCGTCGCCGGCACCCCGCTGTCGTTCCGTCTCGACGATTACGAGCTCCCGATCGCCGCGGAGATCTCGGGCAACAAGGCCGTGCTGACCCCGCAGCTGGACCCGGCCAAGGCCGTCTACAAGCCGGTCGCCCTGCCCTACGAGGACAAGGCCCCCTGGAAGACCGAGTACGAGCGTGAGCAGGCCGCCTGGTCGCGTCTGACCTCCACCATCTCCATGGGCGCCACCATCGGCACCCTCGCCGGCGGCCTCGGCGGCGCCACCATCGGCTGCATCGCCGGTGCCGCCGCCGGTCTGGTCGCGACCGGTGTCCTGCTGGCCCTCTTCGGTGCCGGCCCGATCGCGGGCTGCGTCGTCGGCGCCACCACCATCGGTGCTCTCGGTGTCATCCTGGGCCAGATCTTCGTGACCGCCCCGGTCGCGATCGCTGCCGCGGTCCAGTACTTCACCACGATCAACCAGCCCTTCACCCCGCCCGCCAAGTAATTCCGCGGTCACACGAAGGACAACGAACCCGCTCGGACATTCCGAGCGGGTTCGCTTCGTTTCCGGCGGCGCCGCGCCTACGCGGTGTGCGCCCGCTGGGCGGGTTCCAGCGCCGCCCGCACGAACTTGGCGACCCGGCCCAGCACCGCGCGACTCTCGGGCATGCTCGGCAGGATGCTCATGAAGGCGTGCACCTGACCGCGCCACAGTTCGAGTGTCACCGGTACGCCCGCTGCGGCGAGACGGTGCGCCATCAGCTCGCAGTCGTAGCGCAGGACCTCGTCCTCGGCGGCGATGAGCAGGACCGGCGGCAGCCCGGCGAGATCGGCGTTGACCGGTGACATCGCCGGATCGAGCGCGCCGAGGCAACCCAGCCGCACGACCGCGGACAGACCCTTCAGCGGGATGTAGGCGTCGCGGCCCGCGTTGACGTAGGCCTCCTTGGCGACGTGATCCAGATCCAGCAGCGGACTCAGCCCGACGAGCGCGGCGGGCAGCGGCAGGCCGATCTCCCGCGCGCGCAGCGCGGTCGCGAAGGTGAGGTAGCCGCCCGCGGAGTCACCGGCGAAGGTGATCCTGGCCGGATCGGCGCCGTGCCGCAGCAGCCAGCGGTAGGCGAGGACGCAGTCGTCGATCGCCGCGCTGATCGAACCGGGCAGCTGCCGGTACTCGACATTGAGCACCGCGAGCCCCGTCCGCCTGGCGATGCCGGCGGCGATCGCGCGGTGTGAGTGCAGCCCGCCGACGGCGAAGCCACCGCCGTGCATGTACAGCACCGCGCCGTGGCGCAGGGCCCGCGAACCGCCCGCGGGACGCACCATCTCCATCTTGAAGCCGTCCATGGTGATGCCCTCGCGCTCGATGCCGTGCGGTTCGGGCCGCAGGCGCGAGAGCAGGTCGACGGCGAGGGCGCCGACGGGAATGGTGGTGCGGTTGATGGGCACGGTCCGCAGCAGCGGTCCGACGAAGCCGACGCAGGCGCCCATCAGCACTCGCGCGGAGGTGCTCGTTCGGCCGGAGTTGACGATGATGCCCTGATCGGGTCTGCTCACTGCTTTCTTGGCCGTGACAGCGGGGGTGATCGAGCCCACCACACCGGGTCCGGGGATCTTCGTCGCTCCCATCGCGCACCTACCTCACACTGGTGCGTCGACCGCGGACCGGCAGCGTATCGCCGGTTCCGATGTCGGCGCTGACATCTAACACGGTGATGTTTCACACATCGGCGTTCACCTAATCAGAAGAACGCCATGTCTGTACCTGTAATCGCCCGACACACCAGAACACGAAACCTTCGTGATCAATTCGTCGACGTGTCGGAACCTCCCCGACTCCGCGACGGCGGGAACTGGCAGACTTCCCCCATGCGCGGAATCATCCTGGCGGGCGGCACCGGTTCGCGGCTGCACCCCATCACGCGCGGGGTGAGCAAGCAGCTCGTCCCGGTCTACGACAAGCCCATGGTCTACTACCCGTTGTCCACCCTCATGTTGGCAGGGATCGACGACATTCTGGTGATCACCACGCCGGAGGATGCCGCCGCGTTCGGCAGGCTGCTCGGTGACGGCAGCCAGTTCGGCGTCTCGATCAGCTACGTGGTGCAGCCCGAGCCCGACGGGCTCGCGCGCGCCTTCGTCCTCGGCGCCGAGCACATCGGCACCGAACCCGCCGCCCTCGTGCTCGGCGACAACATCTTCCACGGCCCCGGCCTCGGCGCCAGCCTGGAGCGTTTCCACGACATCGACGGCGGCGCGGTCTTCGCGTACTGGGTCGGCGATCCGACCGCCTACGGCGTGGTGGAGTTCGAGCAGGGCCGCGCCGTCTCCATCGAGGAGAAGCCGAAGGTGCCGCGCTCGAACTACGCCATCCCCGGCCTCTACTTCTACGACAACGACGTGGTGGAGATCGCCCGCGAGCTGAAGCCGTCGGCGCGCGGGGAGTACGAGATCACCGACATCAACCGGGCCTACCTCGAACAGGGCAGGCTCAGCGTCGACGTGCTCGCCCGCGGTACCGCCTGGCTCGACACCGGCACCTTCGACTCCCTGCTCGACGCCGCCAACTACGTGCGCACGATCGAGGAACGCCAGGGACTCAAGATCGGCGTGCCGGAGGAGGTGGCCTGGCGCCGCGGACTGATCACCGACGATCAGCTGTGCGAGCTGGCCGAACCGATGGTGCGCTCCGGCTACGGCCGGTACCTGCTGGATCTGATCGCGCGCGGGAAAGACTGGTAGGCATGCAGATCCGTGAACTGGCCATCCCCGGCGCCTGGGAGGTGACGCCGCGACTACTCGGCGACGACCGCGGCATGTTCTGTGAATCGTTCAAGGCCTCGGAGTTCGAGAAGGCCACCGGGCGCCCGTTCGAGCTGCACCAGGTGAACACCTCCGTCTCGGCGGCGGGCGTGCTGCGCGGCATCCACTACACCGAGGACCCGCCCGGCCAGGCCAAGTACGTCACCTGCGTGCGTGGCGCGTTCCTCGACGTCGTCGTCGACCTGCGCCCCGGCTCGCCCACCTACGGGCGCTGGGACAGCGTGCTGCTCGACGACGTGCACCGCCGCTCGGTGTTCCTGTCCGAGGGCCTCGGCCACGCCATCCTCTCGCTGGAGGACCGCTCCACGGTCACCTACCTGTGCTCGCTCGAGTACACCCCCGAATTCGACCGTGACCTGGACGCTTTCGATCCCCGGCTCGCCATCGACTGGCCGACCGTCGGCCGCGACGGCAGCCCGCTCACCTACATCCGCTCCGCCAAAGACGAAGCGGCGCCCTGTTTATAGCGGCCGGCGCCGCGGGTTTTCGGCCTCGTGACCTCGCCGCAAACGTGGTTGTCACGTCGGATACGCGCGCGAACGGCACCACCCTCGAAGGGGTGGTGCCGTTCGTTGCCCGGCTCGGATCAGCCGACCGGCTCGAGCTCCTTGGTGCCGTTCACCGGCACCTCGGTGACACCGGCCGCCTCGTCGACCCGGGGCCGGGTCAGGCGGGGCAGGAAGACCGTCAGGGCGACCAGCGCGCCGACGATCGTGACACCCGCCGCGAACACCAGGCCGGGCCGGTAGGTGTCGAGCATCTGCTGCGGGGTGGCGCCTGCGCCGTGCCCGCCGGAGGTGACGATCGCGGTGGTCACCGCGAGCACGATCGCCGCGCCGACCTGCATCGAGGTCTGCAGCACGCCGGCCGCCAGGCCCTGCTCGTCGTCATCGATGCCGCTGGTGGCCTGCACGTTGATGGCGGGGAAGCCCACCCAGCCGATGCCGATCAGCAGGATGGCGGGCAGTAGCACGGTCAGGTAGTCCGGCGCGGTGTCGACCCGCAGGAACAGCAGGTAGCCGACAGCCATCACGACCATGGTGACGGCGATGACCGGCCCGGTACCGAAGCGGTCGATCAGCTTGTCGGAGAAGAACGCCGACCCGACCACCAGCACGCCCACCGGCAGCAGCGCCATGGCCAGCTTCAGCGGCGACCAGCCCAGCGAGTCCTGCATGTACAGGGTGACGATGAACTGCCAGCTGAAGTACGAACCCGCGACGGCGATGATGGCCAGGCTGGCCCGCACCAGCGACACCTTGCGCAGGATGCCCAGGCGCACCAGCGGGTGCTTGACCCGCTGCTCGGTGATCACGAACGCGGCGAACAGCGCGACGACGGCGACGAACGAGCCGATCGTGCGTGCCGAGGCCCAGCCCACTTCGGGCGCGGTGACCACGGTGTAGACCAGCAGCAACATGCCCGCCGTCGACAGCAGCGCACCGAGCAGATCGTGTCCGCCCTCCTCGGCCTTGCCGTCCTTGGGCACCAGGACGAAGGCGGCGGCGAGCGCGGCCAGCGCGATCGGGACCGGCAGCAGGAAGGTCCAGCGCCAGCCGACGCCGGTCATCAGGCCGCCGAACAGCAGACCCATGGAGTAACCGCCGGCGCCGAAGACGGTGTAGATGGACAGCGCCTTGTTGCGCGCTTTCCCCTCGGCGAAGGTCGTGGTGATGATCGACAGGCCGGTCGGCGCGGTGAACGCGGCGGCCAGACCCTTGATGAAGCGGGTGACGATCAGCAGCGTGGGATCGCTGACCAGGCCACCGACCAGCGAGGCGACGGCGAAGACGGCCAGGGCGATGAGGAAGACCTTGCGGCGCCCGAGCAGGTCGGCGGTGCGGCCGCCGAGCAGCAGCAGGCCGCCGTAACCGAGGACGTAACCGCTGACGAGCCACTGCAGGGTGGAGGTGGACAGAGCGAGCTCGGCGCCGATGGACGGCAGCGCGACGCCGATCATCGAAACGTCGAGACCATCGAGGAACAGAACGATGCACAGGGTGATCAGCATGCCCCAGAGGCGGAGCGGCCACCTGGTGGGATCGGTCGCCTGATCTGCGGCCGAGAGCGTTGCTGGCGAAGTCATGCGGGGAACATTACATGCACACGCATTAAATGCCAACACATAAATTGCGGTTGCATGGACATGGGGGGGCCACTAAGATGGGGCCATGTCGAACCCGGCCACCACAGCTCGGCGCAACGAAGCGCCCACCGAGCTGGTCGGCCAGTGGCGCCAACTGCTCGATCGGCACGCCGCCGTGAGCTGCGCACTGGAGAAGGCGCTTCAGCACCAACACCGCATCGGCCTCAGCGAGTTCGAGACCCTCGATCGCCTGGTCGAAGCGGACTGCGAGAAGTACCGGATGACCGAACTGGCCGGCGACATCTACCTCAGCCAGAGCGCGCTCTCCCGCGCGGTGGCCCGACTGGAACGCGACGGCCTGGTCGAACGCACCATGTGCACGGCCGACCGCCGCGCCATCTTCGTCCGGCTCACGGAAAAGGGCAGGGCGGTCTACGACAACGCCCTGCCCACGCACCGCTCGGTGCTCGCCGATTCCTGGTAGTTACAGCACCCCGGCGGCGGCCGCGCAGATATCGGTGAACGCGCCGCGATACCGCTCGTGGTCGGCGGGCTTGTCCAGGTAGGCGGAACCGGCGAAGGTCTCCACGTAGACCACCGGCGGTTCCGGCCGGTCGAGCGAGCCGTCGACGCCGAAATCCAGGATCACGAACCGGCCCGACTCGAGCCCGGCGTGGTAACCGGTGTCGCCCGGCGCCACCTGGATCCGCACGGTGTCGAGATCGGCGAGTTCGCGCAGCCGGGCCCGCTGGCCCGCCAGCACCCGATCGTCACCGATCCGCCTGGTCAGCACCGCCTCGGCGAGCACGACATGCAGGCGCAGCGGCGAATCCGCGCGGGTGAGCAGCGCCTGCCTGGCCGTGCGGACCGCGAGCCTGCGCTCGAGCTCCGCCTCGGTCAGCCCTGGCACGGTCTGCTCGAGCAGTGCCCTGGTGTAGTCCTCGGTCTGCAGCAGCGCGGGGACGAGACCGTCCTCGTAGATCGAGAGCGCCGTCGACGCCTCCTCGAGGCCGATGTAGACCTCGAAGCCCTCCGGGATCACGTCGCCGTAGCCCGTCCACCAGCCCCTGGCCTTGGTCTCGCGGGCCAGCGCGGCCAGCGGCTCGACCAGGTCGGCCGGTGCGCCGTACACCTTGCACATGGCCTCGACGTCGAGGCTGCGCAGCGACGTCTGCCCCGTCTCGATCCGCCAGATCTTCGCTTCCGACCACTCCAGTTGCGCCGCCGCGGTCCGCGTCGTCATCCGCGCCTGATTGCGCAGGTCACGTAAGTGCCTACCCAACTGCCTGCGCGGCATCGTCGATCCGGTGACGCCCTGTGGTGAAGCCATACTTCCCCCCTGTTATCCAACTCCGGTCTCCCCCATCGCTTTTCGGAGACCGCCCTACGCAGCCGACCCAACCGTCGGATCTGCGTACGGATTGTTTCACAATGAATCGGACATTGCGCACCACATAGATACTTCCGGCACACCGTGAGCTACGGCGCTACTTCTTCCGCCTGAACCGCCAGAACTGCACAGCACGAACATCTTCGGAGAGCTGGTTCACCGGTTCCGCAACATCGGACAGCGCCTGGAACAGGCCGTCGGCCAGCTCGCTGATGTGCTCGACCCGGCCGGCCAGCCTGGCGGCGTTGTCGGCGAACTCGAGCATCAGCCGCACCGACGCGGCGATGGTGAGCCCGAGCGGGACCGCCACCAGCGCCGCCAGGACGCCGAGGAGCGCGGAGGCCTTCCACATCAGCACCGTGAGGGCGACCGGGACGCCGATGCCGAAGGACACGACGCCGAGGATGTAGGCCAGCGGCAGCAGCGTCCTGGTCGCGGGCCTGCGGAATTGCACGTCGAGCAGGGAACGGAGGACCTCGGCGGCCCACTGCTTGGCCGAGCCGCTGCTGCGGAAGGGGTCATCGAATCCGGCGTCGCGTGGAATGTCTGAATAGTCCGCGTTGTTGTCGTCGTCGGCGTGCTGGTCCACCCGCGGGGCCGGACGCTTGGCATCGGCCTCTTTCCAAGAGAGCCAGCGTGATTCGGCTTCGAACTCCTCGGGTTCCCCGTCCGGAGACGGGGTGGATCCCGGTGCTTCGCTCATGGTCCGAATCCTGCCCGGTTTCGGCCCACACGCCAACCCCGACCACATCACAGCCCGCGATAGCGAAGGTTGCGTAAATGAGACGTAGCAAACAGTCCCGATTATTTTTCGTCGACGGCGTAACGAGTCGGCCACCCCCGGGCGATACGACCCATGAACGCAGGAACGAAGCTCTTCGGGGAATGGAGAACACAGTGCGCACGACGTTTCCGACCACAACCACGGCCGCCGAGAAGGGTGCCGCCGCGCAGGAGTACACCGCGCGGGGTTGGACGGTTGCCGAAACGGCCAACGGCCTGTGCCTGATCACCGACGATGCCGTCTCGGCCATCGAGGTCACCGGTGACATGGCGGGCGAGGTGCGCCGTTTCCTGCGCGCCAACAACCTCTCCGGCCCCGTGATCGAGATCCCGGGCCAGGAGCGTCGCGAGATCCACCTGGTCACCGGCGTCCGCAAGGCCGCCATGGCGATCGAGGCCATGCGCGAGGCCGGCGTCGTCGTGCACACCGACGGTGCCAGCATCCCGCTGCCGCCCACCCAGCTCGCCGCGGGCAGCGCCTCCTGGGGCGTCGCGCCCTCCGAGGCCCGCTGGGTCCCGCCGGTCGTCGCCCTCGGTGCCGCCGTGCGCGCCGCCGCGAGCCGCAAGCGCGCTGCGCTGACCCTGGCCAGCTAGGCACCCACAGCCCCGATACCCGCGACAGCGACGCCCCCGACGTCGCCATCGCGGGTTTTCGGCGTTTCCGGCACCGGAGCGACCCAGGGCCGGTCGGTCGGGGACCGACCGGCCCTCGGCGCTACTTCAGGCCGAGCGCGGCGCTGCCCGCGTCCAGCAGTTCCTGGATCGGGTTACCCGCCGCATCGCCCACGGTGACGGTCTTGTCCAGCAGTTCGACGGCCGGAGTGTTCACGCTGCAGCTCTCGCCCTCGCCGACGTAGAGGTGGACCCGCACCCGGTGATCGCCCGCCTCGACGTTCGCCAGCACCGCCGAGGGCTTGTCCTTGGACAGGATCGGGCTCTGCAGCATCTCGTCCACCATCACCGTGCCCGACCAGCACGCGTCGTCGGTGTTGCTGATCGAAACGGTGATGCTGTCGGCGCCGCCCACCGCGTCGGCGGTGCGCGCGGCGGACGCGGTACCGGCGAAGAACGTGAGCGCGACGGTGGCGAGCGCGGTGGCTCCGGTAGCAAGTTTGAGATTCATTCTCCGATCCTATTTAGCGCGGGAAAGCTTTCGGCGTTTTTCGCCCCGCGCGACGGCGACGGCGCGAGGATGGGCACATGGCTCCGCGATCGCTGCTGCGCACCTGTCCGCTGTGTGAGGCCGTCTGCGGCCTCTCGCTGACCCTCGACGACGACAACCGGGTGCTCAGTGTGCGCGGCGACCGCGACGACCCGTTCAGCAAGGGTTTCCTGTGCCCGAAGGGCGCCAGCTTCGGCAAACTCGACGACGATCCCGACCTGGTCACCACCCCGCTGATCCGCGAGGGCACCGAGTTCAGGCCCGCGAGCTGGGACGAGGCCTTCGACCTGATCGCGACCAGGTTCGCCGAGGTCGCCGCCACCCACGGCAACGGCGCCACCGCGATCTACCTGGGCAACCCCACCGCGCATACCGTCGCGGGCGCGCTCTACCTGCCCCCGCTGATCCGCGCGCTGAGCACCAAGCACATCTACTCGGCCAGCACCGCCGACCAGATGCCCAAGCAGGTCGCGGCCGGGCTCATGTTCGGCGACCCACTGGCCGTTCCGGTCCCCGACCTGGACCGCACCGACTACCTGCTGATGCTCGGCGCCAATCCGCTCGAGTCCAACGGCTCGCTGTGCACAGCGCCGGACTTCCCCGGCCGGTTGAAGGCGCTGCGCGCCAGGGGCGGCAAGCTGGTCGTCGTCGACCCGCGCGCGACCAGGACCGCCGCGCTGGCCGACGAGCACCTGTTCATCCGGCCCGGCACCGACGCCTACCTGCTGTTCGCCATCGTCCACACGCTCTTCGCCGAGGAACTGACCGACGTGCGGGTCGAGGTCGACGGGCTCGACGAGCTGCGCGCCGCCGCCCTGGAGTTCAGCCCGGAGGCCGTGGTCGAGCGCACCGGCATCCCCGCCGACACCATCCGCGCGCTCGCGCGCGAGCTGGCCGCGGCCCCCACGGCAGCCGTCTACGCCCGCATCGGCACCTGCACCGCCGAGTTCGGCACGCTCAACCAGTGGCTGGTCGACGCGATCAACGCGCTGACCGGCAACCTCGACCGGCCCGGCGGCGCCATGTTCGCCACCGCCGCGGCGGGCGGTATTCCGCGCACCCGGCCCTTCCGGCCCGGCCGCTGGACCAGCCGGGTGCGTGAGCTGCCCGAGATGATGGGCGAACTGCCGGTCGCCACCCTCGCCGACGAGATCGAGACGCCCGGTCCCGGCCAGATCAAGGCGCTGGTCACCGTCGCGGGCAATCCGGTGCTCTCCGCGCCCAGCGGCGCCCGCCTCGACAGCGGCCTGGCCGGGCTCGACTTCATGGTGAGCGTCGACCGGTATGTGAACGAGACGACGCGGCACGCGTCGGTGATCCTGCCGCCGCCGCGCTCGGTGCAGTCGCCGCACTTCGACTTCGCGCTGCTGCAGTTCGCGGTGCGCAACTACGCGCGGTACTCGCCGCCGCTCGTCCCGCTCGACGGGCGCCCCTCCGAATCGGCGGTCCTCGCTCGGCTCGCCGCCGCCGTCAGCGGACAGCCGCACGCCGGCAGCGGCGCGGAGAGCCCGATCGCGATGGTCGACGAGCTGGTCATCGCCGGCCTGCTGCACAAGGCGGGGATGAGCGATCGGCGCGCGGAACTCGATGGTGTCGACACCACCGAGCAGCGCATCGACCTGATGCTCAAGCTCGGACCCTACGGCGCGTGGAACGGCGGCGAGCTGAGCCTGCGCACCCTGCTCGACAACCCGCACGGCATCGACCTCGGCCCGCTCCAGCCGCGTCTGCCCGGTAACCTGCGCACCGCGTCGAAGCATGTCGACCTCGCGCCCGCGCGGCTGCTCGCCGATGTGCCGAGGCTGCGCGCCGGGCTCGCGACGGCGGCGCCGGAGCTGGTACTGATCGGGCGCAGGCAGCTGCGGTCCAACAACAGCTGGATGCACAACATCCCGGGCCTCGTCGGCGGCTCCAACCGCTGCACGCTGCAGATCCACCCCGACGATGCCAGCAGGCTCGGCCTCGGCGAACTGGCGAAGATCAGTTCGGCGGCCGGCTCGTTGACGGTGCAGATCGAACAGACGCCGACGATCATGCCCGGCGTGGTGAGCCTGCCGCACGGTTGGGGCCACGGCGCGAGCACCACCCAGACGGTTGCCAGCGCGCACGCTGGAGTGAACGCCAATGCGCTGACCGATGATTCGGTGGTCGACGCGATCTCGGGCACCGCCGTGTTCAACGGGGTGCCGGTGACGGTGGTCCCAGCCTGATCAGTCCACCCCTGGAAACCACTGCGCAAACCGGGTTTTCATCCCATTCGCAACAATGGACACGCCCCACGACTCGTGATTCTCCCCTAGACTGGGCGAGATCGCGGTCACAAGCGGGGGTTTCGAGCGACTGATCCGCATCACCCGGTTCGGCTAGCAGAGGGAGCCCCGATGCCCGGAAGACACGTCGGCAGCGACGGAGAACACGAACTCCAAGAGACGTTGGGCACCGAGGAAAGGGCCGAACGCTTCTATGACGACCAGGTGATCGACTACCTGAACCCATCGATGATCGACTTCGTCGGGCGGATGGACATGGCGTTCATCTCCACCGCCGACGCGCACGGCGAATGCGACGCCAGCTTCCGCGCCGGTACCCCGGGGTTTCTGCACGTGATCGACGAACGCACGATTGCGTACCCCGAATATCGAGGTAACGGAGTGATGGCCAGCCTCGGCAACATCCTCGAGAACCCGCACGTCGGCATCCTCATGATCGACTTCGTGCGCGACCTCATCGGGCTGCACATCAACGGCAAGGCACGCATGGTTGCCGACAGTGAGCTACGCGAGACCGTCGGCGAACTGCCCGCCGCCGAACGCGGCAGGAGCTCACAGGTGTGGGTGGTCGTCGACGTGGAAGAGGCCTACATCCACTGCCGCAAGCACATTCCGCAGATGGTCCCGGTGACCAGGGACCGCCGCGAGTGGGGCACCGACAACGTCAGGGCCAAGGGCGGCGACTACTTCGGCGTCAAGGCGGGCAAGCAACCGGCGCCCGCCGCGGCGAAGGCCAGCTGACTACTTGATCTTGAAGATCACCGCGCGCTGAACGACGAAGTTGATGACGGTGGCGGTGCCCTGCGCGACGACGAACGCCAGCGGCTGCCGCCACCACTCTTCGGGCAGCGCAAAGTACAGCACCGCGTTGATGCCGATCTGCACGGCGAAGGTCACCGCGTAGAGCACGACGACGGCGACGAACCGGGCCCGGCTCGGCTCGGCCTTGAACGTCCAGCGCCGGTTGATCAGGTACGCGGTGGTGGTCCCGCAGACGAACCCGACGGCCTTTGCCAGGCTCACCGGCAGGCCGATCAGGTTCAGCAGCAGGCTGTAGATGCCGTAGTCGACGATCGCCGAGAGACCGCCGGTCAGCGTGAACCGCACGATCTGCGTCTTCAGGTCTACGTCGGTTCCACCGGGCTCGTCGACCAGGGGAATCTCGGCGGGAAGCGGCAGATGCGGTTGGGCTGACACGTGAGGAAGACTACGAGACCGGTCGCGTGTCCCGCCATGCATGTAGCCTCTTAGCCGATGTCCGAGAACATTACGACCCCCGCTGAGCAGGGCGCGTTCGCCACGCGGACCCGCACGCTCACCGGATGGGGTCGCACCGCACCCACCTCCGCCGAAGTGCTCTCGACCAGCGATCCCGAGTTGATCGTCCGGGCCGTGCGCATGGTCGCCGAGGACAACGACAGCAAGCCGGCGCACCTGCGCCGCGGCGTGATCCCGCGTGGGCTCGGCCGCTCCTACGGCGACAACTCGCAGAACGCGGGCGGGCTGGTCATCGACATGCCCGCGCTGAACAAGATCCACCGGATCGACTCCGCGAGCAGGCTCGTCGACGTCGACGGCGGGGTGAACCTCGACCAGCTGATGAAGGCCGCGCTGCCGTTCGGCCTCTGGGTCCCCGTGCTACCCGGCACCCGCCAGGTGACCATCGGCGGCGCCATCGGCTCCGATATCCACGGCAAGAACCATCACAGCGCGGGCAGCTTCGGCAACCACGTGCGGTCGATGGACCTGCTCACCGCCGACGGCGAGGTCCGCCACATCACGGCCGAGTCGGATCCCGAGCTGTTCTGGGCGACCATCGGCGGCTGTGGCCTGACCGGCATCATCCTGCGCGCGACCATCGAGATGACGCCCACCGAGACGGCGTACTTCATCGCCGACGGCGACGTCACCACGACGCTGGACGAGACCATCGCCTTCCACAGCGACGGCTCCGAGGACAAGTACGAGTACAGCTCGGCCTGGTTCGACGCCATCGCCCCGCTGCCGAAGCTCGGTCGCGCAGCCATCTCGCGCGGCAACCTGGCCAAGCTCGACCAGCTGCCCAAGAAGCTGCAGAAGGACCCGCTGCGGTTCAACGGCAAGACCTTCTTCACGCTGCCGGACGTGTTCCCCAACGGCCTGGCGAACAAGTACACCTTCGGCCCGATCGGCGAGGTCTGGTACCGCAAGTCGGGCACCTACCGGGGCAAGGTCCAGAATCTGACGCAGTTCTACCACCCGCTCGACATGCTCGGCGAGTGGAACCGCGGCTACGGCTCCAACGGCTTCCTGCAGTACCAGTTCGTGGTGCCGCCGGAGTCGGTGGAGGAGTTCAAGCGGATCATCATCGACATCCAGGGCTCCGGGTTCTACTCGTTCCTGAATGTGTTCAAGCTGTTCGGCCCGGGTAATCAGGCTCCGTTGAGCTTCCCGATGGAGGGCTGGAACATCTGCGTCGACTTCCCGATCTCGCGCGGGCTCAACGAGTTCGTCACCGATCTGGACCGGCGCGTGCTCGAGTTCGGCGGGCGGCTCTACACCGCGAAGGACTCGCGCACCTCGGCCGAGACCTTCCACAAGATGTATCCGCGGATCGACGAGTGGATCAAGGTCCGCCGCAGCGTCGACCCGACCGGCGTGTTCATGTCCGATATGGCCAGGAGGCTGGAGCTCCAGTGATCAACGCAGTTGGCAACCCGCAGACCATTCTGCTGTTCGGCGGCACGTCCGAGATCGGGCTCGCGATCTGCGCCGAGTACCTGGCCAAGAGCCCGGCCCGGATCGTGCTGGCGAACCTGCCCGGCGATCCGCTGCTCGAGGGCGCCGTCACCAAGCTGAAGGCCGCTGGCGCGACCCAGGTCGACGTCATCGACTTCGACGCGCTCGACACCGAATCGCATCCGAAGGTCGTCGACGCCGCGTTCGCCGCCGGTGACATCGACGTCGCGATCGTGGCGTTCGGTGTGCTCGGCGACGCCGAGGAGCTGTGGCAGAACCAGCGCAAGGCGGTCATGACCGTCGGGATCAACTACACCGCCGGTGTGTCGGTGGGTGTGCTCGTCGGCGAGAAGTTCAAGGCGCAGGGGCACGGGCGGTTCATCGTCATGTCCTCGGTGGCCGGCGAGCGGGTGCGTCGCTCCAACTTCGTCTACGGCTCGACCAAGGCCGGGCTCGACGGGTTCTACCTCGGCCTCGGCGAGGCGCTGCGGCCGCACGGCCCGCGCGTCACGGTGGTGCGGCCGATGCAGGTGCGCACCTCGGCGACCAAGGCGCACTGGGAGGCCACCGGATCCAAGGAAGCCCCGCTCACGGTCGATCCCGAGGACGTGGCCCGGCTGGCCGTCGCCGCGTCGGAGAAGGGCACCGAGATCGTGTGGGCGCCCGGCGAGGCCCGCTTCCTGATGTCGGCGCTGCGCCACGTGCCGCGCCCGATCTTCCGCAAGCTGCCGATCTGATCGCCTGCCTGTCCTGAACTGCCGCATCATCCACAGATGGTGCGGCAGTTCTCGTTCGCCGAACCGGCCCGCTCGGACGTCCGGATCCGGCATCGGCGGACACCGACTGAGCGGGCCGACTCCACTAGGCTGGCCCGGACCGTGGAGCCGAGTGGAGCCGGAGGATTGCGCGCCGATGACGACCAACGATGAGGTGCGGGCGGGGCGCAGGATCGGGTCAGGGTTCGCCGAGGGCGTGGCGGCGGCGCTGGTGGCGCTCGTCGTGGCCGTGATCGGCCTGTATGCCTTTTCAGCGGTGCAGTGGCCTGCGTTCAACTCCTCCAACGTGACTCGCGCGCTGACCACCGTCGGCCAGGTCGTCGCGGTTGCCCTGCTGGTGGTCTCGGTGCTGCTGATCCGGCTGCGCAAGTGGCCGGTGGTCGCGAAACTCGCTTCCTGGGTGGGTATTTCGAGCTTCGTCACCGTCACGCTCGGGATGCCGCTGGCGGCGACCAAGCTGTATCTGTTCGGCGTCTCGGTGGACCAGGAGTTCCGCACCGAGTACCTGACCCGGCTCACCGACAGCGCGGCGCTGCGCGACATGACCTACGTGGATCTGCCGCCGTTCTATCCGGCCGGGTGGTTCTGGATCGGCGGCCGCGTCGGCAACCTGCTCGGCATGGACGGCTGGGAAGTGTTCAAGCCCTACGCGATCGGGATGCTCGCGATCGCCGCCGTGGTGGCGCTGGTGCTGTGGGCGCAGCTGGTGCGCGCCGACCTGGCGGTGGGCGCCGCGGCCGCCGTGACGGCGATGACGCTGGCCTACGCCTCCCCCGAGGCCTACGGCGCGGTGCTCGTCGTGTTCATCCCGCCGGTGCTGGTGCTGGCCTGGGGCGCGCTGCACCGGTCGAGCGGCGGTTGGGGCGCGGTGCTCGGCACCGGGCTCCTCCTCGGCGTCGCCGCCTGCTTCTACACGCTGTACCTGGCGATCGCGGCGTTCACCGTGGTGCTGATGGCGGTGGTGGCCGCCGGTGCGGCCGTGTATCAGCGGCGCGCCGAGCAGCGGCCGCGTGTGGGCGGGGCGCGCGCGGTCGCCGGTCCCGCGCCGTGGCGGGCCGCCATCGGGCCGCTGGTCAAGCTGGTCGCGATCGGCGCGATCGCGGGTGTGCTCGCGCTGGTGGTGTGGGCGCCGTATCTGCTGAAGATGCTGTCGGGCGCGAAGTTGCCCTCCGGCAACGCGTTCCACTACCTGCCACAGTCGGGCGCGGAGCTGGCGTTCCCGATGCTGGAGTTCTCCTTGCGTGGTGCGCTGTGCCTGCTCGGCCTGGTCTGGCTGGTGGTGCGGGCCGGGTCGTCACGGCGGGCGCAGGCGCTGGGGATCGGCGTCGTGGCCATCTATCTGTGGACGCTGCTGTCGATGGCGGCCACCGCGGCGGGCACCACGCTGCTGTCGTTCCGCCTCGAACCGGTGCTGCTGGCCGTGCTCGCGGCGGCGGGCGTGTTCGGGTTCGTCGAGGGCGCCGGGATGATCTACCGCGTCCTCGACGAGTCGACGCCGGTGCGCACGGTCGCGATGGTGCTCGCCGTGCTCGGCGCGCTGGCCTTCGCCCAGCACATCCCGACGGTGCTCACCCACGAGATCGACACCGCCTACACCGACACCGTGCCGACCGAGACGCCCGATGCCGACGGCACTTTCGGCGAGCGCGCCGACAAGCGCAAGCCGTCCGCGGTCGCCTACTACCACGAAGTCGACCAGGCGATACTGGCGCAGACGGGCCGTCCCCGCGACGAATCCGTCGTCCTGACCGCCGACACCAGCTTCCTGTCGTTCTACCCGTACTTCGGCTTCCAGGCGCTGACCTCGCACTACGCGAACCCCCTGTCGGACTTCAAGGCCCGCGCCGACACCATCGCCGCCTGGAGCAAGCTGGATTCCCCGCGCGCCCTGCTGGCCGCCATGGCGGAGTCCCCTTGGCGCGCCCCCGACGCCTTCCTCTTCCGCCGCGACACCGACACCTACACCCTCCGCCTGGCCGAGGA
The DNA here is from genome assembly GCF_029868625.1 of Nocardia neocaledoniensis. GTDB lineage: Bacteria > Actinomycetota > Actinomycetes > Mycobacteriales > Mycobacteriaceae > Nocardia > Nocardia neocaledoniensis_A. The sequence goes on along the minus strand of NZ_JARWOJ010000250.1, from coordinate 8,185 downwards.
CGTCTACCCCAACGACCCCAACGTCAAGCGCTACACCGTCGCCTTCCCCCAGTCCCTCTTCGCCGACCCCACCTTCACCACCACCGACATCGGCCCCTTCACCCTGGTGACGGTTCGCCGCTGATTCCGCCGCGCCGGTTCCGCCCCCAGGCACGGCGCGGCGCGGCTCCTGGCTCCGCGCGGGCCACGGCGGCCGAGTCGACCTCGGTCAGACGGTCGTGCGGCCGAGGTAGTGCAGCAGTTCGTCGACCGGGCTCGCGGCAGCGCCGGTGACGACCGGCGCGTAGGCACCCCACTGACGCAGCGGCTCGACCAGTTCCGCGTCGTCACCGGAACCGGGAGCCGGGTGCACGGTCCTGGCCGCGATCAGCAGGTGGGCGGCCAACTCGTCGGTGAGCGGCGACGGCTGACCGGTGGCGACAGCGATGTCCCAGGCGTGCACGGCGGCGTCGAGCGCTGCCATGCCCGCCGCGACCGGCGTGGGCAGGTCGCCGTGCGGGAGCGGGGTCGGCACTGTCGCGGTGTCGTCGGCGACGCTCGCCCAGGCCGCGGCGGTCTGCTCGAGCGCGCCGCCGACGAGCGCGGCAGCGGAACCGTCGATGGTTCCCGACGGGGCGAACGGGTTGTCCGCGGGACCGGTGCCGACACCGAGCGCGGCGGCGTAGGCGAGTTGATCGCCCGCCGCGTGCTGCACGACCTGCGCGACCGTCCATTCCGAGCAGGGTGTCGCCAGCTCCCACTGGTCCGCTCGCACACGGGCGACCACGTCGGCCAGCGCCGCGTAGGAGTCGGCGACCACGGTGCGCCAGGCGTTCTGGAGGGCGGAGGTGCTGTTCATGATGATGCCTTTCGATTCGGTGATGACTCCAGCCTAGGAACCCATTAGGCTCGTTTTCTTCCTAATTGCGAACGGCCGAACGAACGAGGTGAAAATGGCCGCGACGACACCGCGCGTCCTGCGCCTACTGGCCCTGCTCCAGGACCGCTCCTACACCGGCCGTGAGCTCGCCGAGCGCCTGGAGGTCACCGAACGCACTGTTCGCCAGGACATCTCGCGCCTGCGCGAACTCGGCTACCCCGTGCACGCCGAGCGCGGTGCCGTCGGCGGCTATCGGCTCGGGCGTGGCGCCACGATGCCACCGCTGCTGCTCGACGACGGCGAAGCGGTGGCCGTCGCCCTGTCCATCGCGGTGGCCGCCGACGGCTCGCTCGCCGTCTCCGACCTCGGCGACCCGCTCGCCAGGGCCCTGCGCAAGATCACCCAGATCCTGCCGAAACGGTTGCAGCGCAAGGTGTCCGCCCTGCACGACACCACCGAGATCGGTCCGGCCACCACCGGCTCCCGCGAGCCGGACGCGCCCGTGCCGGTCGCCGTGCTCACCACGTTGGCCGACGCCGTCCGCCGCACCACGGCGGTCATCGTCGACGACGGTGTCGAGGTGGAGCCCTATCGACTGATCAACTGGCAGCGCCGCTGGTATCTGGTCGCCTACAGCATGAGTTCGCACGCCTGGGAAGCGCTGCCGGTCGCCCGCATCACCCGCGCGGAAACCGGCAGCCGGGTGTTCGCGCCGCGCCGCCTGCCCGACGACGACCTGGTCGCCTTCGTCATGCGCCACATCGCCACCACCGGGTGGCGGGTACACGCGCGGGTACGGGTGCTCGCGCCCGCCGAGACCGTGATCGCCCGGATCAACCCCGCCGTCGGCGTGGTCGAACCGGTGGACGACGCGAGCTGCGTCCTGCACACCGGCGCCGACGCGATGGAGACGATCGCGATCTATCTGAGCATGCTGATGATGGACTTCCGGGTCGACGGCCCGCCGGAGCTGGTCGCCCATCTGCGGACGCTGGCCCGCCGGTACACCGAATCGGTCGCGCGCTGAGCGCACGCGGATCGTGTCCGATCCGTGGCTGATCGGGGTGTTGTGGGCGGGGGACGGCACTACACTGACGGGTGCGACATGGTCGGCGCCGGTGGGTGTGAGCTCGCGGCGGATGGCGTTGGAAACTTCGATCCCGCATGTCACGGGTCCCGGCGACCCGCTATCGGAGGAGGACTCATGTCCGATCCGTTGCACACGAGGGTGTGTCTCACCGGCCTGCACTGCAGCTGCCCGAGCATCAGCTTCTTCGTGGTTCCCGAGCCGCTGGTGCGCGGCGGGCAGGTGCTGCATCTGCTGGAGCAGGCGCCCGTCGCCGGACGAAAACCCGAACCAGCGCCCGATGACGACCTGATCGACCTGATCGAAGCCGTCCGCACGCCGCTGAGCACCCGCGGCCTCGCGCATCTCGAGCGCGTCCCGTTCGCGGGTCCGCGCCACGATCCGACGGCCGCGCGCATGATCCTGCACGACCATCTGATCGAGGAACCGGCACCGATGGGCCTGGACGTGGACGACCCGGCCGAACTGCGCCGGCTGGAAACTTTGCCGGAGCACCGCATCGGCCCGCGCCGCATCGACGACTTCCAGGCGCATTCCGTGCGGATGGCGATGCTGGCGGTGTATCGGCACTTCGGGATCGATCAGCGCGTTCCGCTCGTCTATCACGGCTTCGCCGACCCGAGTGACGGATGGTTCGCCCTGCGCGCCTCGGCCGCCTGAACACCCATGTCAGGGGGGTTGTGTTACTTGACACCCGGTAGCTACTGGTGTGCGGGCGTGCGATGGACAACAATGTCTTCGGTCAGTGTCAACAAACCGCACGGTTCGTGTCGCGGGGCGAGTACGCTGCGAAATGTTGCAAGTTCGGCCGACCGAAAGCAGTTTTGGTAAGTGCTGATCGGTACGGATGCAGAGGTATAGCTATGACGCTCAGCAGACCGGAGCGGATCGATCTCCTGCTGACACGACCACATCGTCAGGATCGTGAACCAGCCCCCCGAGAACAACTGAACTCGGTCGGTCAGATCGAGCAGACAGTCGTCGACGCCGCCATCGCGATGCTGGCCCCCGGCCAGAAGTTCGCCCTCCTGTGGTCGCTGCAGGTCGGCGGGAACACCGTGGCCGGCGTGCAGGTGAAAGAGCGCGACGGGACCGTCACCAATCTGGAGCCGCCGATCGAGGTGCTCGAGTACCTGACCGACCACAAGCGGCTGTCCTACGACCCCGCGGTCGGCGCCTGGCTGAGCGCCGAGATCTTCATCGCCGGGCCGACCCGCTACAAGGCGACCTTCTCCACCACCACCGTGGCGGATTGGATGCCGGAGGTCTCGGTCGACGAGCTGCGCGCCGAGTTCGTCGCCTACCCGCGACCCGCCGCCGAGATCCCCGACTGGGCCAAGACACAGCTCGACTGGACGACCAGGATGACCGGCTAGCGGCCCGCGACCGTCAACGTACAACGATCACCCTCGCAGGAGCGCTGGAGCCGCCCCCGCGAGATGGTCTGCATCAGCCCGATCGCCCAGCACGTCGGGCAGCCGCGCAGGGCCACCAGCCCGACCGGCAGCAGCGCCAGGCTGACCGGCCCGACGGCCGGGATCAGCGCGAGCGCCCCGATCAGGGCGCCGAAACCCACCGCGCCGCGCAGCAGATGCGCGGGCAGCGAGCTGCTCGCGAATTCGTCAGCTCCGCTCATCGTTTTCCTTTCGCAGACTCTGCTGCACCGCGGCACGGGCTCGGTGCAGTCGGGATTTCATCGCCGCCGTGCTGAGGCCGAGCGCGTCGGCCACCATCGGTCCGCTGTAGCCCTGCAGGTCGCGCATGATCAGCACCTGCCGCTGATCGAGCGGCAGCGCGGCCACCGCCGCGGCGACCCGGCCCGCCTCCAGGCGCCGCAACACCTCGTCCTCGGCCGAGGCCACCACCGCCGCCTCGTTGGCGGGCTGGTCGCGCCACCGCAGGCGCGCCCGGCGCAGGCACTCGTTGCGCACGATGCGGAACATCCACGAGGCCAGCGCGCCGGAGGCCCGCAGCATCCCGATCTTGCGGTACAGGATGATCATGGCTTCCTGGGCCGCGTCCTCGGCGTCTTCCGGGGTGGCACACAGCGAATGGGCGAACCGCTTGATGTTCGGGTGCGAACCCGAGACCAGCGCGGCGATGGAGTCGAGGTCGCCGCGCTGGGCGGCGACGATCAACCGCTCGTCCGGCCAGCGCGACTCAGTCACGCCCGGCTCGTTTGCGTTTCAGCACGACCACGCAGGTACACAGGAGCATCAGGGCGACGACGATACCGATTCCGATGAGCACGACAACCTCCATATCCCGTCCCGACGTGCGCCGGGACATGTATGAGAGGCGCGGGTCGCCGGAAAGGATTCAGCCCCCGCCGGCGAATCTGCTTTAGCATCAACCCCCGTGCTGCGATCCGACCGAGCGTTCACCCGATACCGCCTGATCGCCCTCGTCTGTGGGCTGCTCGGGTTCGTGCTTGCCCTGCTGACGCCGCTGCTGCCGGTGCGCCAGGACCGCGCGAGCCTGGATTGGCCGCAGGCGGGCGCGACCAGCGTCGAGGCGCCGCTCGTGTCGTACGTGCCGCAGCAGCTCGACGCCAGGCTGCCGTGCACGATGCTGGGCGGACTGCCCGAGACCGGCACGACCACGGTGGTCAGCACCATTCCGGTCGCCTCGGGGCAGAGCGCGAAGGGGCTCACCGTCACGGTGCGTGACGGTGTTCTCGGGGTGCAGGCCCGTGACGTGCCGATGCTGTCGGCGCCGCTCGCCGAGATCGGCAACTGCGAGGCGATCTCGATCACCTCCACCATCGGGGCGACGACGGTCGAGTTCCTCGGCGTCACCAGGCAGGACGGCAGCCCGTTCCGCAACACCGTCACCGTGGACAAGCGACCGCAGATCGTCGGCGTCTTCACCGACCTCGACGAGGCGGCACTGGCGGGCGCGCGGGTGCACGCCGACATCGATTCGCGGTTCACCTCCACCCCGACGTCGCTGAAGCTGGCCGCGATGATCGTCGCCGCGGTCGCCACCGTCATCGCGCTCATCGCGCTGCACCTGCTCGACCTCAGCGACGGCCGCCGGGCCCGCCGCTTCCTGCCCAGGCACTGGTGGCGGATCACCCCGACCGACGTGGTGGTGGTCGCGACCCTGCTCGGCTGGCACGTGATCGGCGCCAACACCTCCGACGACGGCTACATCCTGAACATGGCCCGCGCGTCGGGCCCCTCCGGCTACATGGCCAACTACTACCGCTGGTTCGGGGTCCCGGAGGCACCGTTCGGCTGGTCCTACGAGCTGCTGGCCTGGATGACGAAGATCTCCGACGCCAGCCCCTGGATGCGCCTGCCCGCCCTGCTCGCCGGACTCGTCTGCTGGGCGCTGATCAGCCGCGAGGTGCTGCCCCGCCTCGGTGCCCGCGTGCGGCGCGACAAGGTGGCGCTGTGGACCGGCGGCCTGGTGTTCCTGGCCTTCTGGCTCCCCTACGACAACGGCCTGCGCCCGGAACCGCTGATCGCGGCGGGCGCGCTGCTCACCTGGTGCCTGATCGAGCGCGCCGTCGCCACCGCCCGGCTGCTGCCCGCGGCGCTGGCGATCCTCGTCGCCGCCTTCTCCCTTGCCGCCGGTCCGACCGGCCTGATCTGCATCGCGGCGCTCATCGCGGGTGCGCGGCCGGTGCTGGTGCTCATCATCAAGCGGGCCCAGGGCCTGCTGCCGCGCCGGACCGCGGTCGACGAGTCGCAGGCCCCCGCCGGCGCGTCCACCAGCGTCGCCGACGGCGCCGATCGGCGGCTCTCGCTCGGCGCCAAGATCTTCCGCTACGCCGCGCTGCTGGCCCCCGGTATCGCCGCGGGGACGATCGTGCTGATCGTGGTCTTCGCCGACCAGACACTGGCCACCGTCATGGAGGCCACCCGCGTGCGCACCCTGGTCGGCCCGAATGTCGCCTGGTTCGACGAACGCACCCGCTGGGACTCGCTGTTCATGCTCTCCCCCGACGGCTCGCTGGCGCGGCGCTTCGGCGTGCTGGTGATGCTGCTGTGCCTGCTCGTGTGCATCCTGCAGGTGCTGCGCAAGGGCCGCATCCCGGGCACCTCGCGTGGCCCCTCGGTGCGCATCCTCGGCATCGTGTTCGGCGCGCTGCTGCTGATGATGTGGACGCCGACCAAGTGGACCCACCACTTCGGCGTGTACGCCGGACTGGCCGGGTCGCTGGCCGCCCTGGCCGCGGTGGCGGTGGGCGCCAACAGCATTCGCGCGCCACGCAATCGCGCGCTGTTCGCCGCGGCGGTGCTGTTCCTGCTCGCGCTCACCTTCACCGGCTCCAACGGCTGGTGGTACGTCTCCAGTTTCGGCGTGCCGTTCTGGGACAAAGCGCCGCTGGTGGCCGGCAAGGGCATCTCGACGATGTTCCTCGGGCTGGCCGTGCTCGCGCTGCTGGTCGCGCTGTATTTCCACCTGCGTTCGCCGTTCCGCGCGCAGCCGAAGCCCTCGCGGTTCGATCGCTTCGCCACCATGCCGCTGACGATCGCGGCGGCGCTGCTGGTGCTGTTCGAGGTGGCCTCGATGGCCAAGGGCGCCGTCACCCAGTACCCCGCGTACTCGATCGCGAAATCGAACATCGAATCGCTGCGCGGCGACACCTGCGGCCTCGCCAACGACGTGCTGGTGGAGACGAACACCGCCGATTCGCTGCTCACCCCCTACACCGGCGCCCCCGCCGACGGCCTGAGCGCCGAATCCACCGGCTTCACTCCCAACGGGGTGGCCGCCGACCTCACCGCCGACGCCGACGAGACCGTGGTCGGCGGGGCGAACTCGGTGGACAAGGACTCCGCCAACAAGACCACCAACACCACCGGAGCCGGCACCGGCGGCGGCACGAGCGCCGAGCCCGGGCTCAACGGCAGCACCGTCGCCCTGCCCTTCGGCCTCGATCCGGCCCGCACGCCGGTGCTCGGCTCCTTCCAGGACGACGTGCAGCAGCAGGCCAAGCTCACCTCGCAGTGGTACCGCCTCGACCGCGTCGACGATCCGGCCTACCCGGCCCTGGTCGTCACCGCGGCGGGCCGCATCCGCTACGTCGACAACGACGGCGTCGTCCACTACGGCCAGGAACTGCGCGTGGAGTACGGCAAGCGGGCCGCCGACGGCTCGTTCGAGGTGACCGGGTCGGTGGCCCCGCTCGACATCGGCCCCGCACCGTCGTGGCGCAACCTGCGCGTGCCGATGGATCAGCTGCCCGCCGACGTGAACGCGGTGCGCCTGGTCGCCACCGACAACGACATCACCCAGAAGCAGTGGCTCGCGGTGACGCCGCCGCGCCTGCCGAAGCTGGCCTCGCTGCAGTCGGTGGTCGGCGAGACCGATCCGGTGCTGCTGGACTGGCACGTCGGCCTGGCGTTCCCGTGCCAGCGTCCGTTCGACCACCACGACGGTGTCGCCGAGGCGCCGCGCTGGCGCATCCTGCCCGACCGGGTCGGCTCCGACGCCTCCAACGCCTGGCAGGACGACATCGGCGGCGGCCCGCTCGGGTGGACAGGACCGCTGCTGAAGGCCGAGACTGTGCCCACCTATCTCGAGCACGATCTGGGCCGCGATTGGGGCTCGCTGGAGCGGTTCACGCCGTACCAGGCGGCGCCGCCCGCGGAGATCTCGGTGCGGGTTGTGACCCAGTCCGGCCGGGCGAAGGAACCGTCGATCAGAGCACAGTAGTGACTCGGGCAGCGTAAGGGCAGCGAGCGGGCAGTTGCGCATGCACAACCCGAAAATCCTAGCGGCCGTTGGCGTTTCGCGCGCGTGAATCGCCTGTAAATGTCGGCCGAATGGCCGGACGGGGGCGGGTTTGAGCACGTACGCTGTTGGGTATGACAGGAGCCTTCGATGACATGGATCTGGGAGATCTCGTCGAGCTGCTCAGCGAAGACGAGAAAAAGGAACTACGACCGGCCGTGATGCGGGTGCTGGACAGATTGCCGTCGCAAGAGGTCTTACGCCGCGACCTCAACCGTCGCATGCTCAGCGTTTGACTCCTACCCCCATCAACGACCGAAGGGGGGGGCGGCCCCCAACGGGCGGGGACAGCGCCCATCGGGGTATCGACGGGGCGGGGGGCCACGACCGCCCTCACCCACACGCCCCAGGCCAAGGCACGCACGACGGGCGCCGCCCAACCCACCCGCGGGCGAAAGCCCCCCGGAGCCGGCGGCGGGAGGGCGGGCCGAGGCCGAGCGTGCCGTCGCCCGCCGCATCGGATCCATGGCCGCCTACGTCCACCGGCAGAC
>NZ_JARWOJ010000249.1 GCF_029868625.1 Nocardia neocaledoniensis | reverse complement strand
CCCGCCGCGGTCCCCCCCCGCGACCCCGGCTCCCCGTCCACCCACACACCCCGCCCCCGGCCCCGGTCCCTCGCCCCCCGGGCCCGGGAGTCGGTGGTCGACACGAGTCAGACGGTGATGGTCTGATATTCGGTGTACTGGCCCAGGCCCACCTCGCCGAACTCGCGGCCGATCCCGCTGGCCTTGAAACCACCGAACGGGCCGTCGAAGCCCACCGGCGCGCCGTTGATCGTCACCGTGCCGGTCCGGATCCGGCGCGCGACCGCCAGGGCGGCTTCGGTGTCGGCCGACCACACGCCACCGGAGAGCCCGTAGTCGGAGTCGTCGGCGATGCGGATCGCGTCCTCGATGTCGTCGTAGGCGATGACCACCAGCACCGGCCCGAAGATCTCCTCGCGCGCGACGCGCATATCCGGTGTCACGTCGGCGAAAACCGTCGGCGTGACGTAGAAACCGTCGCCGAGGCCGGGCGGGAGCTGCGGCCCACCGCAGACCAGGCGCGCGCCCTCGGCGATGCCCGCCTCGATGTAGTCGCGGACGCGCTGTTGCTGATCACCGCGCACCATCGGGCCGATGAAGGTCAGCGGGTCGCGCGGATCGCCGACCGGCAGCGACTCCACCAGCGCCGCGAGCGCGGCGACCACCTCCGCGTACCGGCTGCGCGGAGCGAGCACGCGTGTCTGGGCGATGCACGATTCCCCGTTGTTCAGCAGCGAACCGAACTTCAGGCCCGCCATCACCGCGGTCAGGTCGGCGTCGGGCAGGATCACCGCCGCCGATTTCCCGCCCAGCTCGAGACTCACCCGCTTGAGCTGGGCACCCGCGATGGCGGCGATCCGCCTGCCTGCCCCGGTCGACCCGGTGAAGGCGATCTTGTCCACCCGCGGATGCGAGATCAGGTGTTCGCTGGTGTCGCGGTCGGCGGGCAGCACGCTCAGGACGCCCGCGGGCAGTCCGACCTCATCCATCAACTCGGCCAGCACGCCCATGCTCAGCGAATTCTCCGGCGAGGCCTTGAGCACGACCGCATTGCCGGTGAGCAGGGCGGGCAGGATCTTCGCGGTCGCGGCGGCGAAGGGCGAGTTCCACGGGATCACCGCGGCCACCACGCCGACGGGTTCCCGCCGGACGACGCTGCGCACCTGGTCGGTCGGGTCCGACGGGGTGAGCGTGCGCTCCCAGGCGAAGCGCTCGGCGGCGGTGAAGTAGGCGCGCGCCTGTTTGCTCAGACCCCGCTGGCCCGCCGTGGTGAACCAGGACGCCGAGCCGTTCTCGGCGGTGATGAGCGCCGCGATCCGGTCGGCCTGGGCGGCCCGGAGCTCGTCGAAGCGGCGCAGAACCGCGATGCGGCGCTGCGGCGGGGTGTCGCGCCAGACACGGCTGTCGAAGGCCGCGGCGGCCGCCGCCACCGCCCGGTCCACGTCCGCGGGGTGGGCCTGCGCCGCCCGGCCGATGACCGACCGGTCGTGCGGGGACAGGATTTCCAAGAGCGCCGGTTCGCTGGGTTCGGTCCACGCACCGCCGACGTAGAGCCGCTCGTAGGTGATCACGCGACGGCTCCTCGGGTCGGCGGCTCCTGCTGGTCGCGGTAGGTTTCCAGCAGCCGCAGCCAGACCTCGCCGATGGTGGGGAACGACGGCACGGCATGCCAGAGCCGGGCCAGCGGGACCTCACCCGCGATCGCCACCGTCGCCGAATGCAGGAGTTCGGTGACACCGGCACCGGCGAAAGTGGCCCCGACGACGATCTCGCGTTCCGGATCGATCAGCACGCGGGCTCGCCCTCGATAGCCGGGATCGTGCTGGATCGCCCCGGCGACGTGCCCGATCTCGTAGTCGACCACCCGCACAGCGCGTCCGGTACGGGCCGCCTCGGCGGTGGTGAGGCCGACGGCGGCGATCTCCGGATCGGTGAAGATCACCTGCGGTACCGCCGCCACGTCCGCGGTGGCGGCGTGCCGGCCCCAGCGCCCGGTATCCAGCCGCTGTCCGCGGGCCCGGGCGGCGATGACCGCACCGGCGATGCGGGCCTGGTATTTGCCCTGGTGGGTGAGCAGGGCCCGGCGATTCACGTCGCCGACGGCATAGAGCCAGTCGCCTTCGACCGCGGTGACGGTGAGTGTGTCGTCGGTGTCCAGCCAGCCGCCGGCGGTCAGCCCGACGGTGTCGACGCCGAGGTCGGCGGTGCGCGGCGTCCGCCCGGTAGCCAGCAGCAACTCGTCGGCGCTGAGCCGGGTGCCGTCGGCGAGGACGAGCTGGACGCCGCCGTCGAGACGGCGCGCGGTCGCGATGGTCGTGCCTAGCCGCAGGTCCACACCCGCGTCCGCGAGCCGCTCGGCGACCAGGTCGGCGGCGAAGGGCTCCACGCGCTCCAGCAGCCGGGATTCCCGGGCGATCAGGGTCACCTGCGCGCCGAGTGCCTGCCAGGCGGTGGCCATCTCGACCGCCACCACCCCCGCGCCGAGGATGGCGAGGCGGTCCGGCACCGCCTGCGCGGCAGTGGCTTCGCGACTCGTCCACGGCCGCAGCGCATCCGAGTCGGGAAACGGGGGCAACGCCGCCGCTGTTCCGGTGCACAGCGCGACCGCGTGCCGGGCGAGCAGGCGCACGGTGGCGCCGTCGGAAGTCCGCACCGTCACCTGCTTCGGCCCGTCGAGTCGCCCGTGGCCGCGCACGAGGTCCACCCGCACGGAGTCGAGCCAGGCGAGCTGGTCCTCGTCGTTCCAATCGGCGGCCATGTGGTCGCGATGTTTCAGTACCGCGGCCACGTCCAGTGGGCCGGTCACCGCGCTCGCGACGCCGGGAAAGCGGGCCGCCTCGCGATGGAGCAGGGCCGGGCGCAGCAACGCTTTGCTTGGTTCGCACGCCCAATAGGAGCATTCGCCGCCGACCAGTTCGGATTCGACGATCACGGTGCTCAGGCCGGGGGGGGGGGGGGGGGGGGGGGCGGGGGGGGGGGCCCCGCGCCCCGCCCCCCGCGCGCCCCCGCGCGGCGGGGCGGGGGGGGGGGGGGGGGCGCCCCCCCCCCCCCCCCCCCCCCCCCCCCCGCGGGGGTGGGGGGGGGGTGGTGGGGGAGGGGGGTGGGGGCGAGGGTC
>NZ_JARWOJ010000248.1 GCF_029868625.1 Nocardia neocaledoniensis | reverse complement strand
CCGGCGCCCCCCCCCGCCCCCCCCCCCCCCCCCCCCCCCGGCGCGCCGGGGGCCCGCGGGGGGGGGGGGCCCCCCCCCGCCGGGGCGCCCCCCCCCCCCCGGGGCCCCCCCCCGCGCCTCGGCGCCTACCCGAGCGGACTGCCCTGCGACAGCCATGAGGTCGGCTACCGCGGGTTGAACGCCCCTTCCAGAGCCGTGATGAAGAACGGGAATTGGGCGGCGAAGCGGTGCAGATCGCGGTCGCGGTCGTAGCCGGCGAACCAGTACAGGCCGGGTTGGGAGTCGGCCGAGGGGTCCATGTCGCGGAAGACGCGGACCCAGTTGTCGGCGCGACCGCTGATCACCGTGTACGGCAGGGCACGGGAGAAGACCGTCTCCTGGTCGATCGGCGGGATCTGTTGGCGGGTCACGGTATCCAGGCCGCGTTGCATGGCCCTGATCCGGCCGACGACCGTGTCACCGAGGGTGGTGCGGGTCGGCAGGTAGGTGGGCAGCAGCACGGCGGCCACACCGGCCAGCGCGATCGCGACCCCGACCAGGGCGTGGCCCGCGGTCAGCGCGAGCGCGACCGTGGCGCCCGCGCCGAGGACGATCAGCGCGATGCCGATCCAGCGGGGGAGCGCGCGCTGCTTCGGGTCGGCGAACGCACCGGTGGCGACCGCGTCGTCGCGCATGGCCGCGCGGATCGGCTCCAGTTCGACGCGCCCGGGCGCGCGGAGCTCGCGGACGGCCACCGTGTCGGTGCCGTCGGGGAGCAGCATGTCGTAGACCACGCGCTCGTAATCGCGCAGCTGATCGTCGGCGGCATTGACTCGGCTGATCCGCCAGTCGTCCTCGCCGCGCGCGTTCACCGGCGTGATCCACAGGTAGCGCCGGACCGCGAGATCGACGACGGTAGCGGCGATGTCGACCGGATCGGCGTGCTCGTCGAGCAACAGCCCGGCCTCACCGGGCAGCACACCGTCGGGTGAGGTGAATTCCACCCGCCCGTTGCGCTGGACGAGCGGATCGAAGGTGTCGCTGCTCGCGATCGCCGCCGCCGCGCGTTTGCGGGCGAGCAGGACATAGGCGACCATCCCGGCCAGCGCGAGCAGTAATGCGCCGAACGCGGCGAACACGGGCGTGGTCAGGGCGAACGGGCTCGCCTCGCCGCCGCGCACATCGGCATTCGCCTCGACGGTGCCGGGCGGCATCTGCATGGTGAGGTCGATCGCGTCGCCCTTGCGCAGGTCGCGCTGGCTCAGATACAGCACGCCGTCGGGTTCGACGTGCACGTCGGCGCAGGGCTTGGTGTTGCCCGCCGGGCCGAGTTTGCAGTCCACCACGCCCATCTGGAAGCTCGGGCTGATCACCGACACGTCCAGCGCGGCGATGTCGGCGCTCACCACGCCGAGCCAGTGGAACACCTGCGTGCCAGGCGAATCGGAGACCGTGTTGTGCACCGAATAGGTGAACTTGGATTCGCCGGGTTTCGCCTCGACGACGAACTGATCGTCGACCGTCGTCGCGGTGCCCGCGCCGGTCGCGCTGACATCGGTGACCTTGAAGCGGCGTTCGACATCGTCGCCGACCTTCAGGCGCAACGGCAGCGACATCGTGAAGTTGCCGTCGGCGGGCACACCGACCGTCTCGGTGACCTCGAGCACACCGGCTTCGGTCAGCGTCAGGTCGGCGGTGATCGTGACACCGTTCGGCGCGGGCTCCGTGTGGGCTACCGGCGCGGCCGCGAGCAGACCCGCCGAAGCGAGCAGCAGCGCGCCTGCGGCGCCCCCCCGAAAAGTCAGCATGGCTGCTTACTCTAGACAGCTTGCTATTCTGCGTCAGCGGCTGTCGGCGACTCACGAGACGAGGGGGTACGGGGGACGTGACCCAACCACCGTACGGTTATGGCCCGGTCGGTCCAGGTGGACGACCGGTTCCGCCGCCCCCTGGGTACGGTCCGCCACCGGGATATCGACCGCAACCGGGCTACGGTCCGCAGGGTTATCCACAGCCGCAGGGATATCCACAGGGCTACGCGCCGCGGCAGGGCTACGGCCCGCCGTCCGGCTACCGGCCACCGCCGATGCCCTACGGGCCGCCCGGCAGGCCGACTCCGCCACCGCGCAAAGGCCGCGGCGGACTGACCTCGCTGCTGCTCGTGATCGTCTTCCTCGTCGTCGGCGGTCTGGTGAAGTTCGCCGTCAACACCGGGATCGACGTCGGGATCGGGGCGATCGGCCCCAAGCCGAGCACCACCTACGAGCCTCAGCCCGGCACCGCGCCCGCGGCGACCGCCGACAATCCGCTGCTCACCGATGCCGACGGCACCCTGGTCCCCGCCGCCTGCGACTACGCGCCGTGGGGCACCCAGGTGGAGAAGGCGCGCGCGTTCTTCGAATCCGCCGCGACCTGCCTCGAGGCGGCGTGGAAGCCGGTGATGGCCGCGAACAACCTGCCGTTCGAATCGCCCACGCTGAGCGTCACCGCGACGACCGCGGGCATCACCACCCCGTGCACCGGGTCGACGAGCAACTTCGCCGCCTTCTACTGCGCGGCCAACAAGACGATCTACATGCCGATCAGCCAGCTGCAGACCGAGCAGTTCCGCGACAACTGGGTCATCTACCTGTCGGTGTTCGCGCACGAGTACGGCCACCACGTGCAGGCCCAGTCCGGCATCCTGCGCAAGGCCAACAGCGAACGGGTCGACGCGGGTGTCCGCTCCGACAAGGGTCTCGAGCTCTCGCGCCGAGTAGAGCTGCAGGCCAACTGCTTCGACGGCATGTTCATCGCCTCGTCGAAGGGCGGCGGTTCGCTGTCCTCGGGCCAGGTCACCCTCGCCACCAAGGACTCCTACGGGCGCGGCGACGGTCCCGGCGACATGCGCGACCACGGCACCTCCGAGCACGGCGGCCAGTGGTTCGAGGCGGGCCTGGAGCGCAACCTCACCGCTCAGTGCAACACTTTCACGGCGTCCGCCAGCGAAGTGAGCTAGCTCGCGACGTTCGCGGAGGGGGCCGTTCGATGTCGAGTGTGGAGTTGTCGTTGTGAGCATGCCGCCGCGTCCCGGACCGATGTACGGGCAGCCGCCGCAGCCCTACGGCTACCACCAGCAGCCGTACGGGTATCAGCAGCCGTATGGGCAGCCCATGCCGCCACCGTACGGCCGCCCACTGCCGCCGCCGTACGGCTATGCGCCGCACGGGTATCGGCGACCGCCGCCGCGCAAGAGCGGCTGGTTCGGCTCCCTGCTCACCGTGTTGACCGTGTGCGGGATCGTGGGTGCGCTGGTGGTGGCCGCTGTCGCGATGTCGGAGCAGACCTCGGCGAATCAGGCCGCGACCACGACCCCGCCGAGCCACACCTACAGCTCGAATTCGCCGGTGCCGACGACGAGTTCGGCGCCGACCAGCACGACCACCGTGCGCACCTCGGCCCGCACCACCGCGCCGACCACGACGAAACCCGCTGGGCCGCAACCGGTGATCGCGCTCGGTCAGCATCCGCTGTTCCGTGACGACGCCGCCGGCCTCGGCAATCTCGATTGCGACCTGCCCCGCTGGTCGACCGACGCCGCCGTCGCCAAGGCGTTCTTCGCCGCGGCGCAGGTCTGCCTCGACCAGATGTGGAAGGCCAATCTCGCGGCGGCGAACCTGCCGTTCCGCAGTCCGGGCCTGGTCGTCGCGGTGAATCCGTCGGAGTTGTCCTCGCCCTGCGGCGGGGCGAGCAGCGATGCCTTCTATTGCAGCGCGTCGAGCACGATCTACATGTCCACGGCGGGTCTGGTGCTGCACAACACCCCGTACCCGCCGATGGAGGCGCTGTCGGTGTACGCCCACGAATACGGACACCACGTGCAGGGACTCACCGGTCTGCTGCAGGCCTCGTCGAATCAGCGCCGGGAACAGGGCACCATGTCGGCGGGCGGCCTGGAGACCTCACGCCGAATGGAGTTGCAGGCCAGCTGCTTCGGCGGCATGTACATCGGTTCCTCGGAGGCGGGCGGCTCGTGGACCTCGCAGGAGGGCTACGCCGCGGTGAAGCACAACTACAACCGCGGTGACGGCGACGGCCGCCACCGCGATCACGGCACTCCCGAACACAACGGCAACTGGTACAACCACGGCTACACCAAGAACCGCAACTTCGAGTGCAACACCTGGCTGGCCCCGGCCGACGAGGTCAGCTAGCGGTCAGTGCCCGCCGTAGTGCCCTTCGCCGAAGCGGCGCGGCGAACTGCCGTGCACGCCTTCGGCATACGCGGTCTCGGCGTGCAGGGCGAAGTCGATGCCCGCGGTCTCGTCCTCCTTGCTCACGCGGAAGCCGATGATCTTGTCGATGCCCTTGCCGAGGACGAACGACACCGCGAACGCGTACGCGGCCACCACGAGCACCGCCACCAGCTGCTTGCCGAGCTGCGCGAAACCGCCGCCGTAGAACAGGCCGTTCACCCCGCCCGTCATCACCTCGGTCGCGAGCAGGCCGATCAGGATCGTGCCGACGATGCCGCCGACGAAGTGCACGCCCACCACGTCGAGCGAATCGTCGTAGCCCGCCTTGTGTTTCCAGCCGACGGCGAACGAACACACGATGCCCGCCGCCAGGCCGACGATCACCGCACCGAGCGTGTTGATCACGCCGCAGGACGGAGTGATCGCCACCAGGCCGGCCACCGCGCCCGAGGCCGCGCCGAAGGTCGTCGGCCTACCGTCGCGGATCTGCTCGACGAGCAGCCAGCCGAGCATGCCGAGACTGCCCGCCACCAGGGTGTTCAGGAAGACCGCCGCCGCCGTGCCGCTCGCGCCGAGCGCCGATCCGGCGTTGAAACCGAACCAGCCGAACCACAGCAGCCCGGCGCCGAGCAGCACGAACGGCAGATTGTGGGGACGCATCGCGTCGATGTTGAAGCCGATACGCGGGCCGAGCACCAGCGCCAGGGCCAGTGCCGAAGCGCCGGAAGCGATCTCGACGACCAGGCCGCCCGCGTAGTCGAGCGCGCCGAAACCGAGCAGCCAACCATCGGGACCCCACACCCAGTGCGCGATGGGCGCGTACACCGCGAGCGTCCACAG
Organism: Nocardia neocaledoniensis; assembly: GCF_029868625.1. GTDB lineage: Bacteria > Actinomycetota > Actinomycetes > Mycobacteriales > Mycobacteriaceae > Nocardia > Nocardia neocaledoniensis_A. The sequence continues at coordinate 54,394 of NZ_JARWOJ010000248.1, read as the reverse complement.
CGGGACGAAGACCATCCAGCCGGTGAACTTCGCGCGGTCGGCGATCGCGCCGGAGACCAGCGCCGCGGTGAGGATCGCGAAGGTCAGCTGGAAGGTGACGAACAGCAGTTCCGGGATCGTCCCGCGCACGGAGTCGGGATTGATCCCGGCCAGCCCCGCCTTGTCCAGGTTGCCGATGAGGCCGCCGCCCGCGTCGTCGCCGAAGGCGAGGCTGTATCCGGCGACCAGCCAGACCACGGTGACCAGCGGGATCGCGATGAAGCTCATCATCAGCATGTTCAGCACGCCGGTCGAGCGCACCATCCCGCCGTAGAAGACCGCCAGCGCGGGCGTCATCAACAGCACCATGGCGGTAGCCGCTAACAGCCAGGCGGTGGCCGCAGGATCGATCGTTGCGGGCACGGAAACTCCTTCTTCGACGCGTGAGTGCGTGGAAGGAAATTACCCGACGATCTACCTGGTCGCGTGATAGCGGCGGGTACTAGCTGCGGTTTTCCTTCGCCAGTGCGCGGCGACCGCGCTTTCCCGGTGTCGGGAGATCGTCGTCGCTGTCGGCGAGCCACTCGGCGGTGACCAGCCAGCGGCGCTGGGCGTGCGCGTCTGCGACGTCGAAGAAGACGCGGCGGCCACGGTCGTCGCGCACGTCGCGGGCCAGTGCCGCCCAGCTCGGTGGCCTGCCGCGTTCGGCGATGTGGTCGACGACGAATCCGGCGACGAGCTTGCCGACCATGTTGACCGGCTTCTGCGACACCCGGTTGCCGTATTTCGTGGTGTGCCAGCGGCGGGCCGGGCACAGCGAACCCGGGTTCGCGTTCGAGGCGATCCAGCCCGCCCGCTGCGCGCGCTCGATCAGCCACAGATGTTTCACGGCCGACGGCGCGATCTCACCGACCCGCTCGGCGATGAGCTCGGTGATCTCGGCGTCGGCGAGGATGTCGCGCCGGGTGGGGCCGATGCCGTGTTCGGTCCAGTGCGCGGCGGCGAGCCTGGCCAGGATGCGGCCGAACTCGTCGATGCTGCGCTGCGCGCGCCTGCCTAGGCGTTCGATCCGCTCGGCCTCGCGGCGCATCTCGTTCTGCGCGGTGAGGGTGCGGATCGCGGCCATGGTCGGCACCTGCCCGCGTTCGAGCAGTTGCAGGATGGCGGCGGCGGTCGCCGGGTCCGCCGCCGCGGCGACGGGCAGCGAATCGCGTTTGATGTCGAAGTCCTGGGGGCTGATCGCCCGGCTCAGCAGGCCGACCGCGGCGTGGTCGCCGGCGAAATCGGTGTGGGCGAGCCAAGCGGCTGCGATGTCATCACACGACAGCACGGTGAAACGTTCCTCCGGTCGGCGGTGGGGGAGCGATACGGTGCGCGAAGGTTGTGCCCCGGTCGGGATGAGGGACCGGCCGGGGTCACCAACCTGATGAAGGTTTGGCCACCGAAGTTGCCGAGATCCACGGTAGCCAGGGGCTTGCGACGCTGTCACCACGGTTGATGGTTTCGTTACTTCCAGAATGTCGGGCCATATCAGGCAGTGAGTACGCATTCTCGAAGCAACCAGGATTGATGGCTTTTCGCGGGGGGATTCGCCGCGTGTGGAGTAGTTGATAGCTCGGCCGTTGCACCTGGTCACCTAGCTTTGTCGGGATTGTTCCGACCTCGACCAGAGTTGTGATTCATGTCACGTTTGCGGAGCGGTCTTCGGGACGGGGCGCGATGCGTCAGCCGCACACCCGCCTGTCACACCTCGCCGGTAGCCTGTGGGCCGTGGCTCTGTACCGGAAGTATCGACCGGCGACATTCGCTGAGGTAGTGGGTCAGGAGCATGTCACCGACCCGCTGAGTACGGCGCTGGACACCGGGCGGATCAGCCATGCGTATCTGTTCTCCGGGCCGCGCGGCTGCGGAAAGACCTCCTCGGCACGCATTCTCGCGCGCTCGCTCAACTGCGTGGAGGGCCCGACCTCGACGCCGTGCGGTGTCTGTCCCTCCTGCGTGGCGCTCGGGCCGGGCGGCGCGGGCAATCTGGACGTCATCGAGCTCGACGCCGCCAGCCACGGTGGTGTCGACGACACCCGTGAACTGCGCGACCGCGCGTTCTACGCGCCCGCCGAGTCGCGCTATCGCGTGTTCATCGTCGACGAGGCGCACATGGTCACCACGGCGGGCTTCAACGCGCTGCTCAAGATCGTCGAGGAACCGCCTGCCCATCTGATCTTCATCTTCGCCACGACCGAGCCGGACAAGGTGCTGCCGACGATCCGCTCGCGCACGCACCACTATCCGTTCCGGCTGCTGCCCCCGGCCACCATGCGCGGCCTGCTCGGCAAGATCTGCGAGCAGGAGCACGTGCCGGTGGAGGAGGCGGTGTATCCGCTGGTCATCCGGGCCGGTGGCGGCTCGCCGCGTGACAGTCTGAGCGTGCTCGACCAGCTGCTGGCCGGCGCGGGGCCCGACGGCGTCACCTACCAGCGCGCGGTCTCGCTGCTCGGCGTCACGGATGTGGCGCTGATCGACGACGCCATCGACGCGTTGGCCGCCGACGACGGCGCCGCCCTGTTCGGCACGATCGACAGCGTGATGGAGGCGGGCCACGATCCGCGCCGTTTCGCCGTCGACCTGCTCGAGCGCCTGCGCGATCTGATCCTGCTGCGCGCGGTGCCCGACGCCGCCGACCGCGGCCTGGTCTCCGGTCCCGGCGACGTCCTGGAACGCATGCGTGACCAGGCCGAACGCATCGGCCCGGCCACCCTCACCCGCTACGCCGAACTCCTGCACGAGGGCCTCGGCGAAATGCGCGGCGCCACCGCCCCGCGCCTGCTCCTCGAGGTCATCTGCGCCCGGATGCTCTTGCCCTCGGTCTCCGACACCGAGTCCGCGACTTTGCAACGCCTCGAACGCCTCGAACGCGGGTTCGCAAGTGGCGCTGTCTCTTCCGCGCGCTCGGCCCCCGCCGCTGAAGCGACGTCCGCTGCCGCGCCGCAGGCCGAACGTCCGGCCGCGCCCGCGGGTGGAACGAACCGCCGCCGTGGCGCGGAACTCCTGGCCGCCGCCCGCGCCGAAAAGGAAGCGGCTACAGGCGGACCAGTGCCCTCCGAGGCGCACCGCGACGAAACCGCCACGGGCCCGGCCGCCCGTCCACCCGCCGATCCCGGCCCGCAGATCCCCGCCGAGCGAAGTGCGCCGGTCGTGGACCAGGGCGTGTCGGACCCGCGTCACACCGCACAGCCCACGGAGCCGAACGCGCCGACGCCGCAGCAGGTCACGTCGGCTACGGAATCGAACGCGCCGACGCCGCACCAGGTCACGTCGGCTACGGAACCGAACGCGCCGACGCCGCACCAGGTCACGCCGGCTACGGAATCGAACGCGCCGACGCCGCAGCAGGCCACGCCAGCGACGGAATCGAACGCGCCGACGCCGCAGCAGGCCACGCCAGCGACGGAACCGAACGCGCCGACGCCGCAGCGGGTCACGCCGGACCCGAGTGGGGTGGAAGGGCAGTCGGTCGCCGGTTCCGGGCAGGAGAACGCCGTCGCCACGGCGATGAACGGCACGGCCGCCGAGCAGGTGACCGGCGCGACGGCGCCGAGAATCGCGGATCCCGACGCGCGGTCGCTGGAGTCGGAAACCGCGGTACAGCAATCGAATTCGTCTCAGCAGCGGCCCGATCTCGGGTCGGCTCAGGCGCCGGACGAGTCGAAGGCGCCGCAGCGCACCGCCGCGCCGGAGCAGCCCGCCGCGGCACACCGAGATTTCGCGGCGCAGGCATCCCCGCAGTCGCCCGCGCCGAGTCCGGAGCCCGACGCCGGGCAGGTGGCGGCGCCGAGTGCGGAGCCCGCCGCTGTGCAGAGTCCGGAACCAGCGACTGCCGCTGCACCCGCCGCACCGGCGGAGGACCTCGTCACGCTGGTCGAGGGGGCCTGGGCGGAGATCAAGGGGAAGGTGCGGGAGTTCGGGCCTACCCTGCAGGCGCTGTTGTCGGGGGCGGCGGTGTCGCGGGCCGAGGGCAGCACCATCGTTTTCGCGCATCAGAGCCCGCCGTTGGCGCAGCGGCTGTCGGATCCGCGCAATATCGACGCGGTGCGATCGGCGGTCCGGGCGGTGCTCGGGCGGGAGCTGGATGTGCGCTGGGAGACGGGGACGCCCGCGCCGCGACCCGCTCCGGCGGCGAAGGCCGCGGGCAACGCGGCACGCGGGCCGGGGCAGGGCGAGGCCAAGCCGGCGGGACGGCCGAAATTCTCGCGCCCCAGCCAGACGAAGGGCAATCCGGCGGGCCAAGCCAAGCCGGCCGGTGACGACGACATCCCGCCGCCCGATTTCCCCGACCTACCGGACGACCCGGGCCCCGAGGAGGGGTACTCGTCCGATCCGGGCCGGTCGGGTGGGGAATCCGCGCGTGGTGATGCCCCATTGGCACCGCCGACGCCGGAGGAGGAGCAAGAGATGCTGGCCGCCGCCGCGGAGCCGGTGGCTCCCGGTGACCGGCAGGACCCTGATGAGGTCGCTCTGGCGTTGCTGCGCGCGGAGCTCGGAGCGAAGAGTCTGGATGGTTGACAGCCACCCGCCGGACCACGTTAAGTTAACCGGAGTTCGCACACCACGGTAGTATGAACGGGTGGCCGGGATCGCCGGATGGGGCATGGCTCTATGCTCCGCTGGTGCTGCCGGATTTGTACGGCGTCGAAGACGATAGGTCGTGGCGTTCGTGCGGCCACCGCACCCCAAGGAAGGAAACACTCCGATATGACCACAGAGGCCTACATCTACGAGGCCATCCGCACTCCGCGCGGCCGCGGCAAGAAGAACGGCTCGCTGCACTCGGTCAAGCCGATCGATCTGACTGTTGGTCTGATCCAGGAGCTGCGTGGCCGCTTCCCCAACCTCGACGAGGACCAGATCTCGGACCTCATCCTCGGTGTCGTCACCCCCGTCGGTGACCAGGGCATGGACATCGCCCGCACCGCGGTCACCATCGCGGGTCTGCCCGACACCGTCGGTGGTTTCCAGCTCAACCGTTTCTGTGCCTCCGGCCTCGAGGCCGTGAACCTGGCCGCGCAGAAGGTGCGCTCCGGCTTCGACGACCTCGTCATCGCCGGTGGCGTCGAGTCCATGTCGCGCGTGCCGATGGGCTCCGACGGCGGCTCCTGGGCGCTGGACCCGGCCACCAACTACGACGGCTACTTCGTGCCGCAGGGCATCTCGGCCGACCTGATCGCCACCATCGAGGGCTTCTCCCGCGACGACGTCGACGCCTACGCGGTGCGTTCGCAGGAGCTGGCCGCCAAGGCCACCACCGGCGGCTACTTCGCCAAGTCGATCGTGCCGGTCAAGGACCAGAACGGCCTCGTCGTGCTCGACAACGACGAGCACATGCGTCCCGGCACCACCGCCGCCGACCTCGGCAAGCTGAACCCCTCCTTCGCCGGCATCGGTGAGATGGGTGGCTTCGACGCCGTCGCGCTGCAGAAGTACACCTACATCGAGAAGATCAACCACGTCCACCACGGCGGCAACAGCTCGGGCATCGTCGACGGCGCCGCCCTGGTGCTGGTCGGCTCCGAGGAAGCGGGCAAGAACTCGGGTCTGACCCCGAAGGCCCGCATCGTCGCGACCGCCACCTCCGGTGCCGACTCCACCATCATGCTGACCGGCCCCACCCCGGCCGCGAAGAAGGCCCTGGCCAAGGCCGGCCTGACCATCGACGACATGGACCTCGTCGAGATCAACGAGGCGTTCGCCTCCGTGGTGCTGAAGTTCCAGAAGGACCTGAACGTCCCGGACGAGAAGCTGAACGTCAACGGCGGCGCGATCGCCATGGGCCACCCGCTGGGCGCCACCGGCGCGATGATCACCGGCACCGTGGTCGACGAGCTGGAGCGTCGCAACGCGCGCTACGGCCTGGTCACCCTGTGCATCGGTGGCGGCATGGGTGTCGCCACCATCATCGAGCGCGTCTGATCCCCGGCCGACACTTCTCATAGGAGAGAACGAAAAACTATGACTGACAACATCATCGGCTGGGAGAAGGACGCCGACGGCGTGGTCGTCCTCACGATCGACGACCCCAGCCAGGGCGCCAACACCATGAACGACGCGTACATCGCCTCGATGGCCGCGACCGTGGACCGCCTGGAGGCCGAGAAGGACGACATCACCGGTGTCGTGCTCACCTCCGGTAAGAAGACCTTCTTCGCCGGCGGCGATCTGAAGAACATGATGCAGGTGGGCCCGGACAACGCGCCCGAGGTCATGAAGATGCTCAACGACGTCAAGGGCCCGCTGCGCCGCCTCGAGCAGCTCGGCAAGCCGGTCGTCGCCGCCATCAACGGTGCCGCCCTCGGCGGTGGCCTCGAGATCGCGCTGGCCACCCACTACCGGGTCGCCGCCGACGTCAAGGGCTCGGCCATCGGCCTGCCCGAGGTGAGCCTCGGCCTGCTGCCCGCCGGCGGCGGCGTCACCCGCACCGTGCGCATGCTCGGTCTGCAGGGCGCGCTGATGCAGGTGCTGCTGCAGGGTCAGCGTCACCGGGTCACCAAGGCCAAGGAAATCGGCCTGATCGACGAGGTCGTGTCCTCGGTCGAGGAGCTGCTGCCCGCCGCCAAGGCGTGGATCGCGGCCAACCCGGAGGCGGCCCAGCCGTGGGACAAGAAGGGTTTCAAGATCCCCGGCGGCACCCCGGCCACCCCGGCGCTCGCGGCGAACCTGCCCGCGTTCCCGGCCAACCTGCGCAAGCAGATCAAGGGCGCCAACATGCCGGCCCCGCGCGCGATCATGGCCGCCGCGGTCGAGGGCGCGCAGGTCGACATCGACAACGCGTCGCTGATCGAGTCGCGCTACTTCGTCGGTCTGCTGACCGGCCCGGTCGCCAAGAACATGATCCAGGCGTTCTTCTTCGACCTGAACAGCATCAACAACGGCGGTTCGCGTCCGAAGGACGTGCCCAAGCGTGAGATCAAGAAGATCGGTGTCATCGGCGCGGGCATGATGGGCGCGGGCATCGCCTACGTCTCCGCCAAGGCCGGCTACGAGGTCGTCCTCAAGGACGTGAAGCTCGAGGCCGCCGAGAAGGGCAAGGCGTACTCGGAGGCCATCGAGGCCAAGGCTCTCTCGCGTGGCAAGACCACCCAGGAGAAGTCCGACGCGCTGCTGGCCCGCATCAAGCCGACCGCCGACGCGGCCGACTTCGCGGGTGTCGACTTCGTGATCGAAGCCGTGTTCGAGAACCCGGAGCTCAAGAACAAGGTCTTCCAGGAGATCGAGGACATCGTCGACGCCGACGCGCTGCTCGGCTCGAACACCTCCACCCTGCCGATCACCCTGCTGGCCGAGGGCGTGAAGCGCTCCGAGGACTTCATCGGTATCCACTTCTTCTCCCCCGTGGACAAGATGCCGCTGGTGGAGATCATCAAGGGCGAGAAGACCTCCGACGAGGCGCTGGCCCGGGTGTACGACTACACCCTCGCCATCAAGAAGACCCCGATCGTCGTCAACGACAGCCGTGGCTTCTTCACCTCGCGCGTGATCGGTACCTTCATCAACGAGGCCATCTCCATGGTCGCCGAGGGCATCGACCCGGCCACCGTCGAGCAGGCCGGTCTGCAGGCGGGCTACCCGGCCGCGCCGCTGAAGCTCAGCGACGAGCTGAACTTCACCACCATGCAGAAGATCTACAAGGAGACCGCCGAGGCCATCCTCGCGGCCGGTGGCGAGCTCAACGCCGCCTCCGCGAAGACCGCCGAGGTGCTCGACACCCTGGTCGGCAAGTACGACCGCAAGGGCAAGGCGGGCGGCGCCGGCTTCTACGACTACGTCGACGGCAAGGCCACCGGCCTGTGGGACGAGCTGCGCTCGCTCTACAACTCCAGCCGTGAGCTCCCGGAGGGCGTGACCTTCCAGGACCTCAAGGACCGGATGATGTTCGCCGAGGCCATCGAGACCCAGAAGTGCTTCGACGAAGGCGTGCTCACCAGCACCGCCGACGCGAACATCGGCTCGATCTTCGGCATCGGCTTCCCGGCCTGGTCGGGCGGTTCGCACCAGTTCATCGTCGGTTACCCGGGCGGCCAGGAGGCCTTCGTGGCCCGCGCCGACGAGCTGGCGAAGAAGTTCGGCCCGCGCTTCGAGGTTCCGGCCTCGCTGCGCAAGTAAGCAGCACCCGGCTCCAGCCGGTCAGGAAGCCCGTCACCGTTTCGGTGGCGGGCTTCCGTCGTTGTGGTCAGGCGTCGCCGAGGGAGAAGTATTCGGCCTGGCGGGGGCGCGCGGCCATGGCGAGCACGGCGGCCACCTCGTCGACGCCGTCGGTCAGCGGGGCGATGGTCACGCGCACGGCCTCGGGATGCCCGCGGTCGGCGGCGAAGAACGGCCCGCCCGGCGCGACGCGGATGCCGTTGGCCGCCAGGTGAACCAGGGCGCTGCGCTCGTCGGCGACGGGCAGCCACGCGTTGAGGCCCTGGCCGTCGGCGATCCGCACCCCGCGCGTGCCGAGCGCGGTGACCAGGGCGCGGCGCCGGGCCTGGTACTGGTCGCGCGCGAATTCCACTGTGCGGGTGACGGTCTCGTCGCGCAGCATCTCGTACAGCAGGCGCTGCAGGATGCGCGGTGTCCAGCCGGGACCGAGCACGCGGGTGGCCACGATCCGGTCGATGACCTCCTCCGGGCCCGACAGCGCCGCGATCCGCAGGTCGGGTCCGTGCGATTTGGAGTAGCTGCGCACATGCAGCACCTGGTCGGGCAGCCAGCGTCCGAGGCTCACGTCGGGGGCGGGCACCACCGGGCCGGAGTGGTCGTCCTCGATGACCACGCACCGGTGCTCGCCGCAGCGCAGGATCTCGGCCAGTTCGGCGGCGCGCTCGGCGCTCATGGACGCGCCGGTGGGGTTCTGCGCGCGCGGTTGCAGGACGGCGGCGGTGGCGCCGGTGGCCAGGGCGCGCGCGAATTCGTTTGGGAGCAGGCCCTCTTCGTCCATGCCGACCGGGACGGTCTCCGCGCCGATGGAGTCGAGGTAATCGAGGATGTAGGGGAAGGTGGGGTCCTCCACGATCACCCGGTCGCCGAAGCGGACCACCGCCTGCAGGCTGCGGGCGACGGCGTCCATGGCGCCGTCGACCACGGTGAGCGCCCCTGACCTGGTCGGCCAGTCGGCCTGGAGCAGCCGGCCGAGTTCGGGCACCACCGGCGCCTGGTGGTAGTCGGTGGTTTCCGTGCCGAGGGCCAGCCGCGACAGGATCGCGCCGACCTCGGGGAGCAGCAGTGGGTCGGGGGTGCCGAGCGAGAGGTCGAGTCGCGCCGAGGTGGCGCCCTTGGTCATGCCGTCGGTGCGGGAGACGGGACGGGGGCGGTGTCCGCCCTCGGCGACGAAGGTGCCGCTGCGCCCCCGGGAGACCACGAGTCCGGCCTGCGCCAGTGCCCGCCAGCCGTGACTGACCGTCGCCGGGCTCACGCCCAGCCGGCTTGACAGCTCCCGCACGGTCGGCAGCCGATCGCCCGGACGTAGCTCTCCGCTGGTGATCAGGCGGGCGATGGCCCCGGCGATCCCGGCGGGTGTCGGGTCATCGATCTGAATCCGGTCGTTCATTTCCACTTCTCGATCACGGTGCGAGATTTACACTTCCGGCATTGACTGAAATATTCAGGAAATGTTTACCGTCGAAGATAACATAACCAACTTCGGTAGGAGATCGACAGGTGACGACAATCAAGGCAGCCATCACCCAGGCAACGTGGACCGGCGACAAGAAGTCGATGCTCACCAAGCACGAGGGATTCGTCGAGGAAGCCGCGGCCGCTGGAGTGCAGGTCATCTGCTTCCAGGAACTGTTCTACGGACCGTATTTCGGCAATGTGCAGGACAAGAAGTACTACGAGTACGCCGAATCGGTTCCGGGCCCCACCACCGAGCGTTTCGCCGAACTGGCGCGGGCGCACCAGATGGTGATCGTGCTCCCGGTGTACGAGGAAGACCAGCCCGGCGTGCTGTACAACACCGCGGCGGTGATCGACGCCGACGGCAGCTACCTGGGCAAATACCGTAAGCACCACATCCCGCACCTGCCGAGCTTCTGGGAGAAGTTCTACTTCCGCCCCGGCAATCTCGGCTATCCGGTATTCGACACGGCGGTCGGCAAGATCGGCGTCTACATCTGCTACGACCGGCATTTCCCCGAGGGCTGGCGCGCCTACGGTCTCGGCGGCGCCGAGTTGGTGTTCAACCCCTCCGCCACCAAACCCGGTCTGTCCAACCGCCTCTGGGAACTCGAGCAGCCCGCCGCCGCGGCCGCGAATCAGTACTACATCGCCGCCAACAACCGGATCGGCACCGAGACGGCCGAATTCGGCGATGACGCGGTCACCTTCTACGGCAGCTCGTATTTCGTCGATCCGCGCGGCAACTACGTCGGCGACATCGCCTCCACCGACACCGACGAACTGGTGATCCGCGAGATCGACCTGGATCTGGTGCGCGAGGTGCGCAGCGACTGGCAGTTCTACCGCGATCGGCGCCCGGACTCCTACGACGCCATCGTGGCGCCCTGAGCGCGGGAGGTTTCGTATGGCAACGACTTTGATCACGGGCGGCACGGTCGTCTCGGCGACCGGGCGCGGCGCCGCCGACGTGCTCGTCGACGGTGAACGCATCGTCGCGCTGCTCGAACCGGGCAGCACGGTGCTCGGCGCGAATCTCGCCGAGACCGTCGACACGGTCATCGACGCGAGCGGCAAGTACGTCATCCCCGGCGGTATCGACGCGCACACGCACATGTCGATGCCGTTCGGCGGCACCACCGCCGCCGACGACTTCGAGACCGGCACCAGGGCGGCCGCCTGGGGCGGCACCACCATGATCATCGACTTCGCGGTGCAGAAGTTCGGTGAGCGGGTGCCCGAGAGCCTGCAGACCTGGCACGACATGGCCGCCGGGCAGTGCGCCGTCGACTACTCGTTCCACCAGATCATCGGCGAGGTGAACAAGGAGTCGCTGGCGGAGCTGCGCAGGCTGCCCGACGAGGGCATCACCAGCTACAAGCTCTTCATGGCCTACCCCGGCGTGTTCTACAGCGACGACGCGCAGATCCTGCGCGCCATGCAGACCGGCGCCGACACGGGCCTGCTCACGATGATGCACGCCGAGAACGGCCCGGCCATCGACGTGCTCGTCGAACAGCTGCTCGCCCAGGGCAAGACCGATCCGTACTACCACGGGGTGGCCAGGGCCTGGCAGCTCGAGGAGGAGGCCACCCACCGCGCGATCATGCTCGCCGATCTCACCGGCGCGCCGCTGTACGTGGTGCACGTGTCGGCCAAGCAGGCGGTGGCGCAGCTGGCCGCGGCCCGCGATCGCGGCCGCAATGTGTTCGGCGAGACCTGCCCGCAGTACCTGTACCTCTCGCTCGAGGACAACTTGGGCGCGCCGGGCTTCGAGGGCGCGAAGTGGGTGTGCTCGACACCGCTGCGCTCGCGGGAGGAAGAGCACCAGAACCAGGTGTGGCAGGCCCTGCGCACCAACGATCTGCAGATGGTGTCCACCGATCACTGCCCGTTCTGCATGAAGGGGCAGAAGGACATGGGGATCGGCGATTTCTCCAAGATCCCCAACGGCATCGGCTCGGTCGAGCACCGGATGGACCTGATGTACCAGGGGGTGGTGGACGGCCGGATCACCCTGGAGCGCTGGGTGGAGATCACCTCCACGACCCCGGCCAGGATGTTCGGTCTGTACGGCCGCAAGGGCGTGCTCGCGCCGGGCGCCGACGCCGACATCGTGGTCTACGACCCGAACGGCCACACCTCCATCGGCCTTGGCAAGACCCACCACATGAACATGGACCACTCCGCCTGGGAGGGCTACGAGATCGACGGTCACGTCGACGTGGTGCTCTCGCGCGGCAAGGTCGTGGTCGCCGACGGGGAGTACCGGGGGCGCAAGGGCGACGGCAAGTTCGTGCGCCGCGACCAGTGCCAGTACCTGATCTGAGGAGACGCCATGGAATTCGGAGCGGTACTTCAGTGCGACCCGCCGGCCGCGCGCACCGTGCAGCTGGCGAAACTGGCCGAGGCACACGGCTTCAGCCACCTGTGGACCTTCGATTCGCACCTGCTGTGGCAGGAGCCGTACGTCCTCTACAGCCAGATCCTGCACGAGACCAGACGGATCACGGTCGGCCCGATGGTGACCAACCCGGCCACCCGCGACTGGACGGTCACCGCCTCGCTGTACGCCACGCTCAACGAGATGTACGGCAACCGCACCATCTGCGGGATCGGCCGCGGCGATTCGGCGGTGCGGGTGGGCGGCGGGAAACCGACCACGCTGGCCACCCTGCGCGAATCGATCCATGTGATCCGGGAACTGGCCAACTCGCGGCCTGTCGAATACAACGGCAGCACACTGCAATTCCCGTGGAGCACGGGCTCGACGCTCGATGTCTGGGTGGCGGCCTACGGGCCGAAGGCGCTCGCGCTGACCGGTGAGGTGGCCGACGGCTTCATCCTGCAGCTGGCGGACCTCGACATCGCCGAGTGGATGATCGGCACCGTGCGCGCGGCGGCGAAAGCGGCGGGGCGCGACCCGGATTCGATCAAGATCTGTGTGGCCGCGCCCATGTACGTCGGCACCGATCGCGCGCACATGCGCGAACAGTGCCGCTGGTTCGGCGGCATGGTCGGCAATCACGTGGCCGACATCGTCGAGCGCTACGGCACCGGTGGCGTGCCCGAGGCGCTCACCGACTACATCGAGGGCCGCAAGGGCTACGACTACAACGAGCACGGCCGGGCCGGAAACAGTCACGCCGACTTCGTCTCCGACGAGATCGTGGAACGGTTCTGCCTGCTCGGCACCCCCGAGGAACACATCGCGAAGCTGCGGGCACTCGCCGATCTCGGCGTCGACCAGTTCGCGGGCTATCTGCAACACGACAACAAGGAGGAGACCTTGCGTGTCTACGGCGAAACGGTGATCCCGCGGCTGCGGCAGGCCATCACCGCGACGAAGGTGTCGGCATGACCGGGGCGGCGGTCGGCGTCGATCTGGACGCGCGCGCCTACGAACTCGATCGCGCCCATGTGTTCCATTCGTGGTCGGCGCAGGCGAGCCTGGACCCGATGGTGCTGGCCGGCGGCCGCGGCTGCCGGGTCTGGGACCACGCCGGTCGCGAATACCTCGACTTCGCCAGTCAGATGGTGAATGTCAATATCGGACACCAGCATCCGGTGGTCACCGCGGCGATCGCCGAGCAGGCCGCGCGGCTGACCACCATCGGTCCCGCGGTCGCGAACCTGCAGCGCGGCGAGGCGGCGGCGCGGATCACCGCGCACGCGCCCGACGGCATGAACAAGGTGTTCTTCACCAACGGTGGCGCCGACGCCAACGAGAACGCGATCCGGATGGCGCGCCTGCACACCGGCCGCGACAAGGTGCTCTCGGCCTACCGGTCCTATCACGGCAACACCGGCGCGGCGGTGGTCGCGACCGGCGACTGGCGCCGGATGCCGAACGAGTACGCGCGCGGCCACGTCCACTACTTCGGTCCGTACCTGTATCGCAGCGAGTTCTGGGCGGAGACACCGGAGCAGGAGAGCGAACGCGCGCTGCGGCACCTGGAGCGGGTCGTGCAGGCGGAGGGTCCGCAGACCATCGCGGCCATTCTGGTCGAGAGCGTGCCGGGCACCGCGGGCATCCTGGTGCCGCCGCCGGGCTATCTGGCCGGGGTGCGCGCCATCGCCGACCGCTACGGCATCGTGCTGATCCTCGACGAGGTGATGTGCGGATTCGGCCGCACCGGACGGTGGTTCGCGTTCGACGGCTACGACGTGACCCCCGACCTGATCACCTTCGCCAAGGGCGTGAATTCGGGGTACGTGCCGGTCGGCGGCATCGTCATCTCGGATGCCGTCGCCGCGACCTTCGACGAGCGCGTGTTCCCCGGCGGACTGACCTACAGCGGCCATCCGCTGGCGGCCGCCTCCATCGTCGCCGCGCTGGACGTGATGGCCGAGGAGGGCATCGTCGACAACGCCGAACGCATCGGCCGCACGGTGATCGGCCCCGCGCTGGACAAGCTCGCCACTGAGCACCCGATCGTGGGCGAGGTCCGTGGCGAGGGCGTGTTCTGGGCGATCGAGCTGGTCGCCGACCGGACGACCCGCGAACCCGTCGACGCCGCGACCATCGCGCGCGTCAAGGCCGGGCTGGCCGCCAGGGGCGTGCTGGTGTTCGGCGCCGACAACCGGATTCATTTCGTTCCACCCTGCGTGGTCACCGAGGCCGAGGTCGCCGAGGCCGTCGCCGCGCTGAGTGAAGTACTGGCCAACCCTTTGGAGATCCGATGACGCATCCCACCGACACACTCGAGCACTGGGTCGACGGCAAGCCGTGGACCGGGGAATCGACCCGCACCGCACCGGTTTTCGACCCCGCGCTCGGCGTGCCGCGCCGCACGGTCCGGATGGCGACGGCCACCGACGTCAACGCCGCGGTCAAGGCCGCCGCGGCCGCGCTGCCCGCCTGGCGGGATTCCTCGATCGCGACGAGGCACCGCTTCCTGCTGAACTTCCGCGAACTGCTCAACGCCCGCAAGGACGCGCTGGCCGAGATCCTCACCGCCGAACACGGCAAGGTGCTCTCGGACGCGGCGGGCGAGATCGCGCGCGGGCTCGAGGTGGTGGAATTCGCGCTGTCGATGCCGCACCTGCTCAAGGGCGAGTTCAGCCAGAACGCCTCGACCGGGGTCGACGTGTACTCCGTGCGCGAGCCGGTCGGCGTGGTCGGCATCATCAGCCCGTTCAACTTCCCGGCGATGGTGCCGCTGTGGTTCTTCCCGATCGCCATCGCTGCGGGTAACACCGTGGTCCTCAAGCCCAGCGAGAAGGATCCGTCGGCGGCGAACTGGCTGGCCGAGGTGGCCGCCGAGGCCGGACTTCCCGCCGGGGTGCTCAATGTGGTGCACGGTGACAAGGAGGCCGTGGACGCGCTGCTCACCCATCCCGAGGTCGGGGCCATCTCGTTCGTCGGATCGACGCCGATCGCCGAGTACGTGTACCGGACCGCGAGCGCCAACGGCAAGCGGGTGCAGGCTCTCGGCGGGGCGAAGAACCACATGCTGGTGCTGCCCGACGCCGACCTCGACCTGGCCGCCGACGCCGCCGTCAACGCCGGGTTCGGCTCGGCGGGCGAGCGGTGCATGGCGGTGAGCGTGGTGCTGGCCACCGAGTCGGTCGCCGACGAGCTGGTCGCGCGCATCGCCGACCGGATGAAGGACCTGCGCACCGGCGACGGCCGCCGCGGCTGCGACATGGGCCCGCTGATCACCCGCGAGCATCGCGACAAGGTGGCCGGCTACCTCGACACCGCCGTCGCCGACGCGGCGGAACTGGTGGTCGACGGGCGCGCGTCCACCTTCGACGGCGACCCGAACGGCTTCTGGCTCGGCCCCACTCTGATCGACCGGGTGCCGGTGAGTTCGGCGGTCTACCGCGACGAGATCTTCGGACCGGTGCTGTCGGTGGTGCGGGTCGAGGGGTTCGAACAGGCCGTCGAGCTGATCAACGCCTCGCCCTACGGCAACGGCACCGCCATCTTCACCAACGACGGCGGCGCCGCGCGGCGCTTCCAGCGTCAGGTGACCGTGGGCATGATCGGCGTCAACGTGCCGATCCCGGTCCCGGTGGCCTACCACAGTTTCGGCGGCTGGAAGGCGTCGCTGTTCGGCGACGCGAAAGCATACGGCCCCAACGGTTTCGCCTTCTTCACCCAGGAGAAGGCGATCACCTCCCGCTGGCTCGACCCGAGCCACGGCGGCATCGACCTCGGTTTTCCGCGGAACAGTTAGCACGATCGAAGCACTAAGGACATCCGATGACAGAAACTCGGGTACGGCCGTCCGATGACGCGCCGAGCAGTTCCACGCTGGTCAACGACGACTTGGCACCGACTACCAAGGAGACGGCGACCTGGCGTACCTGGGACATCTTCTGCCTCTGGATGACCTCGGCGCACAGCATCGCCAGCTACGGCTTCGCCGTCGGCATGCTCGCTCTCGGCATGTCCGGTTGGCAGACGATGCTCGCGCTGTTCGCCGGTGTGCTGATGCTGTGGCTGGGCAGCAACCTGATCGGCGTCGCGGGGCAGAAGGTCGGGGTTCCGTTCCCGGTCTTCGCCCGCGGCGCGTTCGGGGTGTTCGGCGCGAACATCCCCGCGCTGCTACGGGCCCTGGTCGCGGTGTTCTGGTACGGCATCCAGACCTACCTGGCCTCCACCGCGCTGATGATCCTGCTGTTGCGGGTGGCGCCCGGCCTCGAATCGCTCACCGGCAACGATGTGCTCGGCCTCTCCACGCTGGGCTGGATCGCCTTCCTGGTGCTGTGGACCGTGCAGCTGGCGATCATCAACTACGGCATGGAGGTGGTGCGCAAGGCCTCCGACTTCGCCGGGCCCGCGGTCTGGATCGGAATGATCGCGCTGGCGATCTGGATCCTCGGCAAGGCCGACTGGAGCATCGACTTCAACGCACGGGCGGGGGAACCGCTCAGCGGCGGCGCGACGGTGGCGACCTTCGTCGGCGTGGCGTTCCTGATGGTGGCGTTCATGGCGGGACCGCTGGTGAACTACGCCGATTTCGCGCGCTTCTCGCCCAGCCGCAAGGCCGTGCTGCGCGGCAACGCGTGGGGCATTCCGTTCAACGAGACCGCTTTCGTGGTGCTCTCGATCATCATCGCGCTGGCCACGCTGAAGGTGTACGGCAAGGTGCTCGCCGATCCGGTGGCCCTGGTCGCCGACATCGACAGCGACGTGATCGTGGTGATCGCCGCCGTGCTGTTCGCCACCGCGACCGTCGGGATCAATGTGGTCCTGAACTTCGTCTCGCCGGCCTACGACATCTCCAACGCGGCGCCGAAGTACATCTCGTTCCGCACCGGCGGCGTGATCACCGCGCTGTTGTCGATCGTGGTCCTGCCATGGAAGTTGTGGGAGAACCAGAACTTCATCATCTACTTCCTCGGCGGCGTCGGCGCCCTGATGGGCCCGGTCTTCGGCATCCTCGTCGTCGACTACTACCTGGTGCGCAAACAGCGCACCGTCCTCACCGACCTCTACAGCGACGACCCCACCGGCAGCTACTGGTACACCCGCGGCTTCAACCCCAAGGCCCTGATCGCCCTGGCCATCGCGGGCCCGATCGCGGTGATCGTCGCCCTTGCCCCCGACAACGGCAATATCACCGCCCTCTCCTGGCCGGTAGGCGCCGCCCTCGGCGCCCTGGTCATGTACACCCTCAACCTCCGCCGCGCACCGGCAACGCACTGATCACGCCAGGACAGCCCCGGTTCGCGAACCGGGGCTGTCGGCTTTCGCGGGCTCGGTCCTCAGCGGAAGAGGAGGGCGGCGAGGATGTCGGCGTGGCGGTAGCCGAGGTATTTCTGGACGGTGGGTTCGTCGACGGCCGAGGTGGCGGTGGCGAGGGTGACGACGACGAATTGTTCCTGGGCGCCCGCCTTCCATTTGCCGGTCGCGAAATCGTCGATGGTGGTGCCGGGGCGGGGTTTCAGTGCCTTCTGATCGATCTCGGCGGCCGCGGTCTTCGCGGTGGCGGCGTCGGGCATGACCAGGATGAACTGGGCGAAACGCAGGGCGCCGGCTTCGGCGGAGAGGACCAGTTCGGCGGCGTACCGGCAGCCGAGGGCGGTGAGTTTGCCGTCCTTCTCGATCGGGGCGCAGGTGTCGTGATCGCGGCCCTCGATCCAGTCGGCGCGCAGCGTCACATCACCCATCTTGAAGTCCCACGGGCCTTCGTATTCGGTGTAGCTCAGCTTCGCGTCCGCCTTCGGCGGCTTCGTGGTGGTGGTCGGCTTGGCTGTGGAGGTGCGCACGGTGTCGGAGACCGGCGCCGCGCCCGACGCCGCCACCGGCGATCCGGCGACCGTGTCCTTCGCACCGACCACCAGCAGTCCCGCGCCGCCGAGCAGGGCGAGGACCAGCACCGATGCCAGGACGATCCAGCCCGCGTTCGACTTCGGCGGCCGACCGAGGGGCGGGATCTCCTGCGGTTGGCCGTAGCCCATCGGCTGGCCCCACTGCTGCGGATCCTGGTTTCCGGACGGATAGGTCATCGCGAAGCCCCCCTGTCGGCGCGGGGGACTCTGACCTCCCCCGAGTTCGTGTCATCGACCTTACTGCGGTGTTCGAACGCTGTTCACCCACGGGCACTCCGGGATGGTTAGCGTGACCGGTCATGGGACGTCGGATGACCGCGGTGGTGTTGGGAACGGTGCTGGCCGGGGTGTGCGCGCCCGTCGGCGCGGCGGATCCGGGCGCGGTGCGGGTGCTGGGGGAGCAGGTCGTGGCCAACGACCTGGACTTCGGCGGCACCGTCGTCGGTGGGCTTTCCGGCATCGACTATCTCTCCGCCACCGGCGAATTCGTGCTGCTCAGCGACGACAGGTCCGAGAAGAACCCCGCACGTTTCTACACCGCCCGGATTCCCGTGACCGAAGCCGGGCTGGGAGCTGTGGAATTCACCGGGACGACGCCGCTGCGCCGCCCCGACGGCTCGACCTATCCGCCGAAGTCCGTTGACCCCGAGGACATTCGGGTCGACCCGCTGACCGGCGACTACCTGTGGACCCAGGAGGGCGAGCGGGCGGGCGCCGTGCTCGCCGACCCGTCGGTCCGGATCGCGCGCCCCGACGGCGCGTTCGGCGCCGAGCTTCCGATCCCGGAAAACGAACGGATGCGCGCGGATTCGGGCCCACGCCAGAACCAGGCGCTGGAGGCGGTGACCTTCGCCGCGGGCGGCACGCTGGTCGTCACCGCGCTGGAAGGCCCGTTGCTCACCGACGGACCCGCGGCCACACCGACCACGGGCGCCACCACCAGGATCACCGTGCAGACCCGATTCGGCCCGCTGCTCGCGCAGTACGCGTATCCCCTGGAGCCGGTCTTCGCGGACTCGCGGCCCGAACCCGGCCAGTCCAGCAACGGCGTCACCGCGATACTGGCCGCCGATCCGTTCGATCCGACCCGATTCCTGGTACTGGAACGGGCTTTCGCCAAGGGTGTCGGCAATCGGGTGCGGCTGTTCGAGGTCGACGTGACCCAGGCGAGCAATGTGCTCGACGCGCCGCTCGCGGGCGCGCGACCCGTCACCAAGCGGCTGCTCGCCGACCTCACCGACCTCGGCGTCGACGCCGTCGACAATATCGAGGGCATGACCTGGGGACCGCGCCTGAGCAGTGGTGAGAAGACCCTGGTGCTGGTCGCCGACAACAACTTCGCCGCCGAACAGCGCACCCAGCTCATCGCGCTCGCCATGCGCTGACCAGCGAAGACGATGATCGCGACCGCCACAGCGCCGAATCTCCACCCGATGGATGCGCGATCGCGCTAGCTTGGAGTTGTACACCTGCGCCGGTGACGCCGATTCGCTTCGAGGGGTGGTCACATGGATCCGGAAGAGACCCGCATGCAACGCGGGCCGGCCGAGTCGTCACCGGTAGGTACGCACACGCAGCGCGCGCTCGCCCCCGGCGAGGTCGACGAGACGGTGATCGCCGAACTCGACGCGATGGGACTCACGGCGGCCAAGGAGATCGGGCGCGGCGGCTTCGGCGTGGTGTATCGGTGCCTGCAGCCCGCGCTGGATCGAGTGGTGGCGGTGAAGGTACTGTCCTCGGAGATCGATCAGGAGAGCCGGGAGCGGTTCCTGCGCGAGGAACAGGCGATGGGCAGGCTGTCCGGGCATCCGAACATCGTCGACATCCTGCAGGTCGATGTCACCGCGACCGGCCTGCCGCTGATCGTCATGCCGTACTGCTCGCGCGGCTCGCTGGAGCGGCTCATCCACGACCGTGGTCCCCTGACCTGGGCCGATACCCTGCGTGCCGGGGTGAAACTGGCCGCGGCGATCGAGTCGGCGCATCGGGCGGGCATTCTGCACCGCGACGTGAAGCCGGCGAACGTGCTGATCAGCGGGTACGGCGAACCGCAGCTCACCGATTTCGGCATCGCCCGTATCCCCGGCGGATTCCAGACCTCGAGCAGCATGATCACCGGCTCGCCCGCGTTCACCGCGCCGGAGGTGCTCAAGGGCCATGAACCGACTGTCCGGTCCGATATCTATGGTCTCGGCGCCACCCTGTTCGCCCTGCTCACCGGCCATGCGGCGTTCGAGCGGCAGGCGGGGGAGAAGGTGGTGGCGCAGTTCCTGCGCATCACCACCCAGCCGGTGCCGGATCTGCGCTCCCAGGACATCCCAGGCGACCTGGCCGCCGCGATCGAGAAGGCCATGTCGCCCGATCCGGCCGACCGCCAGGCCTCGGCCTACGAGTTCGGCGAGCTCCTGCGCGACGTGCAGCGCGCGCACGGCCAGATGCCCGACGAGATGGCCCTGCTCGATACCGAACCGGACTCCGACGACACCCCCGAGACCCTGAAAGCGGTGACCGCCCGGCACAGCTGGCCACTGACGCTGCGCCCCGCCGAGACCTCCGGCGCCCGCGGCGGCGGCAACTCCTGCACCCTGCC
Organism: Nocardia neocaledoniensis; assembly: GCF_029868625.1. Taxonomy (GTDB): domain Bacteria; phylum Actinomycetota; class Actinomycetes; order Mycobacteriales; family Mycobacteriaceae; genus Nocardia; species Nocardia neocaledoniensis_A. The sequence goes on along the minus strand of NZ_JARWOJ010000248.1, from coordinate 33,891 downwards.
GCCCACCGCCGCCACCAAGTTCCGGCCGCCCACCCCGGCCCGCGAGCCGTTCCCCCGGCAGCGGCTGCTCGACGTGCTGCGCGCGGGCGGCAACCGCAGGCTGGCGCTCATCCACGCGCCCGCGGGCTTCGGCAAGAGCACGATCGCGGCCCAGTGGCGCGCGGATCTGGTCGCGCGCGACATCCCCGTCGCCTGGCTCGGCGTCGACCAGGACGACGACAGCGAGATCTGGTTCCTCGCCCACCTCATCCAGGCCATCCGGCGGGTGCGACCCGATGTGGGCAACGGACTCGAGCAGGTGCTCGAGGAACGTCCCGCCGACGCCGTCGCCTTCGTGATCGCCACGCTGATCGACGAGATCCACGCCAGCGACCGCAGCGTGGTGGTGATCGTCGACGACTGGCATCGGGTGCGTGACCAGGGCGTGCACCGCGCCATGGCGACGCTGCTCGACAACGGCTGCCACCACGTGCGTTTCGTGGTCACCAGCCGCGACCAGGCCGGGCTGCCGATCAGCAGGCTGCGGGTGCGCGACGAGCTGGTGGAGCTCGGCGCGGCCGAGCTGCGCCTCACCGAGGCCGAGACGCGCCAGATCCTGTTGGAGCGCAACGGTTTCGCGCTCACCGACGAGCAGGTCGAGCAGATCCATCTGGCGACCGAGGGGTGGCCCGCCGCCATCCAGCTGGTCAGCCTGACGTTGCGGGGCAAGGCCGACCCGGCCGCGCTGCTCGGTCAGCTCGCCGAGGGCGGGCACGGCATGCGCGAGTACCTGGCCGAGAACGTGCTCGACAGCATCGAACCGGGCCTGCTCGAATTCCTGATGGCGATCTCGGTGGTCGAGCGGGTGAACGGCTCGCTCGCGGCGGTGCTCGCCGACGTGCCCGACGGCGCGAGCCTGCTGGAACAGGCCGAGCAGCGCGAACTGTTCCTGCACCGGATCGAGCACGACCCGGAGTGGTACCGGATGCAGCCGTTGTTCGCCGAACATCTGCGTGCCCGGCTCGAGCGCGTGCATCCGGGCAGGGCGAAGCTGCTGCACCGCAAGGCCTCCCGCTGGTACGCTGAGCATCAGCTGCTGCGCAAATCGGTCGATCACGCACTGGCCGCCACCGACCTCAAGCTCGCCGCCGACCTGCTGGAAAGCGGCGGCATGGACCTGATCGACGGCTCCCGGCTGGCGACCCTGCTCGGCAGCGTCTCGAAACTGCCGGTGCAGCAGGTGACTTCGCGCTCGAAGCTGTTGATGGCGGTCGCGCGGGCGAACATGAATCTGCAGCAGACCGGCACCGCCCGCTCCGCGCTCGGCCGGTTGTCGAGCCTGCTCGCCCGCAGCGGTGGCGAGCCGGAGCTGGTCGAGCAGCGCTGCGCCGCCACCGTTCTCGATGCCGCCGACCGGGTGGCCCACGACGACACCGCCGAGGTCGTCGAACGGCTCACGCCTTGCCTCGACGCGCCCGACGAGCTGCCCGCCTGGATCGTCTCCACCGCCGCCAACCTGGTGTCCTTCGTCCGGCTCTGCGATTTCGACTTCGACGGCGTGACCGAGATGCAGGACTGGGCCGCCGATTACCACGTGCGCTCCAAGGACCCGCTCGGCCCGGTCTTCGGACTCTGCGCTCGCGGCGACGCCGCCTACGAGCAGCTCGACATCGCCACCGCGACCGAATGTTTCGAGCTGGCCTACGAGACGGCGCGGGCACGGTCGGGGCCGCGCTCGGACGCGGCGCGGGTGGCCGCGGCACTGCTCGGTGAGCTGGCCTATCGGCGTGGCGATCTCGCGGTGGCCGATCGGCTGCTCGACGAGAGCCACGAACTGCTCACCCGGGTCGGGCCGGTCGACTTCCAGATCGCGACCTTCGTGATCGGCGCGCGGGTGAAGGCCGCCCTCGGCGACCAGTACACCGCGGCCGCGCGGCTCGACGAGGGTGCGCGGGTGGCGTCGGAGAACGGCTTGGCCAGGCTCGACGCGCACGTGCGCGCCGAACGATCCCGGCTCGGCCTGAGCAACGGCGACGGCGCCGACCGCTTCACCGTCGAGGTGTCCGGCAACGGCAAACGCCGTCGCTCCGGCGCGGCGGCGCTGATCGCGGAGGCGCGCGAATTCGCCCAGATCAGGACACTGCTCGCCGAACAGCGCCTGCGCGCCGACGACCGGGCGGCCAGATACGCCAGGGTGCTGTACTCCCGGCTGCTCGAACAGTCGCGTCCCCGCGCGGAACTCGACGCGACCCTGTTGCTCGCCGAGTGCCTGGCCGCGGCGGGCTGGGTCGGCGAGGCGACCGGGCTGGTCCTGCCGGTGCTGCGCACCTGCGCCGACCTGGGCTGGACCAGGCCGCTGCTCGACGCCGGGCCCGGTGTCGTCGGCCTGCTGCACGTGCTGCGCACGCAAGCCCATGACGGGCAACCGCATCCGATCCTGAACGAGGTGCCCGCCCACTTCCTGGACGAACTGCTGGGCTGAGCTCGGGCGGACCCGAGCTCAGCCGTGGCCTACGGCTGCCACCAGGGGCGCAGCGGCACCTGCCAGGCGCTGTCGGAGCCCAGCTTCACGCCGAGCACGTGGTGCAGCTGAACCACGTTGCGCTGGAAGCCGAGTCGACAGCCGGCCATATACAGGCCCCACACCTTGGCGGTGCCCTCGCCGACCTCGTCGACGCAGGCGTCCCAGTTCGCCACCAGGTTCTTGCACCATTCGTGCAGGGTCAGCGCGTAGTGCTCGCGCAGGTTCTCCTCGTGCAGCACCTCGAGCCCGATGTTCTGGATCTCGGAGATGATGCGGCCCGAACCGATCAGCTCGCCGTCGGGGAAGACGTAGCGGTCGATGAAGTCGCCCGCCTTCGTGGTGCGGGTGTTGTCCGGCCGGGTGATGCAGTGGTTGAGGAACAGGCCGCCGTCGCGCAGCTTGTCCTTGATGAAGCCGAAGTAGAACGGGTAGTTGTGCACACCGATGTGCTCGGTGAGCCCGATCGAGGACACCGCGTCGAATTCGCCCTCGACGACGTCGCGGTAGTCGCAGTGCCTGACCTCGGCGAGCTCGCCGAGCCCCTCCTCGGCGATCTTCTGCTGGGCCCAGGCGGCCTGCTCGGCCGAGAGCGTCGCGCCGATCACCTGCACGCCGCGCCGGGCCGCGTAGCGGACCATGCCGCCCCAGCCGCAGCCGATGTCGAGCAGCCGGTCGCCTTCCTTCAGCCGCAGCTTGTCGAAGATCAGCCGGTACTTGTTCTCCTGCGCCTGTTCCAGGGTCCAGTCGGGTTCGCCGTAGACCGCGCAGGTGTAGGTCATCGAGGGGCCGAGCACGTACTCGTAGAACTTGTTGGAGACGTCGTAGTGGTGGTGGATGGCCTCGGCGTCGCGAGTCTTGGAGTGGCGCAGGCCTTCCAGCGCGATCCGGCGCCAGCGCGGCAGCGTCTCCTGCGGCGGCGGGGCGACCGGCTTGAGCCGCTCCCAGCCCAGCGAGCGTGCGATGGTGACCAGCGACAGCGCCGACGGGCGGTGGAACTTCATGGCCTGCATGGCCTTCAAGATGTCGTACGGGTCGCCGGGGTGTACGCCCTCGGCCGTCATGTCGCCGGCGATGTAGGCGCGAGCCATGCCGAGATCGCCCGGCGCCGAGGCCAGATAGTTGATGCCGCGTGGGGTCTTGATGTCGAGGGTGTAGGGCGAGTCCTCCGGTCCCGTCGCGCTGCCGTCGTAGGCCCGCAAGCGGATCGGGATCTCACCGTCGATGAGCGTCTCGAACACCTCGGCAATGCTGAGCCGGGTCCCCAGCTCGGCGAAGACCTCGGATCGGTCCTTGAATGTCGTCACTTGCGTTGCACCGCCTTCGAATACAGATTCAGCAGTCGTTGGTCCGGGTCGTAACGTTTCTTCAGTTCGGTGTAGGTCTCGCCGCCGTAGAGCACGGCGAACTCGTCCTCGGCGTAGTAGGAATCCGAGTACAGCGACTTGTGTCCGTCGAATTCGGACACGATCTTCTCGATCGCGCGGTTGGCCGCCCCCTCCGGTTCACCCGGCTTCGTGGGAACGGCGGACCAGAATCCGACATTGACGTAGGTGCGCCGTGGCTCGAGCGGATACAGCGGCCACGGGCGGTCGCCCGCCGGTGTGTCCGCGGTGTCGCGCAACCGCAACGGACACAACCAGATCGGCTCGATCGGTATTTCCCGCAGGAACCACTCGACGAAGTCGGCGGTGCGGTGCACCGGCACCTCGATGTCCTGGACCACGCGCTCCTGTGGCGGGTTGCCCTTGCGGGCTTCCAGGCGGTCACCGATGTGGTACTTGCGGTCGAGGGCGACCAGCTTCCAGTAGAAGCTGCTGCGCCGGTAGGCCTTCGGCCAGAAGCGGCGGATCTTCGGGTTCTGGGTGCCGAAGGCCCGCGAGCACCAGAACCAGTCGGTGTCCCAGCGCCAGAGGTAGTCGTGGATCGTGAGCCGGTCGCGCGCGACGCCCTCGGCGTGCTGGATGGACCGGTAGTAGATGTCCATGCCGGTGTAGTCGCTGACCGGGCCGGGTTCGTCGGTCTGCCGCCCGAGTGTGAGGTAACTCTCGGTGGCGGTGAACACGACGCCGTCTAGATAGTCGACCCGCTCGCCCTGGTAGCTGCGCTCGGTGACGATGCGCTCCAGCTCGGCTTCGAGTTCGCGCAGGTCGTGGAAGCGCACGTGCCGCAGCGCGACGAAGGGCTGGACGGGTTCGAGTTCGATCTTGAGGCGGACCGTGTAGCCGAGCGTGCCGTAGGAGTTGGGGAAGCCGCGGAACAGGTCGGCGGTGTCGTCGTCCGGGCGGACGGTGACGATCTCACCGGAGCCGGTCAGCACGTCCATCTCCAGCACCGATTCGTGCGGCAGGCCGTTGCGGAACGAGGTCGACTCGATGCCCAGGCCGGTGACCGCGCCGCCGAGCGTGATGGTCTTGAGCTGGGGCACCACCAGCGGCGCCAGCCCGTAGGGCAGGGTCGCCGCGACCAGGTCCTCGTAGGTGGTCATGCCCGCCACGTCGGCGGTGCGGGCCTTCGGGTCGACGGCGATCACCTGGCCGAGTCCGGACACGTCGAGGCCGGGCGCGGTGGTCGCCGCCCTGGCCCGGAACAAGTTCGACGTCTTCTTCGCCAGCCGGACGACGGCGCCGGGTGGAATGGCGCGATAGCTGGCAAGCAATCGCTCCACACCCGCTCGGTGCGCGGCATATCCGGACTCGCGTGCGGCCGGTTCGTGACCAGCCCTACCCAAAAGACTCAGTGCCACACTTCGACGCTAGTACGACCGTGCCTGTCCGGCCACCGGATATGCCCGCGCGGCGGGGAAATGTCACGCACCTGTTTCCCACTCGTCCAACCTGGTCGGGCGACTCGTAGCCCGGCAGGGCAGGATGTAACCCGGTCGATTTCGCACCCCCGACAAGGAGTCAACAGTGGGACAGGTCAGCGCAAGCAGTTCGATCACCGTCGCCGCGGATCCGCAGCGCACGCTCGAAGCGATCGGTGATTACGAGACGGTCCGCCCGCGCATCCTCTCCTCGCACTACCGCGACTACAAGGTCGTCGAGGGTGGCAAGGGCGCGGGGACCGTGGTGGAGTGGACCCTGCAGGCCACCGAGAAGCGCTCCCGCAACGTGCGCGCGAACGTCACCGTGTCGGACTCGATCCTCACCGAGCGCGACGCGAACTCCTCGATGGTCAACACCTGGACCGTCACGCCGGACGGCGCGGGATCCCAGGTCACGCTCCGCACCACCTGGACCGGAGCGGGCGGGGTCTCCGGCATCTTCGAGGGCATCTTCGCCCCGCTCGGCCTGAAGAAGATCCAGGCCGAGGTGCTGGGCAACCTGGCGAGCGAGCTCGCCTGAACTCACTCCTTGCCGATGTCGAAGAGATTTCCTTCGGGATCGGCGAGGGTGGCCCACTGCTGGCCGTATTCGTCGAAGTCGCCGATGTGCTTGGCGCCCAGGCCGATCGCGCGGTCGATGTGCTCGCGCCAGTCGACCGCGTGCAGGTCGAGGTGGATGACGTTCTTGCCCGGCGTCTTGTCCGGGACCTGGATGAACATCAGCACCGGCGTGGCGCCCTCGGTCTGACCGACGGTGGCGAAGAACTCCGACGCCTCCGGGTCGACGGTGCGTTCGAGCAGCTGGGCGTAGAACTCGGCGAGCGCGCCCGCGTTCGCGCAGTCGTAGGTGATGTTGTCGATGGTGAGACTCATGGGTTTTCTCCTTCGGTGATGGGCCAGCACACTTCGGTGCGGTATTCGGTGGGATCGCTGGTGAGGTCGGGTCCGACGAGATAGCGCTCGCGGACCGGCCGGCCGGGCGCGACGGTGTCGTGCTCGGCGACGTGGCTGCCGAGGGCGCCGTAGGTGCGGTCGAAGTCCTCGAACGCGCCGGTGTGCACCGCGATGGCGAAGCGCTGTGCGCCGAACTCGGTGATCGCGAGCCCGGCGGGCGGGGTGAGCGCGGCGCCGGGCGGCAGCGGCACGTACGCGGTGACCTCGCCCGCGTCCTCGGTGAAGAACTCGGCCGAATAGGTCGCGCCCGCAACGCCTCCCGGCGTCACTCCGGCCGCGAGCAAGCCGGTGTAGAGCCGCTCGAACGCCTGGTCGCACCAGGCGGAGATCGCGCTGTGATCCACCCGCTCGGTGACCGTGAGCGCGGTGAAGGCGGGCTCGACCCGATAGTCGACCCGCAGCGGCGGCGCCGGGGTGGTGAGCAGGGCGCGCAGCGAGGCGACCACGTCGCGGGTGCGCTGCAACTCCGCTTCCATCCTGGTCAGGTGCGCGCGCAGGGCGGCATCCCGGTCGGCCGGGTCGGCGGCGGCGAGCACGGTGCGGATGTCGGGGAGCGGCATGTCGAGGTCGCGCAGGCGCCGGATCAGGTGGGCGCGATCCACCTGGTCGGTGGAATAGCGCCGGTAGCCGGTGCCCGCGTCCACCGCGACCGGCTCCAGCAGCTCGATCTCGTGGTAGTAGCGCAGGGCCTTGACGCTCAGATGGGTGAGGCGGGCGAACTCGCCGATCGCCACGGTCGCTGTCATGTGCACAAGACAACACCCTCCAGTGGCGGGAGGGTCAACACCGCGAGGCTGTCAAGGAGACCGGACGACACTCTGCGCAGGTGAACGCGAACGGTTTGTCCGATTTCGCCGTTCCGCCGGGCCCGATTCGCATATGTTGTTGACCACAACATATCGAGAGTGGTCTACGTCACAGCGAAAGAAGTGGCGGGACCGCGGTTCGGGAAGGTCACCGTGATGAGGACGAACAACCGGAAGTTCCGCCTGGGGCACGCAGCCGTGGCGCTGGCGCTGTCCGGCGCACTGACGCTCACCGCCTGCGGATCGAACAGCGGCGGCGGCGACGAATCCGACGCGGCGTCGGGCGGCAGCGGCGGACCGACGGTGGGCGTGATCCTGCCCGAGACCGCCACGTCGGCCCGCTGGGAATCCTTCGACAAGCCCATGCTGCAGCAGGCGCTGCGCGCCGAGGGCTTCGACGCCGACGTGCAGAACGCCCAGGGCGACGTGCAGAAGTTCACCACCCTCGCCGACGGCATGATCGCCAAGGGCGTGAAGGTCCTCGTCATCGCCGCGATCAACAGTGAGGTCGGTGGCGCGGTCGCGGCCAAGGCGAAGAAGGCGGGCATCCCGACGATCGACTACGACCGCCTCAACCTGGGCGGGTCGTCCGACTACTACGTGTCCTTCGACAACGTGAAGGTCGGTGAGCTGCAGGGCCGCGCGCTCGCGGACGCGTTGCGGGCCGAGCCGGGCGCCGAGGTCGTCGAGATCGAGGGCGCGCCCACCGACAACAACGCCACCCTGTTCCACCAGGGCCAGCAGAACGTTCTGAAGCCGCTCTACGACAACGGCACGCTGAAACTGGTGCGCTCCCAGGCCATCGACGGCTGGGACAACCAGAAGGGCGGCACCACTTTCGAGCAGATCCTCACCGGCAACGGCGGCAAGGTCGACGGCGTGGTCGCGGCCAACGACGGGCTCGCCGGCGCGGTGATCACGGTGCTGAAGAAGAACGGGCTCAACGGCAAGGTCCCGGTCACCGGCCAGGACGCCACCGCCGAGGGCCTCAAGGCCGTGCTGCGCGGTGACCAGTACATGACCGTGTTCAAGCCCATCCTCGAGGAGGCGCAGACCGCGGCGAAACTCGCCGCCGCGCTGGCCAAGGGCGACAAGGCGGCCGCGGACGCGCTGGCGGTGAACGTGAGCCAGGACCCCAAGGGCAAGCGCGAGGTGAAGTCGGTGCTGCTGCAGCCGCAGACCGTGACGCGTGCCGAGGTGAAGGTCGTCGTGGACGCCGGGTTCGTCAAGGTCGCCGACATCTGCGGTGGCGATCTGGCGGCGGCCTGCGCCGAGCTCGGGATCAGCTGAGGGCCGAGGACATGAGCGAGCCGCTACTCCGGATCACCGGGCTGAACAAGAGCTTCGGCGCGGTCCACGTGCTGCACGATGTCGACCTCACCGTGCCCGCCGGTGAGGTCACCGCGCTGGTCGGCGACAACGGCGCTGGCAAGAGCACACTGGTGAAATGTATTGCCGGGATCCATGGTTCGGACTCCGGTGAGGTGCGCTTCCGTGGCGAGCCGGTGCATCTGCGCGGACCCAAGGACGCCGCCGAACTCGGCATCGAGGTGGTCTACCAGGATCTGGCGCTGGCCGACAACCTCGACATCGTCGGCAACATGTTCCTCGGCCGGGAACGCGGCAAGCCGTGGTTGCTGGACGAGGCGAGCATGGAGGAGGCGGCGCGGCGCACCCTGGCCTCGCTCGGGGTGCGGACCGTGAAGTCGGTGCGCACCCCCGTCTCGGCACTGTCCGGTGGCCAGCGACAGACCGTCGCGATCGCCAAAGCGGTGCTGTGGAACAGCAATCTGGTGCTGCTCGACGAGCCGACCGCGGCACTGGGCGTCGCCCAGACCAGGCAGGTGCTCGACCTGGTGCGGCGTCTGGCCGAGCAGGGGCTCGGCGTCGTGCTGATCAGCCACAACCTGGCCGACGTGTTCGAGGCCGCGGATCGGATCGCGGTGCTGTACCTGGGCCGGATGGCCGCCCAGGTGCGCACCGCCGACGTCACGCACGGACAGGTGGTCGAGTTGATCACGGCGGGCCGCTCGGGTGAGCTCGGGTTGGCGCGGCCGGAGGCGGTGGTCCTGTGAGCGAGCTGGTGGAGAAGCAGGAAACGGCCGTCACCGACTTCGGGATCGACACCACCACCCGGTCGACCAGGGAGGCACTCGGCGACTATGTGGCGCGGCTGCGCGCCGGCGAGATCGGTTCGCTGCCCGCGTTGTTGGGCCTGGTCGCGCTGATCGTGTTCTTCTCGGTGCTGTCGGACGTGTTCTTCTCGCTGAACAACATCGCCAATCTGCTCGCGCAGGGCGCCGGGCAGACGATCATCGCGATCGGCATCGTCTACGTGCTGCTGATCGGGGAGATCGATCTGTCGGCGGGTACCGCGTCGGGTGTGGCCGGCGCGGTGCTGGCCATGCACTACGTCGAAGACGGAAACCTCATGGCGGGCATGGGGTCAACGGTCTTCTTCGTCTTCAACGCGCTGCTCGTGCTCGGCGCGGTGCTGGCGGCGCTGCTGCGGATCTGGCCCGGTGTGGCCATGTCGCTGCTCGGCGTGGCGATCACCGTCATCGGGTTCCCGGCGAATCCGTGGGTGGAGATGCTGCTGGCCGTGTGTGTCGGCGCGGCCATCGGCTGCATCACCGGCTTCCTCATCGCCAAGATCGGGATGCCATCGTTCGTGGTGACGCTGGCGCTGTTCCTGGCCTGGCAGGGCGTGATCCTGCAGCTCATCGGCGAGGGCGGCGTGCTCGGCATCAGTTCATCGCCCGTGCTCGACAAGGTCGCCAACGGCAACCTGTCGACGGTGGGCAGCTGGGCGCTGTTCGTGGTGGCGGCAGGCGGCTACGCGGCGGTCACGCTGGGCGGGCACTTCCTGCGGCGGCGGCGCGGGTTGGTCACCGGGCCGACGCCGCTGGTGCTCGCGAAGGTGGGGGCGCTCACCGTCTTCGCGGCGGTGGTGACGGCCGCGCTCACCGTGAACCGCTCGCCCAACGATCTCGTCGAGATCTCCGGGGTGCCGTACGTGGTGCCGATCGTGCTGGCGTTGCTGGTGGTCGGTACCTATGTGCTCAACCGGACCACTTACGGCCGCCACATCTACGCGGTCGGCGGCAACGCGGAAGCGGCACGGCGGGCGGGCATCAATGTGACCCAGTTGCGGGCGAGCGTGTTCGTCATCTGCTCGGCGTGCGCCGCGGTCGGCGCGATCGTCTACTCGTCGAAGGTCGGGTCGGTCGATCCACAGGCGGGCGGGCTCAACACCCTGCTGTTCGCGGTGGGCGCGGCCGTGATCGGCGGCACCTCGCTCTTCGGCGGACGCGGCCGGGTGGCCGACGCCGTGATCGGCGGCGCGGTGCTGGCGGTGGTCTCGAACGGCCTCGGCCTGCTGGAACAGCCCGCGGCGGTGGTCTCCATCGTCACCGGACTCGTGCTGTTGCTGGCGGCCTCGGTCGACGCGCTGTCCCGGCGGCGCGCGGCGGTGGTGCAACGATGAGCGCCACAGTGGTATTCAAGAGGCCATGACCGTCGCCCGACCGGACGAGGTGCGCCGCTTCAACCGGTCGAGCCTCCTGCGCCTGCTGCACATCGGCGGCCCCGCCACCCGCGCGGCGCTGGCCACCGAACTCGGGCTCAACCGCTCCACCATCAAGATGCTCGTCGACGCGCTCGCCGAGAGCGGACTGGTGGAGGAGCGGGTGCCGCGGCTGGCGCGCGGGGCCGGTCGCCCCTCGCTGCTTGTCCTGCCGCAGCCACAGGCTGCGGTGGTGCTGGCGGTGGACGTGCAGGTCGAGCACGCGGGCATCGCGCTGGTCGGCTTCGGCGGGCAGATCCTGGGCCGCAACAGCTGGAATCTGCATGGGCGGCAACGGCAACCGGCCGAAGTGATCACCCACATCGCCGAGTCGGCCACGCTGCTCGCCGCGGATCTCGGGCTGCGCCCGGTGGCGGCCGGAGTGTCGGTACCCGGTGTCGTGCGCCGCGCGGACGGCCTGGTGCACGACGCCGCGAACCTCGACTGGACCGACGTGGCGCTCGGCTCGCGGCTGACCGGCGTGCTCGGCATCCCGGTCGTGGTCGGCAACGACGCCGAACTCGGCGCCCTCGCCGAATACGCGCGCGGCGCTGGACGCGGGGCGGGCGACACCGTCTTCGTCTCCGCCGACGTGGGCGTCGGCGGCGGCCTCATCTCCCAGGGCACGCTGCTGCGCGGCGCCGCCGGGTACCTCGGTGAGATCGGGCACATGACGGTGCGACCCGACGGCAGGCCCTGTCACTGCGGCAATACCGGCTGCTGGGAGACCGAGGTCGGCGAGGCCGCGCTGTGCCGCGCGCTCGGCCGGTCCGAGCACGGCCCGCGCGGCGCCATCGTCGCGGAGCTGCGTGCCCTGCCCGGCGACGGCGGGCCCGCGCTCGCCGATTATCTGGAGTGGCTGACGCTCGGCCTGGTCAATGTCGTCAATATCCTCGGCCCGGAACTGCTGGTCCTCGGTGACCTGTTCACCGCGCTGCCCGACGCCGCCGTCGCCGGAGTCGCCGAGGAGGTCCGCCGGCGCAGCATGGTGAGCCGGGCGATCGGCGGCGTGCGGATCGAGAAGTCACGCCTCGGTGCGGATTCCAAACTGCTCGGCGCCGCCGAGGCCGCCTTCGACGACGTCCTCGCGCTGCTCTGACTCAGGCCGGGGCAAGCACGAACGCCGCGAGCAGCGGCCACCCGTCCGCGCGCCACCACGAATAGCCGAACCAGACGCCCGGCGCGATCTCACGGATCTCGTCGTAGACCTGCGGCGTCGGCGACGGTGCGTAGTTCAGTGCCCAGGCGGGCCCGCCGTCGAGGATCGAGGGCGCGCGGTAGACGTCGGCCGGGAACGCCTCGATTCCGGCGCCGGTGACGCGGTTGGTCAGGCTGCCTCCGTCGGGGCCGGTGCGGAACACCTTGCCGATCCACAGGGCCGAGGCCGTCGGCGCGAACTGCGGCGGGCGGGTCACCCAGCCGTTGGTGACTCCGGACGGCACCGCGCCCGCCTGCGCGTCGCGGTAGATCTGATCCTGCTGGGTGACGCTGCAGCGAAACCGCAGCGAATCCAGTGTCGCTGCCGAATTGCCCGGATCGACCACGCAGCCGCCCCCGTAGTCGGCGACCGGTTCGGCCGATGCCGTCGGGGCGAGAACCGCCAGGGCCGTCGCGGCGACGGAGGCAGCGACGAGCGAAGTGCGGTGAGCCTTCATCTGTTCTCCCTACGGTTGCTGTACCCGGTTCCGACCCCGTCCGATCCTAAGCGGGGCAGCCACTGCCCGATCCGGTCCGGCGAGTCAGCAATCAAGCTGTTACCAGGCGGATCACGGATAACGGCCTCGTCGGTACGCGCCGCCGCCGCCCCGGGTGTGGGAGTATCCCGGCGGCGCGTGAGGACTACGCTTGACGCGGACGAAACTTCTGAGAGGACGTGCTGGTGCAACCCGATGGCGGTCAGTTCGATATGCAGGCCCTGCTGGCCCAGGCTCAGCAGATGCAGCAAGCGGTGATGCAGGCGCAGGCCGAGCTCGCCGAGTCCGAAGTGCAAGGTCAGGCCGGTGGTGGTCTGGTCCAGGCCACCATCAAGGTGAGCGGCGAGGTGCAGTCGCTGACCATCGATCCGAAGGTCGTCGACCCGTCCGATGTCGACGGGCTGCAGGACCTGGTGATCGGCGCGATCAACGACGCCATGGCCAACGCGCAGAAGCTGGCCGCCGAGCGGCTGGGCCCGCTCTCGCAGGGCCTCGGCGGCGGCTCGATGCCCGGTCTGCCTGATTTCTGATGTATGAGGGGCCGGTTCAGGATCTGATCGACGAGCTGGGCAAGCTGCCCGGCGTCGGTCCGAAGAGCGCGCAGCGCATCGCCTTCCACCTGCTGCAGGTGGAGCCGCCGGAGATCGACCGGTTGCAGGCGGCCCTGCAGAAGGTGCGCGACGGCGTGCAGTTCTGTGTCTCGTGCGGCACCGTCGCCGACGGCGAACTGTGCCGGATCTGTGCCGACCCGCGCCGCGATCGCACCATGATCTGTGTGGTCGAGGAACCCAAGGACGTGCAGGCGATCGAGCGCACCCGCGAGTTCCGTGGTCGCTACCACGTGCTCGGCGGTGCGCTCGATCCGCTCAGTGGCGTCGGTCCCGATCAGCTGCGGATCAGGGAATTGCTGACCCGCATCGGCAACCAGGACGACGGCGTCGACGTGAGCGAGGTGATCATCGCGACCGACCCGAACACCGAGGGCGAGGCGACGGCCACCTACCTGGTGCGCATGCTGCGCGATTTCCCCGGGCTCACCGTCACCCGGCTGGCGTCCGGCCTGCCGATGGGCGGTGACCTGGAGTTCGCCGACGAGCTGACGCTGGGTCGCGCGCTGTCGGGGCGCCGCGCGCTCTAGAGCTTCACCCGGTCCCAGGCGAGTTCGGCCCCCGCGTCGGGCTGCTCGGTGGCCCAGTCCCAGATCACCCTGGCGACCTGGGCCGGGTCGTCGCTGCTGGTGCCGAAGTGCTGCTTGGGTGAACCGTCGCGGTACTCGAGGATGTAGCCGCCGTCGGGATCGCGGTAGGTCTGGATGTAGCGCTGCTCGCCGCGTTCGACGATCAGGTACGGATTGGGGTCGGCCAGGCCTGCGACCCAACGATGCGCCAATTCCTCGGTGAGATAGGGGAACTCACCCGCGCCGCCGTGGGTGACGCGGATCGGGATGTGACCCTGGGGATCGATCAGCCAGCTCAGCTGCGGATCGTAGATGGCGTAGCCGCGCGGGGTGGCGAGGTCGAAGAGCAGGTTGCGGACGAAACCGACGGCGTCGTACGGCGACGGGACGTAGAGCGTGGTCCCGGTCGCGCCGCCGACCGATTCCACGCTGAGAAACGTGTCGTCCACCGGCAGTTCGCCGTTGCGGCCATTCAGCACCGCCGCGATCTGCGCGATCTCCGCGGACTCCGGCTGACCTTCCTGACTGGCCAGGTACGCGTCCACCTCGTCGACGGAGGTGGCGACGCCGGACGGCAAGAGGATGTGGTCATAGCTCACCGGTCCAGCCTACGGTGTGTTGCCTGCGGGTTTCGACATGATGCCCGTCGGGAAACGCCCGATTCATCGGCACGCCCGGGGCGGGTGGCCTGTGGTCAACTTGACCCATGGGCATCAAGGTGTCGCTCGAACACCGGACCGCGTACTCCTTCGATCGTCTCGTCGAGGTGCATCCGCACGAGGTGCGGCTGCGGCCTGCCCCGCACTCGCGGACCCCGATCGAGGCCTACTCGCTCCAGGTCACCCCGGCCGCGCACTTCGTGAACTGGCAGCAGGACGCGTTCGGCAATTTCGTTGCGCGCCTCGTCTTTCCGGAGCCGACCGATGAGTTGTCCATCACCGTCGGGTTGATCGCCGATCTCGAGGTGGTCAACCCGTTCGACTTCTTCGTCGAGGATTACGCCGAGCACTTCCCGTTCGCCTACCCCGAGGCGCTGGCCACCGACCTGGAGCCGTATCTGCGACCGGTCGACGAGGGCGAACCGGGTTCGGGGCCAGGGGAGTTGCTGCGCGACTGGGTGCGGGTGCACGGGCCGCACGGGCGCATCCGCGTCATCGACTACCTGGTCGAACTCAACTACGCGCTGCGGAGCACGGTGGACTACACGGTGCGGATGGAGCCGGGGGTGCAGACGCCCGATCACACGCTGCGGACCCGGCTGGGGTCCTGCCGTGATTCGGCCTGGCTGCTCGTCGGCATCCTGCGCGAACTCGGGTTGGCCGCGCGGTTCGTCTCCGGTTACCTGGTGCAGCTCACCTCGGACACGCCGTCGCTGGACGGGCCGTCCGGGCCGAGCGCCGACTTCACCGACCTGCACGCGTGGACCGAGGTCTATATCCCCGGCGCGGGCTGGATCGGCATGGACCCCACCTCGGGACTGTTCGCCGGGGAGGGACACATCCCGCTCGCCGCGACCCCGCATCCCGGCGCGGCCGCCCCCATCACCGGCGCCACCGGGATCACCGAGGCGACCCTCGAATTCAGCAATGTGGTGCGCCGGGTGCACGAGGACCCGCGAGTCACCCTGCCCTACACCGATTCCCAATGGGACCGGATCACCGCCTCCGGCGCCGCCATCGACAAGCGGATGGCCGCCGCCGACGTCGGCCTCACCATGGGCGGCGAACCCACCTTCGTCTCCATCGACGACCAGATGAGCGCCCAGTGGACCACCGCCGCCGACGGCCCCCACAAACGCGAACGCGCCGTCGACCTCGCCGACCGACTCCGCGCCATCTACGCCCCCACCGGCCTCGTCCAATACCGCCAGGGCAAGTGGTACCCCGGAGAACCCCTGCCGCGCTGGGAGATCGCCATCGCCTGGCGCGCCGACGGCGAACCCGTCTGGACCAGGCAAGACCTGCTCACCAACCCGTGGACGCCGGTGGGCCGTCCCCACCTGCCGGAGACCGGCCCCGCCGACTCGCCGCCCTCGGGCGGCATGCTCGATGAGCCCGCCGTCGAGCCGACCACCGACACCCCTGCCTCCAGCGGTGAACACGGCACACCACACGTCGCTCCGTCCGCTGACGTTCAGCTCACCGAGGCGCAGCCCGCCACGTCGCAGGCTGCCGAGGTCGTGGCTCTACCAGGCGAGACCGGCACCCAGCCGGTCGGACCATTCGGCTCCCCGCCGCCTGCCCCGCACGCTGACGAAGCGGCGGTGGAACCCGCCGTGGCGGCGGACGGCCCGGTCGGCGACCCCGGCGAGATCGCCGTGCCGCTCGGCGTCGCCCGACCGGAGCAGGACTTCGGTCCAGGCGAGGTCACTGCGTCAGCCGAAGCGGGTCGGCCCGGGCAAGTGGCTGGTTCCGGCGGGGTCGTCGTCTCAGCCGAAGCCGGCCACCCGGAGCCGGTCGTGGAGCCCGCTGCGAAGTCGACGTGGTTCGGCGGCCTGACGGCGAGGATGCTTGCCATGGTGGGCCTGGGTGGAAAGGCCGCCGCCGCTGCGGCGGCGGTGCAGCCCGCGCGGGCACAGCCGCAGAATTCGGCGGCGGTGGCGCCCGACCGGGTGCCCGCGGCCGACACGGACGCGGCGCGTGCGCTGATCGCGCGGGTCGCGGAATCGTTGGGACTGCCCGACGGGCAGGTGCGGCCCGCCTTCGAGGATCCGCTGGCACGGCTGGCGGCGACAGTGACGGCGCCCCACGGGGAACCGCCGGCATACGATCTCGACCCGGCCGATGACTCGCCACAGGCCCGCCGGACACTGCTGGACCGGCTCGAAGAACCCGTCACCGAGCCGGCCGCCTACGTGCTGCCGATTCACCGCCGTGCCGACGGCGCGGGCTGGGCCAGCGCGGATTGGCAGCTGCGGCGCGGACGCGATGGCGAGGGGCCGGGCCGGATCGTGCTCGCCGACGGGGATTCGCCTGCGGGCCTGCGGCTTCCGCTGAACTCTGTGTCGTGGCACTCCCCACCACCCGTTCCGGACGCCGATCCGCTGTTCCAGGGACCGCTGCGGCTGCCGCGCGAGGAACCGTCGGCGGTGCTCGAATCGGCGGACTTCACGCCCACGACCGCGTTGGTCGCCGAGGTGCGGGCCGGCCGCTTGCACGTGTTCTTGCCGCCGGTTGCCGAGCTCGACGACTTCCTCGACCTCGTCGCCAGGGTCGAGGCCGCTGCGGTCGCGCTGGATCAGCCGGTGGTCCTCGAGGGTTACGCGCCGCCGAACGACCCACGGCTGCGGACCTTCTCGGTGACTCCTGACCCGGGCGTGATCGAGGTCAACATCATGCCGACCAGCTCGTTCGCCGAGCAGTCCGAAGTGCTGGGCACCCTCTACGAGCAGGCGAGGCTGGCCCGCCTGAGCACCGAATCCTTCGACGTGGACGGCACGCACGGCGGCACCGGCGGCGGCAACCACATCACGCTCGGCGGGGTGACCCCCGCACGCTCACCGCTGCTGCGGCGCCCCGACCTGCTGGTCTCGATGCTCACCTACTGGCAGCGGCACCCGGCGCTGTCGTACCTGTTCGCCGGACGTTTCGTCGGCCCGACCTCCCAGGCGCCGCGCGCCGACGAGGGCCGCGAGGGCGCGCTCTACGAACTCGAGATCGCCTTCGCCGAGATCGCCAGACTCACCGCCGAATCGAGCGTGGACGGCACCCCGGCCGAGATCCAGTCGGCGCCTTGGCATATCGATCGTGCCCTGCGGCATCTGCTCACCGACCTCACCGGCAACACCCACCGCGCGGAATTCTGCATCGACAAGCTCTACAGCCCCGATTCCGCGCGCGGCCGGCTCGGGCTGCTCGAACTGCGCGGCTTCGAGATGCCGCCACACTTCCAGATGGCCATGGTGCAGTCGCTGCTGGTCCGCGGGCTGGTCGCGATGTTCTGGGACCGGCCCTACCGCGCGCCGCTGCTGCGCCACGGCGCCAACCTGCACGGCCGCTACCTGCTGCCGCACTTCCTGATGCGCGACATCGCCGAGGTCGCCGCGGACCTGCGCGCGCACGGCATCGACTTCGACACCAGCTGGCTGGATCCGTTCACCGAGTTCCGGTTCCCGCGCATCGGCACCGCCGTGATCGGCGAGGTGGAGGTGGAACTGCGCGGCGCGATCGAACCCTGGCTGACCCTCGGCGAGCAGACCACCGGGCAGGGCACGGCCCGCTATGTCGATTCCTCGGTGGAACGGCTCCAGGTGCGGGTGGTCGGTGCCGACCGCGACCGCTACGTGCTGACCTGCAACGGCATGCCCGTGCCGCTGCTGGCCACCGACAAGGCCGACGTACAGGTCGCCGGAGTGCGGTATCGGGCCTGGCAGCCGCCGAATTCGCTGCATCCCTCGATCACCGTCGACGCGCCGCTGGTGTTCGACCTGATCGACCCGGCCACCGGACTGTCCCGCGGCGGCTGCACCTATCACGTCGTGCACCCGGGCGGCCGTGCCTTCGACGACGCCCCGGTCAACGCGGTCGCCGCGCAGTCGCGACGCAATCGCCGCTTCGAGGCCGCCGGGCATACGGTGAATCCGCTCGACCCGGCCGAACTCCGTGCGAAGATCGCGGCACAGTCGACCGATGTCGGCGCACCGGGCATCCTGGATCTACGTCGCGCGCGCACGGTGTGGGGCGTGGGCGACAGCCGGTAGCACATGTCAACCGCCCGACCACTCGCCGCGTAGGAGCAAGCAACGGTGCCTGACCGACGGGACACAGTGGGCCGTGAGACCGGCGGCGGGCACGCCGCCGCGGCCGCCGCCGAGCAGTTCGCGCGGTACCGGTCCGAGAGCAAGGCGGGCGCGCGGTTCGACGAGTGCGGCAGGCCCACCCAGGGCTATTACGACGAACTGGTCGACGGCCGCGGCCGGGTGCGGTCGATGTGGTCGGAGCTGTCGGCCGACTTCGTCGACCAGGGTGTCGGCGGACTCGGCAGGATCGACCTGCGGGTGCGCAGGCAGATCGAGGACGACGGCGTCACCTATACCGAGGTCGGCGCGGACGACACCGTGACCGCCGCGCCGTGGCGGCTGGACCCGATCCCGCTGCTGGTCTCCGCCGACGACTGGACCCGCCTGGAAACCGGCCTGGTGCAGCGCTCGCTCGTGCTCGACGAGGTGCTCACCGACGTGTACGGGCCGCGCAGACTGCTGAGTTCGGGCCTGCTGCCACCGGAGATCGTGTTCGGCAACACCGGGTATGTCCGTGCGGCGCACGGCATCACGATCCCCGGCACCCATCAGTTGTTCCTGCACGCCTGCGACATCAGCCGCTGGGGGGACGGGCAGTTCCGGGTGCTCGCCGACTGGGCGCAGGCGCCCTCGGGGGCGGGGTACGCGCTGGCCGACCGCCGCGTCGTCGCCTCGGCCATTCCCGAGGCGTTCGAGCACGCCGGACCGCGGCCGCTCACCCCGTTCGCCCGCGCGATGCGGTTGATGCTGGCGGAGGCGGCGCCCGAACTGGCCGACGGCGAGGAGCCGGTGGTCGTGGTGCTGAGCCCGGGCTCGTACTCCGAAACCGCCTTCGATCAGGCCTATCTCGCGCAGGTGCTCGGCTTCCCACTCGTCGAGAGCGCCGACCTGGTGGTCCGCGACGGCGCCCTGTGGATGCGCTCGCTCGGCAGCCTGGAGCGGGTCGATGTGGTGCTGCGCCGCGTCGACGCCGAGTTCTCCGATCCGCTGGATCTGCGCCCCGATTCGCGCCTCGGCGTGGTGGGGCTGGTCGAGGTGTTGCGGCGCGGTGCGGTGACGGTGGTCAACACCCTCGGCAGCGGACTGCTGGAATCGCCCGCGCTGAGCGCGTTCCTGCCGCGCGTCGCCCGCTCGGTACTCGGGACCGATCTGCTGCTCGACGGCACCCCCGCGTACTGGGGCGGCGACGACAGCGAGCGTTCCCACCTCGTCGCGCACCTCGGTGACCTGGTGATCCGGTCGGCCGTCGACGGGTCGACCATCTTCGGGCCGAGCCTGTCGGCCGCCGAACGTGCCGATCTCGCGGCCCGGATCGAGGCCGAGCGGTGGAAGTGGGTCGGCCAGGAGCCTGCCGAGTTCTCGGTGGCGCCGGCGATCGAGGACGGCTCGGGTTTGGCGCCGGCGCCGGTCGGTATGCGGCTGTTCTCGATGGCCCGCCGCGGTGGGTACACGGCCATGTCGGGCGGGCTCGGTCAGCAGCGGATGCGGCTGGAACCGACCCGCAGCGTGATCAAGGTGGCCGCCAAGGATGTCTGGGTGCGTGCCGCTCCCGCCACCGCGCCCGCCGTCGGCAGTGAAGCGCCGCACGAGGATCGGTTGCGCCGGGCGATGCCGGTGGTCGAGGCGATCAGTTCCCCGCGCGTCCTCAACGACCTGTTCTGGATGGGCCGCTACAGCGAGCGCGCCGAGTCGGTCGTCCGCCTCCTCGCCGCCACCCACGACGTCTACCAGGACTACCGCTACCGCCCCTGGTTGGACGGCGCCGAAGCCCTGCCCATCCTGATGCGCGCCCTCTCGGTGACCACGGGCACCAACGCCCCGAACTCGGTCCTGCCCGACCCGACCGGACAGCTCAGTTGCGTCGAGCCGGCCGAAGCCACCCAGGCTGCGCGGCCGCCGGACGACGCGGTGCTCAGCATGGACGAGACGCCCGGCGCCAACTCCGCTAACGGTGGCGTGGCAGCCAACAGTGGCGTGGTTACTGGCGGCGTAGCTGACGACGATGGCGCGGCGGCTGATGGCAGCGCGGCGGCCGATGGTGACGCGACGGGTGACGGTGACGCGGCGGCCGACGAGGGCGGATCGTGGGAGCGGGGGACCAGTGCGCTCGCGCGTGCGCTGCGCACGACCGGGACGACCGCCGAGCGCGGCACGGAATCGGCCGGGAGCGAGGAGCCGGTCGCTGGTAGGCCGCGGGGGAAGGCGCGTGCGCGGACCAAGCGCGCGCAGGCGCGACATCAGGCGGTGGCGGGAGCATCGGCGGAAGGGTTTCACTACCTGGCCTCGCTCACCGGGGACCGGTATCTGCCCGGCTCGCTCTCGTACGCGGTGGATCACTACGGATCGGCGGCCAGGGCGGTGCGTGATCAGGTCTCCGGTGACACCTGGATGATCATCGGCGCGGTCGACCGCGCGCTGGCCGAATTCCGCGGCGCCAGTAGCGAACAGGAGAACGCGATGTCGGCGGTGCACTCGCTGACGCTGGCCGCGCTGCTGTCGCTGTCGGGGATCGGCGCGGAATCGCTGGTGCGCGACACCGGCTGGTTCGTCATGGACATCGGCAAGCGGATCGAGCGCGGACTCGCCGTCACCTCGCTCGTCAATGCCGCGCTGGCGCGGGTGAATCCGCCCGAGGTGGAGCGAGTGGTGGCCGAGGCCGTCCTCACCGCCACGGAATCGGCGGTGATCTACCGGCGTCGGCACCGTGGGTCGGCCCATGTCGGCGCCCTGGCCGCGCTGCTGCTGTTCGACGCGGGCAATCCGCGTTCGCTGGTGTATCAGCTCGACCGCCTCGAGGCCGACTTCCAGGCGCTGCCAGGCGGTTCCGGCGCCTCGCGGTCCCAACGGCTGCTCGCCGACGCGCAGCGCATGCTGCGCCGCGTCGACCCGGACGACCTCGCGCACAGCGACGCCGACGGCGTCCGCACCGAACTGGTGGAACTGCTGGAAGGGGTGCACTTGCGGCTGCGCAAGCTGTCGGAGTCGTTCGAGGCGACGAAACTCGCTGTGCCGGTCAGCATCCAGCCGCTGTGGGGCAATACCAGGATGGTCGGATGAGCAGGCGCTACCTGGTGACCCACCGCACCACCTACAGCTATTCCGACGAGGTCACCAGTTCCTATGGCCGCGCCTACCTGACGCCGCGCGAGTTCGCGGGCCAGCGGCTGCTCGAACACGACATCCACATCGACCCGGTGCCATCGGACCGTTCCGTCGGCACCGACGTCTACGGCAATACGACGACGTACTTCCACGTCACCGCGGAGCATCGGACCCTCGAGGTCACCGGTGAATCGCTGGTCGAGGTCGAGGGTCTGTCGACGGTCGACCGGGCCGATATGCCCTGGGAGACAGCGCGTCCGACCTCCGCCACCGGTCCGCTCGCCGTCGAGTTCACCCTCGATCTGCTGCCGCCGGAGATCACCGAGGAGGTCACCGCGTACGCGGCGGAGAGTCTCACGCCGGGTCGGCCGCTGCTCGCGGCGGTGACCGAGCTGAACACCCGCATCCACCGCGACTTCCGCTACCGCTCCGGCTCGACGACGGTGAGCACCAGCGTCGCCGACGTGTTCGCCGCCCGCGAGGGCGTCTGCCAGGACTTCGCCCGCGTCGGCGCCGCGTGCCTGCGCTCGCACGGCCTGGCCGCCCGCTACGTCTCCGGCTATCTCGCCACCGACCCGCCGCCCGGCAAGGAACGCATGGTCGGTGTCGACGCCACCCATGCCTGGGCCGCGGTCTGGCTGCCCGGCACCGACGCAGGCGACCGCACCGGCGGCTGGATCGCCTTCGATCCGACGAACGATCAGTTCGCCGACGAGCGCTACGTCACCGTGGCGTGGGGCCGCGACTACCAGGATGTGCCGCCCCTGCGTGGCATCATCTATACCGACGCCAAACAGTCCACGATCACGGTCTCGGTCGATGTAGCCCCGGTGGAGGTGTAGTCCCTTGCGTGATTTCGTCTGCCCGAACTGCGGCCAGCAGCTGGCCTTCGAGAATTCGGTGTGCCTGTCGTGTTCGAGCCCGCTCGGGTTCAGCCTGCGGGAACGGGCGCTGGTGGTGATCGGCGATCCGCCCGGCGACGCGGCGATCGACCACGCGGGCGGTGTCGTCGACGGCGACCGGTTCCGCCTGTGCGACAACCTGCACGTGGCGCAATGCAATTGGCTGGTCCACGCCGACGGCGCGAACGACGGGCCGACGCTGTGCGAATCCTGCGCGCTCACCCGCACCAGGCCCAACGACAACGACGCCGCCGGCCTGGCCGCCTTCGCCGAGGCCGAGGCGGCCAAGCGCCGGTTGATCTTCGAACTGGCCGAACTCGACCTGCCGATCGTCGGCCGCGACGCCGATCCCGCGCACGGCCTGGCCTTCGACCTGCTGTCGAGCCGCAATGACGGGGTGCTCACCGGCCACCTCGACGGCGTCGTCACCCTCGATCTGGCCGAGGCCGACGACCCGCACCGCGAGCAACTGCGGATCGAGATGGCCGAGCCGTACCGGACCCTGCTCGGTCATTTCCGGCACGAGATCGGCCACTACTACTTCACCGTTCTGGTCACCGGCGACGAAGAGCTGCAACGGTTCCGCGACCTGTTCGGCGATCCGTACGCCGACTACCAGGCCGCGCTGGACACCCACTACGCCAACGGCGCTCCGCCCGGCTGGGAGGACGACTATGTCTCCTCCTACGCCACCATGCACGCGGCCGAGGACTGGGCCGAGACCTTCGCTCACTATCTGCATATCCGCGACACCCTCGATACCGCCGCCGCCTTCGGCTTCGCGCCCGCGGGTGCCACCCTGGATCGCCCGCAGGTGGGCCGCGCCGGTTTCGACAAGATCATCGAACTGTGGCTGCCGCTGGCCTGGTCGCTGAACATGGTCAACCGCTCGATGGGCCACGACGACCTGTACCCCTTCGTCCTCCCGGAACGGGTGCTGGAGAAGATGCGCTTCGTGCACGAACTCTGTGAGCGGAGTTCGGTAGCCGCCTAGGATTTTCGCCGTTCAACTGCGATGTGGGTCACATCTGGCTACCCTCTTGTTGAGACGATCGCGTCTCAAACCGGGTCCCACGCCCGGACTGCTCGATGAGGATGGCTTATGAACTCACCCCTGGTATCCGTCGGCCTGCCCCTGGCCTTGGTCGTCATCATGTTCGGCCTCGGGCTCTCGCTCACCCCTGCCGACTTCACCCGGATCGCGAAGAGCCCGCGGATCGTCGCCATCGCCCTGCTCTGCCAGCTCATCGCACTCCCGGCCGTGGCCTTCGGGCTGGTGCTGCTGTTCGATCTGCCCGCCGTCCTCGCGGTGGGCGTGATGTTGCTCGCCGCGTCGCCCGGCGGGACGACGGCGAACCTGTTCAGCCATCTGTTCCGCGGTGACGTCGCGCTGAATGTGTCGCTGACCGCGGTCAATTCGATCATCGCGGTCGTCACCCTGCCGCTGGTCACCAATTTCGCGATCGGCTACTTCGAGCCGGCCGACGGCGGCGGGACGGTGGGCCTGCAGTTCGGCAAGGTCGTGCAGGTGTTCGCGATCGTGCTCGTCCCGGTCGCCGTCGGCATGCTGGTGCGGCGCTGGTCGGCCGCGTTCGCCGACCGGATGGACCGCCCGGTCCGCATCGGCTCCGCGCTCACCCTGCTGCTGGTGATCGTCGGCACGATCATCGCCGAATCCGAGACGCTCACCGACTCGCTGGGCCAGGTCGGCGCGATCACCGTACTGTTCTGCCTGATCAGCCTCACCCTCGGCTACCTCGTCCCGCGCCTGCTCGGCGTGCCGGACCGCCAGGCCATCGCCTGCTCGATGGAGGTCGGCATCCACAACAGCACGATCGCCATCACCATCGCCATCAGCGTGCTCGACAGCACCGAGCTGGCCGTGCCCGCCGCCGTCTACGGCGTGCTGATGTTCCCGATCGCGGCCGTGTTCGGCTACCTGATCACCCGGGGCCGGTCGCGGGCGGTGGTCGCCGCCACCGAGTGAGTTCAGGCGGCGTAGATGTGGCGCGCCAATTCGTCACGCAGCGCCGCGAATTCGGGGTGCGCGCGGATCGTCTCGAAATCGTCGCCCGCGGTCTTGAACGTGGGCGCGGCGTCGTGGACGATCCGGCCGGGCGCCATCACCAGGATTCTGGTGCCGAGCAGCACCGCCTCCTCGATGCCGTGCGTGACGAACAGGACCGTCTTGTCGCCACCGCGCCACAGCGCGCGCAGTTCACGCTGGAGCCGCTCCCTGGTGAGGGCGTCGAGCGCGCCGAACGGTTCGTCCATGAGCACGATGCCCGGATCGTTCACCAGCACCCGGGCGATCTGCGCGCGCTGCTGCTGCCCGCCGGAGAGCTCGTAGGGTCGGCGATCAGCGAGCTGGTCCAGTCCGACCAGCGCGAGCAACCGCCGTGCCTCGGCTCGACGCGTCTCCCTGTCCACCCCACGGACTTTCGGGCCGAACTCCACATTGCCGCGCACCGACAGCCACGGGTAGAGGTTCGCCTGCTGGAACACCACGCCGCGATCCGGATCGGGACCGTCGACAACGCGGTCACCCACCCGCACCTCGCCCGTGGACGGTGTGAGGAACCCGGCCAGGATGTTCAGCAGCGTCGACTTGCCGCAGCCGGAAGGGCCGACGACGCAGACGAATTCGCCCGGCTCGATGGTGAGATCTGTCGGCGCGAGCACCTCGACATCGCCCGCCGGCCCGGGGTAGCTCTTGCTCACCCCGGTCAGCGTCACCCGCTCGGCGCTCACCCCGCCGCGCCCGTCACGGCCGCGACCGCGATGCCGTCGCGGTACTGCTGCTCGCTGCCGACCGCGGCGATACCGCCCTGGCTCAGCAGGAATCCCGCGGTTCCGGCGAGGTCTGCGGCGAATCCACCACCCAGGTAGCGCGGGCCCGCCTGCTCGGCGGCGGTCAGATATCGGTAGCCCGCCAGCTGCGGTGTGACCTTGTCCGGCGCGATGCCGAGCTGGGCGCCGATCGAGACGGCCGCCGCCTCCTTGTCGGTGTTGATCTGCTCGACCGCGTAGCTCTGCAGCTTCGCCCAGGTGACGGCGAAGGCGGCGTTGTCGGCGAGGAACTTCTTGTCGGCGATGGCCACGTCGAAGGTCGGCGCGCCCGCGGCGGCGGTCTCGGCACTGCTGGTGATCACCGTGCCGCCCGCGGCCGTGAGCTCGGACAGGGTGGGATCCCACACCCAGGCCGCGTCGATCTGGTCGCCCTGCCAGGCGCCGGGGATCGCCGCCGGCTGCAGGTTGATCAACTCCACCTGGCCGGTGAGGCCGGCCCGGTCCAGGGCCGCGAGCAGGCTGTAGTGCGAGGTGCTGCCGAAGGGCGTGGCGATGCGCTTGCCCCTGAGCCCCGCCAGGTCCGACTTCTGTTTGGCGACCAGCGATTCCGAGGCGCCGATCACGTCGTGGATCCACACCACCTGCACCGGCAGATTCAGTGGGGCGGACAGCGCCTTGGTCGCCGGACTGGAGCCGAGTGTGCCGATATCCAGGCTGCCCGCGCCGAAGGCCTGCACCACGTCGGCGCCGGAGGCGAACTGACTCCAGGTGATCTTCGCGTTGGGCAGGCAGGCCTGCAGCAGGTTTCGGTCCTTCACCAGGAGGTCACCGTTGGGAATGGCCTGGAACCCGAGCCGAACCGTGCTGGTGACGCTCGGATCCGCGGCGAACGGGCAGCTGGCCCCGGCCTGGCCGGTGTCCGCGCGGCCGGATTCCACACAGCCCGCGGTGACCGCGAGGACAGCGGAGAGCGTGGCCGCGGTCGCCACGATCTTGCGCACGGTGGTTGTCATGCTTTGCCTTTCCAAGGGACGACTCTGGTGCCGATGAACGCGATCACCGCGTCCAGCAGCAGCGCCGCCACGCCGATCACGATGATGCAGGCGATGGTGAGCGGCGTATTCAATTGCGTGCCCGCGATATACGCGAGCCCACCGATGCCGGGGATGCCGTTGTTGAGTTCGGCCGCGACGACCGTCGTCCAGGCGAACGCGGTCGCGATGCGGATGCCGCTGAGGACATTCGGCAGCGTCGCAGGCAGCACGACGAGCGAAACCACTTGGGCGCGACCGGCTCCCAGTGAGCGGGCGGCGTTGAGGTAGTCCTGCTTCACGCCGAGCACCCCGTCGAGGGTCGCGATCGCGATCGGCGGGAACGCGGCCAGGAACAGCAGCCAGATCTTGGAGGTGTCACCGATGCCGAACCAGACGATCAGCAGGCCGATGTAGCCGAGCGGGGGCAGCGCGCGCAGGAAGTTGAGCACGGGCTCGGCCACCCAGCGCACCGGCGCCACCATCCCCATCACGAACCCCACCAGCGGGCCGAGCAGAATCGCCGCCCCCACCCCGACCGCGATCCGCTGCAGGCTCGCGAGCAGATGCTCCCAGAGGTAGTAGCCCTGTTCCCCGATGACGAACCGGTCCACCCCGTCGGCGATCCGGTGCCGCGTATTGGCCCGCACGAACGCGTCCCACACGGCGCCCGGCGACGGCAGATACAGCGCATCCACCACCCCGACCGCCGACACCACCGTCCAGCCGACGAGCACGATGCCGATGGCGACCACCGAAGCAAGCGCTCGCCGACCCCGTCGCGGCCCGCCCCTCCGCACGACCTTCGCCCCGAGACCCCGCGCTCCCGCCGTCTCGATCAGCACTCCGGTCACGCCCGCACTCCTCAGCCTCGGTGCCCCGGCCGATGCGCCCGACACGACGAGACCCGACGCTATCGGCGCAGGTAGCGACTCCGGGAGGGTAAAAGTCGCCGTGAGCGGAAGTCGGCTGGTTCGCCGACCAGTGCTAGTCGGTTTCCTTCGGGTGTCCTGGCATACAGCGTTCGAGGAGGACGCGTCCCGCTGTGCGGCTGCCCTTGGGCGCGTGGTCGACGAAGTACCAGAGCCTGCCGCCGTCGGAGAACTTGTACTGGAACCGCTCGAACGTTCGCCCCTGGTACTGGCCGTAGCGCAGGTCCGCCTTGAGCGGATAGAGCCGGGAGGACACCGCTTCCGGGTCGCGGGTGAGCTGATCCCAAGCGTCGACCATCGCGTTGCGCGCCGCCGCGAGACAGTCGGTCCAGCCTTTCTGCGCCTGGCTGGTGGCGAAGACGATCTCGAACTCCGCCCGCTTCAGTGGTCTGGGTACATCCGAACGGCGGCTCACTCCGCTTCCCCTGGAGCAGCTGCTGCTTCAGGGGTTTCGAGGTAGTGCAGATCCGAACCGTCGACGGAGATCGCCGGGTCGGCGTACGCGCGCGCCGTTTCCTTCCACGATTCGAGGGTGGTACTCAGGCGGTCGACCCGACCGACCGACAGCCCGCCTCGCGCGATGGCGAGGAACTCGCCGACGAACTCGATCCGCGCGGATTCGGGGAGTAGCTCGAGCCACGGGAAGACGACCGCGAGGCGGGACACCATGCGTTCGAGCACCTCGTCGTTCATCGCGACGGTGAGCAACTGCATCAGCACACCGAGGGCGTCGGAAGCCGCCGCCTCGGCGTCCGCGCTCGACAGCCGGACCGGCGGCGCGGACCGGCGGACGAGGATCACGTCGCCGTTGGCTTCCATCTCCTCGATGATCCGGTTGGGGTCCCGCAGAAATTCGGACCAGGTGGCTGTCGCGCTCATGCCTCCAGTATGTCAGAACTAGTTCAGATGTCGATCAGGCGCGGAGGCGTTCGCGGCGGAGACGGTCGACGACCGGGAGGTCGAGGGGGGCGAGGTCGGTGGCGGGGATGCCGAGGGCGCGGGCGATGAGGAGGTCGGCGAGTTCGGGGTTGCGGGCCAGGGCGGGGCCGTGCAGGTAGGTACCGATGACCGAGCCCTGGACGACGCCCTCGGTGCCGTCGCCGACACCGTTGCCGACACCGCGGGTCACCTTGGCCAGCGGGGCGGCGTCGGCGCCGAGCAGGGTGCCGCCGCGATGGTTCTCGAAGCCGGTCAGCGGGGCTTTCAGGCCCTCCATGACGGGCGTGGTGGTGACCTCGCCGATGGCGCGGGTGGCCTGGGGGGAGGTGGTGACGTCGAAAAGACCGACGCCGTCGACCTTTTCGCCCGAGGAGGTCTCGTACCAGTTGCCGAGCACCTGGATGGCCGCGCAGATCGCGAGGACCGGCGCGCCCTTGGCGGCCGCCTGCTGCAGGCCGGGGTACTTCTGCAGGTGGCGGGTGGCCAGGCGCTGCGCGGAGTCCTCGGCGCCGCCGAGGGTGTAGATGTCGAAGGAATCCGGGACCGGATCGGCGAGGGTGATGTCGACGATCTCGGCGTCGTAGCCGCGCATCCGCAGCCGCTGCCGCAGGACCAGCGCGTTGCCACCGTCGCCGTAGGTGCCCATCACGTCGGGCAGGACGAGGCCGATGCGGATCATGAACGGGCCTCCAGGTCACGGTTGAGATCGCGGAACGCGGTGTAGTTGGCCAGCACCTCGACGTGCCCGGCCGGGCAGGACTCGATCGCGCGCAGCGGATCGGGCACCAGGGTGTGCTCCACCCCGGCGTAGGTCAGGCGGACCGCGAGGTCGGTGGCGCGCTCACCGGCGGCCACCACCTGCACGCCCTCGAAGTGCTCGAATCGCACGTCCCACAGCCAGGACAGGTCCTCGCCGTCGGGCACCTGCCCGTTCACCGCGATCACCAGGCCGGCCGAGGTCGGCTCGATCATCGACAACGCTTCCTGCCAGCCCGCCGGGTTCTTCGCCAGCAGCAGCCGGGCGTCGTGCGCGCCGACGGTGACGGTGCGGTACCGGCCCGCGATCTCGCGCACGGTCCCGGTGGCATCGGTGGCCTTGACCGGCTCGGCGCCCATGGCCACCGCCGCCGCCACGGCCTGCGCCGCGTTGCCGCGGTTCGCGCGGCCGGGCAGCGCCAGGTGCAGGGGTGCGCGGAAACCGTCTGGGCCGCACAGGTCTTCGCCCTCGAGCCACCAATCAGGCTGCGGGCGGTGGAAATCGGCGCCGGTGGAGCGCCAGTTCTCGCCCTCCCAGACGATCGGCTCGCCGCTGCGCGGGCAGCTGGTGGCGTCGACGGCCCAGCCGCTGCCCGCCGCCACCCAGATCACCTTGGGGTGGTCGTAGGCGATGGAGGCCACCAGCACGTCGTCGCAGTTGGCGACGACCACGGTGTCGGGGTGCCTGGCCAGTCCCGCGCGCAGCTTGCGCTCGATCATGTTGATCTCGCCGACCCGGTCGAGCTGATCGCGGCTCAGGTTCAGCAGCACCACGGCCGCCGGGCCGAGCGCGTCGCTGACGTGCGGCAGATGCAGCTCGTCGACCTCGATCGCGGCCAGCGGCACGCCCTGGTGCACGCTCAGCGCGGCGACGATGCCGGCGTCCATGTTGGCGCCGTCGGCCTGGGTGGCGACCTGGCCCAGGGTGCCCAGCGCCGCGGTGGTCATCCTGGTGGTCGTCGACTTGCCGTTGGTGCCGGTGATCAGCACCGTCCGTCTGCCGCGCCCGAGCTGCGTCATGATCGTCGGATCGATCTTCAACGCGATCAGGCCGCCGATCATCGAACCCTTGCCGCGGCCCGCCTTCTGCGAAGCCCACGACGCTGCCGCCGCCGCTCGCAAAGCCAGGCGCCCACGCACCGAGATGTCTGCCACGCCGCGAGTCTATGTGCGTGTTGTTACGGGCCGGGTAGGGGAGCGGTGTGAGGTACGTCGACGCAGGTCAGACCGGCTCGTCGAACATGTTCGGCAGGCCGGCGGCGTAACGGTCGGCGTCGACGCGGCGCAGCGGCTCCAGCTCGGGTGTGCGGCGCAGCCGGAAGGTGCGGCAGCGCTCGGCACCGGACCCGGCGACGTCGAGCAGCGCGTTCACCGCCGCGCGCGCCGATTCGTTGGCGCCCTCCATGGTGGCCAGGTCGACATCGGTGCGCACGTAATCACCGGCGAGGAACAGGTTTTCGATCGAGCCGTGCGGTTCAGGGCGCGCGTCCCAGGAGCCCGCGGTGTTGATCAGCAGCGGGTCGGCGTTGGCGTTGCGGTCGCCCTGCCAGGTGATGCCGGGGTCGAGGAACCACGAATGCACGTCGGCGGGGCGCAGCAGTTGTTCCCGGTCGTTGAGGTGGGCGCTGAGCTGGGCCCATACCTCGCGGAAGATCTCCTCGTGCGTGCACGCCTCGGCGGGCTTGCCGAACAGCACGCCGGGGGTGTGCCAGTCGGAGATGTCGATCGAGAGGCAATCGGTCGCTGTGCCGTCACCGAAGGACGACAGTCCGCGCGTCCACAGCTGGTTCTGGCTGATCGAGGTGAGCGACCACGGCGAGTCGACGTAGGCGGTGTGCCCGCGCGAGATGTTCAGTGGCGTACGGAAATAGATCTGGATGCCGTTCATCCAGTCGACGAAGAGCCGCTCGGTGGCAGCCAGTTCCGGCGCCAGCTCGAGTACCCGCGGCGTCCATAGTTTCCTGGCCTGCTCCACCGGGAGGGCGAGCACGAAATAGTCGGCCTCGACGGTGCCCGCTCCGGCGATCCTGGCCGCGCCGATCCGCTTGTCCCGCACCACGAGTTCCTCGACGCGGGCGCCGAGTTCGAAGCGCACGCCGAGCTCGCGCAGGTGCGCCACCCAGGGGTCGATCCAGGCGATATTCGTGGCGTTGTTCAGCACCCGGTCCAGGCCGCCGTCGTTGCCGAGGCCCAGTGGGTTGCCGAGGAACTGCTCACCCATGCTGCCGATGGTGCGCGTGCTGGCCAGATTCTCCTTGGCCGCGACCATGATGCTGGTGAGCGAGCGCGACACGATCGCGCGGAACTCGTGCGAGCGCTCGTGCCCGTGCACGAAATCCTGCCAGGAGGTGTGCTCCCACTGCCCGAACCGGCGGGCATCGCAGCTGCTGTTGAACACCAGCAGCCGGTTGGCGAAGTAGGCGGCCTCGGGCGGCGGCATCTTCGAGGCCGTGGCGATGGTCCCGGCGAGGGTCTCCCTGATCGCGTCGGGATGGAAGCTCGCTCCGGCGAAGCTGCCCGGCAGGGCCAGGGAGATGTCGTCACCGTCGCGGCGGGAGAACCTGGCCTCCGGCACGCTGAGCAGGTTGTTCCAGACGCCGTCGGGATTGCCCGCGACGGGGATGCGGCGCATGGTGTCGGGCAGGTTCTGATAGAAGCCGGGGAAGAACCGGAACCCGTGCTCGCCGGGCAGGTCGGGTCGGCCGTCGCGGCCGGTGCCTGGCACGGCGACGCTGCGGGCCTTGCCGCCGAGCGCCCTCGCCTCGTAGACCGTCACGTCGAACCCGCGTTCGGCCAGCTCATGGGCTGCGGTCAGGCCGGCGACACCGCCGCCGAGGACGGCGACCCGGCGTCCGGGGGGTGCGCCCAGCGCGATTCCGGACGCGCCCGCGACGGCCCCCGCCGATACCACCCCCGCCGCGACCGTGCCGCGGAGAAAAGTTCTCCGCGAGACGGGCAACCGCTGTTCCGCCATACGCTGTTCAGCTGCCTTGCTCGTGTTTTGCCTGCTGTTTGCTCACACTCTAGAGCGCGGCGAAGACCTGGCTGTGACGACCTGTCGCGTCGTTCACCCGCGCCCGAAACCGACCGGTCGCGCGGATAACGGCTCGCGCGATCGGTCACATGCTAGCCACAGCCCCGGCGGCCATAGGCGGAATCGGACGTCAGACCTGGACGAGCTCCGGTTCAGGTGTCGGCTTCGGCGCGCGCCCGATCGGCCGGGTGGTCGTCGCGGCGAAGGCGCCGGCGATCACGATCGCGCCGCCGATCAGCGCCGCCACGGACGGCTCCTCGTCGAACACGACCCACGCGGCGGCGATGCCGACCACCGGCACGAGCAGGGACAACGGCGCGACGGTGCCGGCCGGGTAGCGGCTCATCAGGTATGTCCACAGGCCGGAGCCGCACACCGTGGCGAGAATCGCGATGTAGGCGAGCGCGGCCAGCGCGGGCAGCCCGTCGACCGAGGAGACCGCGGCGCCGAGCGCGCGGAATCCGGTGTCAGGCCCCTCGACAGCCATCGACAGCGCCAGCAGCGGTAGCACCGGCACCACCGACATCCACAGGGTGAGGTGCAGCGGATCGAAGCCGGGTGAATCGGCGCCGGCCTGGCGCGCGCCGATATTGCCGAACGCCCAGCCCAGCCCGCCCGCCAGCGTCAGCAGCACCGGCAGCAGCGTCGCGTTCGCCAGCCGGTCGGCACCGATGACGACCATGCCGAGCACGGCCACCGCGAGCCCGGCGACCTGCAGCGGTCGCAGCCGTTCCCGTAGCAGCACCGCGCCGAGCACCACCGTGAACGGCGCCGAGGATTGCAGCACCAGCGAGGCGAGTCCGGTCGGCATGCCCACCCGCATGGCGGTGAACAGGAACGCGAACTGCAGGATGCCGAAGCCGGTGCCGTAGAGCAGGAGCCAGCGCGTGCGCACGGCGGGGCGCGGAATGAAGACCAGCACCGGAACGGCGATGACGGCGAACCGGAGCGCGGCGAAGAAGAAGGGCGGGAAGTGGTCGAGGCCGATGCGAATGGCGAGGAAGTTCAGGCCCCAGAGCACGACGACGGTCAGTCCGAGCAGGCGGTCACGGGAGGTCACGCCCTTATCGTGCGGGCGGCTAAAGGTTCAGGACAATCTAATAAAAGTGGATTGATGAAGTAGTTTTGCTTCATGTTCTCGATCGAGCGGCTGCGGATTCTGCGGGAGCTGGCCGACCGCAGCACCGTCGCCGCCGTGGCCGAAGCACTGTCGATGACCCCCTCCGCGGTATCGCAGCAATTGAAGGTGCTCGCCAGGGAAGCGGGCGTCGCGTTGCTCGAACCGGACGGACGTCGGGTGCGGCTCACCGACGCCGGTCACGCGCTGGTGCTGCGCGCCGACGACGTGCTCGCCGCGATGGAACGGGCCACCGCCGAGATGGCGCACTACCGTGGGTCGGCGCGCGGGCAGGTGCGGGTGGGGCTGTTCCCGTCCGGCGCGGCGCTGCTGCTGCCGCCCGTGCTCACCGCGCTCGCCGACAGCGGGGTGGAGATCGTCGCCGGTGACGAGGATCTGCCGCCGTCGACCGCGGGGACACTGCTGGCCGACTACGACATCGTGCTGACCCACCGCGACGAGCGCGCGCCATCGCCCGCCGGGCCACGGCTCTCGGCGCGGGTGCTGATGCGCGAGCCGATCGACGTCGTCGTCGCGCCGACGCATCCGCTGGCGGGCAGGCCGTCGGTGCGGCCGGAGGAACTCGCCGAGGAGACCTGGGTGAGCGTGCGCGGCGGGTTCCCGGTGGACGACGTGCTGAACTCGATCGCCACCGTCACCGGGGTACGTCCCCGGATCGCGCAGCGGCTCAACGACTTCCGCGTGATCGAGACGGTCGTCGCCTCCGGCTACGGCGTCGCGCTGATGCCGAGGTACGCCGTGGCCCACCCCGAACTGTCGGTGCTGCGGCTGGCCGGGGTGGGCGCGGCGCGGGGGTTAGAGATACTCACCCCGCCGCCGGCGCCCCCGCGCCCGGCGATAGCCCCGGGCCGCGCGGGGGTGGAGGGCGCGGCGCCGGGGGGGGGGGGGGGGGGGGGCGCGGGGCCGAGGCCGGCGGGCGCGCCGCGGGCGGGGGGCGGGGCGCGGCGGGGCGGCCGCGGGGCGGGGGGCGGGGCCCCGCCGCGGGCCCCGCCCGCCGGCCCCGGCG
>NZ_JARWOJ010000247.1 GCF_029868625.1 Nocardia neocaledoniensis | reverse complement strand
GATACCAGCGGCGCTGCCAGTTGATCAGTCGATAGGGCTCCACCTCGACACCGTCGTCGACGATGACCGCCGTGGTGCGGCGGACGGCGTCGGCCAACGTGGTGAGCACGGCGACCGGCACGGGCGCGTCCCGCTCGCGGGGGCCGCTATCCTCGGCATCCGGCGCGGGCCCGGCCCCGCGCTGGGGGGGGCCCATTTGGTCGTGCGTCCCGGTCAGCGGCGGGTTTTGCCCGCCGCCGACAGGCGCGACCCGTCGGCCTTGCCCTCGGCGAGCGCGGTGGCCGCCTTCATGACCTGACCCATCTGCTTCATCCCCGGCCGCTCGCCGATCGCCTCGGCGACCTGCGCGATCGCCGTGTCGGCGATTTGAGCCACCTCGGCCTCGGTGAGCTGGGTCGGCAGATACTGCTCGATGACCTCTTCCTCCGCGCGCTCGTTCGCGGCCAGTTCACCGCGCCCGTTCTGCTCGTAGATGACGGCCGCCTCGTTGCGCTTCTTGGCTTCCTTGTGCAGCAGCGCCAGGACATCGGCGTCGGAGAGTTCCCGCGCCTGATCACCGGAGACCTCGGCGTTCTGGATCGCGGCGAGCAGCATCCGCAGGGTCGACAGACGCAGAGTGTCCTTGGCTTTCATCGCGGCGGTCATATCCGCGCGCAGTTGCGCTTTCAGTTCCGACATGCGCCTCACGCTAGCTGTTCGGCCACTCGAGTCCCATCACATTTTCATCGCGACCGAAATTCGGACCGTTTGTGCGGAAACACACGCGCCGTTCCGGGAGGGGGTCGCCTATGCTGGGCAAATGCCCGTTATCTCGACGTCCGCTGTCCGCCGTACCGCGTTGGGAGCCGCCGGGGCCGCCGTCGCCGGTATCGGATACGCCACGCTGATCGAACGGAACGCGTTCGTCCTGCGTGAGGCGACGATGCCGGTCCTCGCGCCCGGCTCGCCGACGCTGCGCATTCTGCACGTCAGCGACCTGCACATGATGCCGGGGCAACAGCTCAAACAGCAGTGGCTGCGTGAACTCGACCGGCTCGAACCCGACCTGGTCGTGAATACCGGTGACAATCTTTCGCACCCCAAGGCCGTGCCCGCCGTCGTGCAATCGCTCGGCGCGCTGCTGGCCCGTCCCGGTCTGTTCGTGTTCGGTTCGAACGACTATTTCGCACCGGTGCCGAAGAATCCGCTGAAGTATTTCAAGAAGGATCATCGCCGCGTTTACGGCGACCCGCTGCCCTGGCAGGATCTGCGCGCCGCCTTCACCGAGCGTGGCTGGCTCGACCTGACGCACACCCGTCGCGACCTCGAAGTGGCCGGCATCCGCATCGCCAGTGCCGGGGTGGACGACCCGCATCTGCAGCGTGATCGCTACGACACCGTCGCCGGTGCGCCGAACCAGCTCGCGCAGCTCAGCATCGGTGTCACTCACTCGCCCGAGCCGCGGGTGCTCGACCGCTTCGCCGAGGACGGCTACGACCTCGTCCTGGCGGGTCACACGCACGGCGGGCAGCTCGTCGTCCCCGGGTACGGCGCGCTGGTGACCAACTGCGGCATCGACAAGTCGCGAGTCAAGGGCGCCTCCAAGTGGGGCGAGCACACCCAGCTGCACGTCTCGGCGGGCATCGGCACCTCCCCGTGGGCGCCGTACCGGTTCTGCTGCCGCCCCGAGGCCACCCTGCTGACCCTGGTCGGCGCCCCGCCGAAGCGTCCCGTGGCCGACACCGGCCACGGCATCTCCACCTCGGAGGCCGTCGCCCGCTAGGGTTTCGCCCCGAACGACTTCTGTCAGTAGGGGAATGACGTGAGCAGTGGATCCGACGACCGGCGCGACGACCCGACCGTTTTCGGCGGCCCGGGCGTGCCCGATCAGCCCGACGCGCAATGGCAGCGTCCCGCTCCCGGCGCGCCGGCGCCCGATCCCACCGCCGTGTGGACCCCGGGCGGCACCGGCCTCCCGCCCACCCTGCGCTGGGACGGTTCGGGTCCGCCGCCGGGCCTCCCCGATCCGACGCCGTGGACGCCTGCCGGACCACAACAATGGGGTCCGGCGGGCGGTCAGGACACCCCACCGAGCGGAGCACCCTGGCCCGACCCCGCGCCGCCCGCAGGTCAGGCCGGTGCGCCACAGCCATGGCCGACCGGCGCCGCACAGCCAGGTCAACCCGGCTCCCCACAGCCATGGCCGACCGGCACGGGACAGCCCGCTGCGCCCGGCCCGAATCCACCTGCCGCGCCGTTCGGATCGCCACAGCCGTGGCAGTCAGAGGCGACGCAGGTCGGCGGGCCCACCGCTTATGGCGCGAATCCGCCTGCGGCACCGTACGGATCGCCGCAGGCAGGGCCGAATCAGCTCGGTGCGCCCGGAGGGCCGTGGCCGGGTGCGAATCCGCCTGCTGGGCAACAGGTTCCGTGGGGGCAGGTGGCGTCCGGGAGTGGATCGCAGCAGTGGAATTCCGATCCGATGCAGCCGTGGGGACAGCCCACCCCGCGCTATGGCGAGGTGCCGCCGCTCGAGCAATACGGGCGCCAGCCGTACGGGCAGCCGAGCGGCGGGCCGAAGTCCGGCGGTAAGGCGGCGACGTGGGTCGGCGCGGGCCTCGTCGCGCTCCTGTTGGGCGGTGTCGCGATCACTGCCGTCGCGCTGACCCGCGACGACAAGACGGCACAGGCAGCCGACTCCGGCGCGACACCGTCGATGGTCAGCGCGCTCACCACCACCACCGGCGCCCCGACCTCGACGAGCAAGCCCAAGCCGACTTCCGCGACACCGACCCCCACCGGCGCGGCGTCCGACCGCAAGCCGCTCATCGAGGGCTACCAGGTCGTGGCCTCCCCCGATCGCGGTGCCGCCTACGACGTGCCGCCGAGCTGGACTGTCGCCACCGAGACGACCATCGGCGGTGTCGGCGAACCGCCCGGCGACGCCGTCATCGGCAAGGGCTACGCCACCGACGGCCGCGACTACTGCCCCGGTTCCACCCGGACCATGTCACTGCTGACCGGCTCGAAGCTCGACGATCACGCCGCCGCGGGCGCGGAACTGGGCAAGAAGGCCGCCCCGCTCGCCTACTCCGGCTCCACCGGTACCCCCGGCCCCGCCCAGCCGCTGAAATCCATCGACGGCAAGACCGACGGCATGTTCACCGAGACCACGGGCACCGTCCCCAACCCGAAGCCCGGCTGCGGCCCCACGTACTCCATCTACACCTACGCGTTCAAGGGCGCGAAGGAAGGCAGCTTCGTCATGGTCATGATCGCCGACACCGGCGTCCCCGATGCCGTCGACGCCGCCACCGCCAAACGCATCTTCAGCTCCATCCGAGCCCTCTGACCTCCCAATTTAACGATTTCGACCACCTCGTTGTAAGCTACTTCAGGTTCGCCTCACGGGGTGTGGCGCAGCTTGGTAGCGCGCTTCGTTCGGGACGAAGAGGTCGCAGGTTCAAATCCTGTCACCCCGACGTGTTGGTTGAGACACAGAAGAGCCCCTGATCAGTTCACTGGTCAGGGGCTCCTCGTATTTCCGGACGCATCAGTGCTGGATCAGGCCACTGCGACTCTTCCGGGGATTCGCGGTCGAGGGGGTTCGGCCACCAGACGGTGACGGCGATGACGGCGCACAGGCCCAGGATGAGGGCCAGGATCGCCGCGGTGGATTCGGTCATGTTCGCCCTTCCGGGTGAGCGGAGTGGGAGTCTCGAAGAGAAGGGTGCGCGCGGACTGTGTCGGCCGGAGTAACCGCGTGTTCGCGAGGGGTTGAGAAGTGCTCTCTGCGACGACCGGGCCGCGGTGAGGTGGCTCGGCTGTGAGCACCAGATAACCTGGCGCTTACTTTCTGTCACTTGATAGAAATTACTGATCGATAGCGTATACACCCATGTCGACAAGGGTGGATGCACCGGGAGACGGCTCCGGCAGGCCGCTGCGGGAGGTCGTCTACGAGACGCTGCGCGGCGAGCTGATGAACGGCGACATCCGCTTCGGCGCGCGTCTCACCGAGCCCAAGCTGTCGGCGCGGTTCGGGATCTCCCGGACGCCGGTGCGCGAGGCGCTGACCATGCTCTGCTCGGATGGCCTGCTCGAACGCGAGGAGTACGGCTTCAGCCCGGTCCGGCCGAGCGTGGCCCGCATCCGCGACCTGTACGAGCTGCGCCTCACCCTCGAACTCGGCGGCATGGACCGCGTGCGCGCCGATCCCGCGATCACCCACGACGAGCGGCTGCTGCGCGCCGAACAGCGGCGCTGGGAGGTCCTGCGCGCCGACCCGCCCGTGCAGGAACCGGGGTTCGTGGTCGTCGACGAGGAATTCCATGTCGCGCTGCTCACCGCGGCGGGCAATGCCGAGATGGTGCGCGCGCTGGTCGCGGTGAACTCCCGGATCCGGCACGTCCGCATGTACGACTTCATGATCAACAACCGCATCGAGACGACGATCAGCGAGCACCTCGGCATTCTCGACGCCGTCCTCGCGGGCGATCTCGAGCTGGCGCAGCGGCTCCTGCACACCCACATCGGCGACTCGCTCGATGTCGTGCTCGATCGCATCTCGCGCGCCGTCGCCGCCATGTCCATGAGCGATTAGGAGAACAGCCATGTCAGGACCGACAGCCAGGGTGGCCGCCGCGTACGCGCGGATCGCCGAGGTTGACCGCCCGGAGGTCTGGATCACGCTGCGTCCACAGGACGAACTCCGTACCGAGGCAGCGGAATTGGAACACCGGCTCCGCGCGGGCGAGGATCTGCCGTTGGCCGGGCTGCTGGTCGCGGTGAAGGACAATGTCGACGTCGCGGGCCTGCCCACCACTGCCGCTTGTCCCGAATTCGGCTATCCCGCAACCGAAACCGCCGCAGCGGTACAGCGTCTCGTGGACGCGGGCGCGCTGGTGCTCGGTAAGACGAACCTCGACCAGTTCGCCACCGGCCTGGTCGGCACCCGCAGTCCGTACGGCGCCGTCCGCCATGCCACGTACCCCGAATTGATCTCCGGCGGCTCCAGTTCCGGCTCGGCGGTGGCGGTCGCCCTCGGCATCGCCGACCTCGCGATCGGCACCGATACCGCAGGCTCGGGTCGGGTACCGGCCGCGCTGCACGGCATCGTCGGCATCAAGGCCAGCCTCGGCGTGATCCCCGCGCACGGCGTGGTCCCGGCCTGCGCCGACTACGACGCGGTCACCGTCTTCGCCGCCGACCTCGACCTGGCCGTCACCGCGGCCAGGACGATGGCCGGACCGGACGCGCGGGATCCACGCAGCCGCGCCTGGCCCGCCGACGTCCGCCTGGCCGCCTCCGCCCGGCCGAAGGTGGCGATCCCGCGCCCGGAAGATCTCACCCCGTTGAGCGAGGCCTACCGCGCCGCCTTCACCGAAACCGTTGCCGCCGTGCGTGACCAGGGCGTCGCGGTGCACGAGATCGACATCTCCGCCCTGCTCGACGCCGCCCGCCTGCTCTACGACGGCGCGATCGTCGCCGAACGCTACGCGGCCGTCGGCGAATTCGTCGCCAAGGGCGCGCCCGGCCTCGATCCGACGGTCGCCGGGATCATCGGCGCGGCAAAAGAACTCGATGCCCACGCGTTCGCCACCGACCTCGACACCCTCGCGCGGGCCCGTGCCGCCGCCACCGCCCTGCTCGCCGGCTACGACGGCCTGCTGCTGCCGACCACCACCGAGCACCCATCGATCGCCGAGGTCACCGCCGATCCGCTGGCGATCAACCGCCGCCTCGGCACCTACACCAACTTCTGCAACCTGCTCGACCTCGCCGCCGTCGCCGTCCCCGGCGCACCCACCGCCGACGGCCTGCCGTTCGGCGTGATGGTGGTGGTCCCCGCCTTCGCCGACCAGCTCGCCGTCGACCTGGCCGCCCGCCTGACCGGTACCGCACCACCGTTGCTCGTGGAAAACGCGGTGCCACTGGCGGTTTTCGGCGCTCATCTGCGCGGCCAGCCGCTGCACTGGCAACTCGAACAGCTCGGCGCCCGTTTCGCCGGCGAGATCACCACCAGCGACGCCTACCGCCTGACCGCCCTCGGAACCACCCCACCGAAGCCGGGTCTCGTCCGGCACGGCGACGGCCTAGGCGCCCCGATCCGCGGCGAACTGTTCCTCGTCTCCCCCGGCGGACTCGGCCGCTTCCTGGCCGAACTGCCCCCGCCGATGGCGCTGACCAGCATCGAGCTGGCCGACGGCCGCTCCGTGGTCGGCTTCGCGTGCGCTTACGACGCGGCGGTCGCCGCCACCGACATCACGGAGTACGGGGGCTGGGTGGCGTACCTACGGGCTCGCTGACCGCGATGCCGAGTCCGGCGAGCAGGTCGAGCACGCGGCGGTGGATGTCGTCGCGGATCGGGCGCACCTGGGCCAGTTCCAGGCCGGCCGGGTCCTCGATGATCCACTCGTCGTAGCGCACGCCGGGCACCAGCGGACAGGTGTCGCCGCAGCCCATGGTGACGATGACATCGGCGGCACGGATGATCTCGTCGGTCCACGGCTTCGGATACTCGCGCGAGATGTCGACGCCCACCTCGGCCATCGCCGCCACCGCCGCCGGATTGAGCTGACCGCCCGGTTCCGAGCCACCCGACCAGGCGACCGCGCGCCCGAGCGCCAGTTCCTCGAAAAAGCCCAGCGCCATCTGCGACCGACCCGCGTTGTGCGTGCACAGGAACAGCACCGTCGGCCGCGGCGTGGCGACCTTGCCCTCCAGCTTGGCCAGCGCGTGCAGCCGCTGCCTGCCGAAACGTTCCGCCAGCAGCGGCAGGTACAGGGTCACCGTCGCCCGCGCGGCGAAGTCCTCGTAGGACGAGTAGAGGTAGCGGTGGATGGTGTCCAGGTCGAACATCGTCGCGAACTCTTCGCGCAGCCGTGCCTCGGCACGATCCAGCGCTTCTCGGTGCTCGGCAATCTCGACCACTACTCAACCCTTACCGCTGATCGGGACAAACGCAAACGACCGGGCCGGTAACTCGCGTTTCGACCCGGCCCGGTCGGCGTACCCCGCGACACCTCGGTGGAACATCTCCGGCCCAGTCCGTCGGTGTGGTTACCGTCGGCAGTGCGTCTTCAGCGTCTGGAAGAGCCACCTTCTGGTCTGCACCGCCGGGTCCGACTGATCACCCCTCGAGACCGGTCGGACCCGGGTGTTCCGGTGTCTGACAAAAGGATGCGACGCGCGTCTCTAGAGGTTCTTAAGAACAACTTGTCGGCCCACGGCGATACATCAGCGAGAATGGAAGTACCGACAAGATGGAGAAACGACGATGGAGACCTTGATCGTCTGGGTGCTGGCCAGCCTGCTGTACTGGTTCAGCAACTTCTGACAGATACGACGAGAGGCAGGCACGCCGTCGGCGTACCTGCCTCACTCACCGTCCGGGCGCTCAGCTGCCCCTGACACCCTCCTCGACCCGCTTGCCGAGCTCGGCGTCGACATTGCGCCAGTACTCGAACACCCGGCTCAACACCGGTTCGCTCACCCCGGCGCGCACGTGGCCGACGATGTTGTCGACCAGCCGCTGCCGCGCTGCGTCGTCGAGGACCTCGCGCACCAGCGTGCCCGCCTGGGTGAAGTCACCGTCCTCGGCGTGCTCGATGTAGCCCGCCCGCACCATCGACGGATCGAACTCCCACAGCCCGCCGTCGCCGGCCACCGCCGGATCGGCGTGCGGGCCGCCATACGAATTCGGCGCGTACACCGGCACATCCGCGTCGTTGTAGTGGTACCGCATGGCGCCCTCCTTGGAGTAGGAGTTCACCTCGGCGGCCCTGGCCTGGTTCGGCGGGAGCTGCGCGTAGTTGGTGCCGATGCGGTAGCGGTGCGCGTCGGCGTAGGCGAAGACGCGGCCCAGCAACATCTTGTCCGGCGAGAAGCCGATGCCCCGCACGATGTTGGACGGCTCGAAGGCGGCCTGCTCGATATCGACGAAGAAGTTGCCCGGGTTCCGGTTCAGCGTCCACTTGCCGACCTCGATCAGCGGGTAGTCCCGCTGCGACCAGACCTTGGTGAGGTCGAACGGGTTGAAGCGGTAGCCCTCGGCCTCGGCGACCGGCATGATCTGGACCTTCAGCGTCCAGCTGGGGAAGTCGCCGCGTTCGATCGCGTCCCACAGGTCCTTGCGGTGGTAGTCGGGATCCGAACCGGCGAGGGTGTCGGCCTCGGCCTGGGTGAGGAATTCGATGCCCTGGTCGGTCTTGAAGTGGTACTTCACCCAGAATCGTTCGCCCTCGGCGTTGATCCACTGATAGGTGTGCGAGCCGAAGCCGTCCATGTGGCGGTAGGTCTTGGGCAGGCCGCGATCGCCCATCAGCCAGGTCACCTGGTGCGCCGACTCGGGGCGCAGCGTCCAGAAGTCCCACTGCATGTTGTGATCGCGCAGGCCGCTGCCG
The DNA here is from genome assembly GCF_029868625.1 of Nocardia neocaledoniensis. Lineage (GTDB taxonomy): Bacteria > Actinomycetota > Actinomycetes > Mycobacteriales > Mycobacteriaceae > Nocardia > Nocardia neocaledoniensis_A. Next base: position 19,169 of record NZ_JARWOJ010000247.1, on the reverse strand, counting down.
GGTAGACGCTTCTGCGAGCGGATGAAGTCGGGGAACTTCATCGCGTCCTTGATGAAGAAGACCGGGGTGTTGTTGCCGACGAGGTCGTAGTTGCCGTCCTCGGTGTAGAACTTCACCGCGAAACCGCGCGGGTCACGCCAGGTGTCGGGGCTGCCCTGCTCGCCGGCGACAGTGGAGAAGCGGACCAGCGATTCGGTGCGCGCGCCCGGCTGGAAGAGCTTGGCCTTGGTGTAGCGGCTCACGTCGCCGGTCACGACCAGTTCGCCGTAGGCGCCCGAGCCCTTGGCGTGCACGATCCGCTCCGGTACCCGCTCGCGGTTGAACTGGGCCAGTTTCTCGATCAGGTAGTGGTCGTGCAGCAGCACCGGCCCCTGGGTTCCGGCGGTGAGCGACTCGTCGTCGCTCTCGACGGCGCTTCCGGTGTTGGTGGTGGTCGGCTTGGTCATTTCGCGGCCTCCTGATTTCGGCAGTCGGGGCACAGCCCCCAGAAGACGATCTCGGCCTCATCGATCGCGAAACCGTGATCGTCAGCGGGCTGCAGACAGGGCGCGGCGCCGACGACACACTCGGTGTCGACGACCGCGCCACAACTTCGGCACACCAGGTGATGATGATTGTCCCCGATCCGGGTCTCGAACCGGGCAGGCGAACCGGCCGGTTCGATCCGGCGCAGGATTCCCGCCCGCACGCAGGCATTGAGCACGTCGTACACGGCCTGCGCCGACACCGTCCCGAGCGCGGCTCTGGCGGCGGCGGTGATCGTCTCCGCGTCCGCGTGCGGGCGTGCCGCGACAGCGTTCAGCACCGCGAGCCGGGGCGCGGTGACCCGCAGCCCGGCCTCGCGTAACAGTCGGTGGGCGTCGATCTCCTCGGTGTGCACGTTCTCCACTGTCCTCCTTTTCTGGAATTAGTCAAGAATTGGAGTTCTTCAATGTCCCGTTGCGCGGATCACATCGAGCCGCTGGAATAGCTCGCCGGGCACCATGGTTGAACCCCACTGTCGGCGTCCGAACAGCCCCGGGCCTCACCCCTTTGTCGCTACGAGCGACCACTCGCCGAGAGGCGCTTGTGGGGCGTCGACACCCCTGACGGGCCGCCCACGCGGCGGCCCTTCGACTCGAAACGCCGCCAGGTCTCCCTCATCGACCTGGCGGCGTTCTTCGTGTCGGGAGGCGGCGAACCCGTTCATGCTCGAGGATGAACGCATGGGAGCTGACGCGCCGTTGCGACGTGATTTGGGCCTGCGGGATTCGGTGGTGATCGGGCTCGGGGCGATGGTGGGGGCCGGAGTGTTCGCGGCATTGGGGCCAGCGGCGGGCGTGGCCGGGTCGTGGTTGCTGGTGGCGCTCGGGGTGGCGGCGGTGGTGGCCTACTGCAACGCGATGTCGTCGGCGCGGTTGGCGGCGCTGTATCCGGTGTCGGGTGGGACGTATGTGTACGGGCGGGAGCGGCTCGGGGAGTTCTGGGGATATCTGGCCGGGTGGGGGTTCGTGGTCGGGAAGACGGCGTCGTGTGCGGCGATGGCGTTGACCGTGGGCAGTTACGCCTGGCCGGAGCACGCGCACGCAGTGGCGGTGATCGCCGTGTTGCTGGTGACCGCGATCAACTATGTGGGGGTGCAGAAGTCGGCGCTGGCGACGCGGGTGATCGTGGCACTGGTATTGACGGTGCTGGCCGCGGTGGTCGTCGTGGGGATGGGTGGGGATCATTCGGCGGCCTCCGCGCTCGACGACGAGGTCGGGCCCTACGGGGTGCTGCAGGCGGCGGGACTGCTGTTCTTCGCGTTCGCGGGATACGCGCGGATAGCCACGCTCGGCGAGGAGGTGCGCGATCCGGAGCGCACGATTCCGCGCGCGATCATGCTCGCGCTGGCGGGCGCGCTGACGGTGTACGCGCTGGTCGCGGTCGCCGCGCTGCTGACGCTGGGTTCCGGCGGACTCGCCGCCGCGCACGATCCCCTCGCGCAGGTCGTCACCGCCGCGGGCGTGGGCTGGCTGGCGCCGGCGGTCCGGGCGGGTGCGGTGCTCGCCGCCGCCGGATCGCTGATGGCGCTGATCCTCGGCGTCTCCCGGACGACGCTGGCCATGGCGCGCGACGGTCACCTACCGCGTGCCCTGGCCGCGGTGCATCCGCGCTACGCGGTGCCGCACCGCGCCGAACTCGCGGTCGGTGCCGTCGTCGCGGTGCTCGCGGCGAGCGTCGACCTGCGGACCGCGATCGGTTTCTCCTCGTTCGCGGTACTCGGGTACTACCTGGTCGCGAACCTGTCGGCGGCCACGCTCACCACCGCCGAGGGCAGGCCGGCGCGCTGGGTGCCGGTGGTCGGCGCGCTCGGCTGTGTGGTCGTGGCGTTCGCGCTGCCGCTCGCTTCGGTACTCGCCGGACTAGCCGTGCTGGCCTGCGGCGCGGCGGTGTACCGCCTTCGGGGTTTTACGGGTGTGTGAACATACCGACGGTCAGGGGATCGCGCGGCCCCGCTTTACGGGTTACGGACGAAAACGCCGTCTAGTCTCGCCCGTATGGGGCTGATCAGGGGATTTCTCACGGGGACGTTCGCGGCGGCACTGGTTTCGGGGTGCCTCTTCGGTGCACCCGCGCAGGCCGCGCCGATCACCTCGAAGAGCTGCGAAGTGACCTCCGAGCGCGAACTCGAACGCGCCCGCCCCGAACAGGTCGGCCTCGACCCCGCGAAACTCGAAGCGGCACTGCAGTTCGCGGCCACCCGCAACCGCAACAACGTGCAGGTGTTCCGGCACAACTGCCTGGTCGGCGAGGGCCTGCGCAACGACGAGACCGGCAAGGTGGCCTGGAACATCTGGAGCGTCACCAAATCCGTGGTGTCGATGCTTGCCGGAATCGCCTCCGACCAGGGCAAACTCGCGATCGACGCCCCGATCGACCGCTACCTGCCCGCCGGTCTCGGCGACGCGAAGCACCGCGCGATCACGGTGGAGAACCTGCTCACCGAGACCTCCGGCATGAAGACCGGCGTGCTCACCGAGGGGATCACCGCAGTGATCCCGGTCGACCCGAACAGCGCGGTGCAGGCACTGGCGGTCGAGCTGGCCAACCCACCAGGCACCGAATTCAGTTACAGCCAGCGCAATGTCGACCTGTTGTCGTACGTGATCGAACTGGCCGTCGGTGAACCGCTGCAACAGTTCGCGCAGCGCGAGCTGTTCGATCCGCTCGGCATCGCGAACACCGACTACTACTGGGCGCGCGATCGCTCCGGCCACACCTACGGCTACGCCCACCTGATGATGCCGCCGGACAACCTGTCCAAGATCGGCCTGCTGGTCGCCAACGAGGGCGAGTGGGCGGGCCGGCAGCTGATTTCGGCCGACTACCTGCGCAAGGCCCGCACCCCCTCACCACAGAACAGCTGCTACGGCTACCTGTTCTGGATCGGCGAGAACTGCGCCGAGTCACCGGATTTCCTGCCGGCCGACACCTTCTTCATGTCCGGCCTCGGCCTGCAGAACGTGTGGTTCATGCCGAGCCTGGACCTGATGGTCATGTGGACCGGCGCCTTCGGCAACGAGACGAAATACGGGCCGAGCGGGGTGATCGCGCACACCGAGGAGCTGCCGCACGAGTTCTTCCGCAGGCTGTTCGAGGCGTTCACCGATACGAAGGCGCCGGTCGCGCAGCCGTACGTGGAGCCGCCGGTGCAGTTCGATCCGGCCACGCTGGTCGACAGCAACATCCTGCTCGCCGTGTTCGGCATCGGACCGGGCGCGTACCCGGGCTGCACGGTGTTCGACTGCCTGAACCAGCCGCTGGCCGCGCCGTTCGCCAGCATTCCGCCGGGGTGCGCGATCCTGGTTTGCCTCGGCGACGATCCGCGCACCCCTGGCATCCGCTAGGTCAGCGGGGTCGTCCAGCCGTGGTCGGTGTCGCCGCGCAGGGCGTCGGCGTGCCGTTTGCGCAGGGTGGTGGTGACCGGGCCGACGACACCGGCGCCGACCGTGCGGCCGTCGACTTCGAACACCGGCGCCGCCCCGGCCGAGGTGCCGGTGACGAACACCTCGTCGGCGATGTAGAGCTCGGTCAGATCGACGGTGCGCTCCTGCACCGGAATGCCCTCCTCGCGGGCGAGGGTGAGCACGGTGCGCCGGTTGATGCCGTCGAGGATGTCGCAGGAGACATCGGGGGTGATCAGGGTGCCGCCGCGAACCAGGAAGATGTTGGCCGCTGACAGTTCACAGACGTGGCCGTTGGCATCGAGGAAGATGCAGTCGTCGTAGCCGCTGTCGATGGCGTCCTGCTTGGCCAGCACCGAATTCACATAGGCGCCGTTGACTTTCGCGCGCGAGGGAATGGCGTTGTCGGGGATCCGGCGCCACGGGCTCGACTTCAGCCGCATGCCGTCCTGCGGCACGATCGGCACCGCGTCGTAGACGAACATGCTCACCTCGATCGCGCACCCGCGGACCCGGGTGCCCGGAATCGACTCCACCACATGCACACTCACGCGCACGAAGACGTCCTCGGCGGGATCGTTCGCCTCGACGAGATCGACGACCGTCGCCTGGAAGCGCGCGTAGTCCCACTCCTGGGTGAACCGGTCGATCCCGATGATCTTGCAGGACTCCTCGAGCCGCCGGAAATGGTCGGCCAGCCGGAAGGCGCTGCGTGCCCCGTCCGCCACCCGCACGGGGAACACCGTGTAGACACTGAGCCCGTAGAGCACCGCCGAGGTGGCGATGCCGACGGTCGCCTGAGCAGCGGGAACGAGCTTGTCACCGAGGAATACGTGCGGATGCGGTTGCGCCATCCGGCAAAACTAACAGCAGCCCCCGGCCCCGGCTAACCGTTTACCGAGCCGTGACCGGCACGGGCCGCGGCGGCCAGGGGCGTCGGGTCGAGGTAGTCGCGGAACAGCACAACCGCGCCGTCGCGCGGGTTCAGGCGATGCGCACCTCGGGGATGGTGGCCATCAATTCGGCCCACTCGGGGTACATCTCGGACTTGCGCTGATGCATCGCCAGGATCTTGGCGCCCAGGTCGGGATCCATATCGTCGGACAGGTCGGGGCCGATGGCCAGCTTCGCGAAGTGCGGGGCGATAAGGGGGTCACCCGCGAGGTGCACCGGATCATGCATATAGCGCTCGAGCGCGTCCAGGTCCTCGATACCGACGCAGTAGGCGTGCGTGAAGCCTTCGGACGGGTCTCCCAGGTTCTGCCCGACGGTCGCGAAGCGCACCGATTCGACGCCCGCGGTGCGCTGCATCGTGGCCAGCACCTCGGCGCGTTGCTCCTCGGTGGTCTCGTCGCGGAACCGGAAACGCAGCACATGAACGATCATCAATCCTCCTGATTGAACCCGCTGGTTCATGATTATGAACACTTAACAGTACACACGATTAGATCTACGAGTAACCGATGTGGTGTCACCAGGCTAGGCTGCGAGGGTGGCAGCAGCAACGGCACGGGGGCGCATCGACAAGCGGCAGCAGATTCTGGCGGTCGCGTTCGACGTCTTCGCGCGGCGCGGATATGCGCAGACCTGCGTGCAGGAGATCGCCGATGCGGCAGGGGTGGCGAAACCGACGGTGTACAACCACCTCACCGACAAGGGCACGCTGTACCGGGAAGCGCTGCTGGCGACGGCCGACGCGGTGAGCTCCGAAACCCTTGCCGCCGTGCACACTCTGCGGGACATCGGAGACGATCCGCGGCCGGTGTTCGTCGACTCGGCGTACCGGCTGCTCCAGGCGTGTTCGAGTGAACGTGGCCAGTCCCTGCACCGGCTCGCCTACGCGCAGGCCGAGGAGGACTTCGCCGACCTGGCAGCCGAAGTCCAGCAGCGCAACTCGACTCGGCTGCGCGAGGCGCTCGCCGATCGGCTGGCACGGCTGACGCTGGCCGGGCGGTTGCGGCCATCCGATCCGGAATTGGCCGCCGAGCAGTACCTCGCGCTGCTCACTGCCCCCGTGGAAACCCGATCACACCTGGGCGCACGCCGGATTCCGGCTGCCGAACTGCGCACCATCGCGGAAGCCGCGACCGATACTTTTCTGCGCGCCTACGCCCCGAGCTGAGATCGGTTCGAATTCCCGCACGGCTCGAGGGAGGCACAGACGATGCTCAGCGGTTGTTGAGCAGTACTTCCGCGATCTGAATGGTGTTGAGCGCGGCGCCCTTACGCAGGTTGTCGCCCGAGATGAACAGGGCGAGGCCGCGACCGCTCGGGACGCCGGGATCCTGGCGGATGCGACCGACCAGGGAGTCGTCCTGGCCGGCGGCGGCCAGCGGGGTCGGCACGTCGACCAGGCGCACGCCGGGCGCCTTGGCCAGCAGTTCCGTGGCCCGCTGCACCGAAAGCGGTTCGGCGAACTCGGCGTTGATCGACAGGGAGTGTCCGGTGAACACCGGCACGCGCACGCAGGTGCCGCTGACCAGCAGGTCGGGCAGGCCGAGAATCTTGCGGCTCTCGTTGCGCAGCTTCTGGTCCTCGTCGGTCTCGCCGGAGCCGTCGTCGACCAGCGAACCCGCGAGCGGGATCACGTCGAACGCGATCGGGGCGACGTACTTGTTCGGCGCGGGGAACTCCACGGCCGAACCGTCGTGCACCAGCTTCTCGGCGTCGTCGGCCACCGCGCGGATCTGCGTGGCGAGCTCCTCGACGCCGGCCAGACCCGAGCCGGAGACGGCCTGGTACGACGACACGATCAGGCGCTGCAGGCCTGCCACGTCGTGCAGCGGCTTGAGCACCGGCATCGCGGCCATGGTGGTGCAGTTGGGGTTCGCGATGATGCCCTTGGGCAGATTGCGGGTGGCCTCGGGGTTGACCTCCGAGACGACCAGCGGCACATCGGGATCCTTGCGCCACGCCGAGGAGTTGTCGATGACGGTCACGCCCGCCGCGGCGAAGCGCGGGGCCTGCACGCGCGACATCGTGGCGCCGGCCGAGAACAGCGCGATGTCCAGACCCGACGGATCGGCGGTCTCGGTGTCCTCGACGACGATCTCGCCGCCGCGCCACGGCAGCTTCTTGCCCGCCGAGCGCGCGGACGCGAAGAAACGCACCTCGTCGGCCGGGAAGTTGCGCTCTTCCAGCAGTTTCCGCATGACAGCGCCGACCTGACCGGTCGCGCCGACGACGCCTACCCGTACACCCATGTTCAACGCCCCGTTCCGCCGTGGACGACGGCGGCCTCTTCGCCGCCGAGATCGAAGGCCTGGTGCAGGACCTGCACGGCCTCGTCGAGTTCGGTGTCGCGCACGAGCACCGAGATCCGGATCTCCGAGGTGGAGATCAGATCGATGTTCACGCCCGCGTTGGCCAGCGCCTCGCAGAAGGTGGCGGTGACGCCCGGGTGCGACTTCATGCCCGCGCCGACGAGGGAGACCTTGCCGATGTGGTCGTCGTAGAGGACCTGCGCGAAGCCGATCTCGTCCTGCCGCTTGGTGAGCATCTCGACCGCGCGGGCGCCGTCGGTCTTGGGCAGGGTGAAGGTGATGTCGGTCTTGCCCGTGTCGACCTTGGAGATGTTCTGCAGCACCATGTCGATGTTGATCTCGGCGTCGGCCACCGCACGGAACACCTTGGCCGCGTAGCCCGGCTCGTCCGGCAGGGCGACGACGGTCACCTTGGCCTCGCTGCGGTCGTGCGCGACGCCGGTCAGGATTGCCTGCTCCACGGGAATGTCCTCCATCGATCCGAAAACAGTGGTGCCGATCTTGTCGGTGTAGGACGACCGAACATGAACCGGAACGTTGTAGCGGCGCGCGTACTCCACACAGCGCAGCATCAGCACCTTCGAGCCACAGGCCGCCATCTCGAGCATCTCCTCGTAGGAGATCTTGTCGAGCTTCTGGGCGTCGCCGACGATGCGCGGGTCGGCGCTGAAGATGCCGTCGACGTCGGTGTAGATCTCGCAGACGTCGGCCTTCAGCGCGGCGGCCAGGGCGACGGCGGTGGTGTCGGAACCACCGCGGCCCAGCGTGGTGACGTCCTTGCTGTCCTGGCTGACGCCCTGGAACCCGGCGACGAGCACGATCTGGCCCTCGTCGAGCGCCTCCTTGAGGCGGCCCGGGGTGACGTCGATGATCTTGGCGTTGCCGTGCGCGCCGGTGGTGATCACGCCGGCCTGCGAGCCGGTGAACGAGCGCGCCTCGGCACCGAGCGAATGAATCGCCATGGCCACCAACGCGTTCGAGATGCGCTCGCCGGAGGTGAGCAGCATGTCCATCTCGCGAGCGGGCGGCGCGGGGGCCACCTGCTCGGCGAGGTCGAGCAGTTCGTCGGTCGTGTCACCCATGGCCGAGCAGACCACGACGACGTCGTGGCCCTGCTTCTTGGTCTCCACGATCCGTTCAGCGACGCGCCGGATCCGCTCGGCGGTGGCCACCGAGGATCCTCCGTACTTCTGAACAACGAGAGCCACGGCTAGGTCCTTCACAATCGACGATCAGGCTTGGTATCAGCGACCAAGAGTACCGGCCCGAGTCCACCGGTTTCCCCGCTACCTCCCCAGCCTGTGGAAAACGACACAGGCTTGTCACCTGTGGATGACCACGGGTTTCACGCCCGTTCGAACCAGGTGACCTGCGCGCCGTTGCCGAATTCCTTGCGTCGCACGGGGCGGAAGTTTGTCGGTTTGAAGACGCCGTGGAACGCCGGTACGCCGCTGCCCGCGATCACGGGATAGCTCTTGACGACCATCTCGTCGATCTCGTCGATGAGCTGACCGGCCAGGTTCCCGCCGCCGCAGAGCCAGATATCGGCCCCTTCCCGCTCCCCCTTGAGCTCGCGCACCAGGTCGACGGGGTCACCCGAGAAGATCTCGACGCCGGGATGCTCGCTCTGCGCGAGCGAGGACGACACGACGTACTGCTTCAGATGCGAGAACGGGCTCTCGATGTGCTCATCCGGCAGGACATAGGTGCCGCGCCCCATCAGTACGGTGTCCCAGCGCTGGGCAGGCAGTGCCGGATCCATGCCGAAGTGGGCACGCAGGTGGGTGGGGATGGAGTCGGGGAACTCCTCCATCATCCACTCCACGTACTCCGGCGGCGTCGGATAGAAGTCGACCTCCCCGCCGGGACCCGCGATGTAGCCGTCGAGGGAGACGCCGATGTAGTAGACAAGCTTTCGCATGGGGTACCGCCTCAGTTGTTGTACTCTGTTCGTAGTGATTTGAACCGTAGTACTACAGACGGAGTGGTGTCAAGTGCGAACTAATCCCGAACGACGACAAGCCCTGCTCGACGCGGCCATCGAGGTCCTCGCCGACGACGGCGCGCGCGGCCTCACCTTCCGCGCCGTCGACAAGAAGGCAGGCGTGCCCCTCGGCACCGCCTCCAACTACTTCGCCAACCGCGACGACATGCTCACCCAGGCGGGCACCCGCTTCTACGAGGTGATCGAGCCGACCGCCGAGACCATGGCGCTGGTCGACCAGGGACCCAAGACGGTCGAGAACATCACCGCGCTGATGAAGGAGGTCGTCGGCAGGCTCGAGTCACACCGCACCGCCTACCTCGCATTGCTCGAATTGCGCCTGGAAGCGACGCGGCGTCCGGAACTTCGCAAAGTTCTCACCGAACGGGTACGCGCGGACCTCGACTTCAACATCCGCAACCACCTGGCGTCCGGCCAGCCCGGCGACGAGTCGACGGTCATCCTGCTGTACCTGGCCATGAACTGGCTCGTCGTCGAACACCTCACGCTGCCAACCTTGTTCACCGAGCAACAGAGTATGGAGCTCATCGAAACCGCCGTCGAAAGGGCCATACGCAGCTGACACGGTCATTTGTCCAGACCATAGACGTGTTGACGATCACTGGTACAACTGTGCACAATCGGGCGCGAAAGACAGCGGGGGTTTCGGAGGATAGACAAGATGCGCGCGAAGACCGACATCCGATTCACCGTTGAAGCCGGCGTGGACCAGGTCATGGATGCCCTGCTCGCGGTCGATCGCCTAGCGGACTGGTCGCCGTCCTACAGCGATGTCCGGATGGGTCCGCTCGACGCCGACCGCAGGCCGCGCCGCGTCTTCGTCACCGCGCACTTCATGGGCGACTCCGATTCGCAGGTCCTCGAATACTCCTGGGAGCACAACCGGGTCTCGTGGGAGGTCGTCGACAGCAGCCGCGGTTCCAAGGGCGGCGGTTCGTTCGACCTGTTCGAGACCCCGGAGGGCACCGAGGTCGACCTGCACGTCGAGCTGAAGTACCCGCTGCCGGTTCCCGGCATCCTGTTCAACCGCACCCTGCGCAAGCAGTACGACGAGGCCGTCGCGAACTTCATCGACTTCGCCGAGCGGTACCCCGAGGTCGAGGGCTACGCCGTCAGCTAGTTTCATTCCGCGCGCTTCCGCTGGCGCGATGCGACGATGAGCGCATGATCGGTACTCGACGGGTTCGGTTCCAAACGGTGTCCGAGGGCGCCACGGTGACCCAGCTCGAACTGTTCTTCGACCTCGTGATCGTGTTCGCCTTCACCATGGTCACCGCGCTGGCCGCAGACGATCCAACCGCGGCCAACCTGCTGCGCGCCGGGCTGGTCCTGGCGCTGATGTGGTGGCTGTGGATCGCCTACTCCTGGCTCGGCAATGTCGTCAAGGCGGACGAGGGCATCACCAGGGTGGCGATGTTCGTCGCCATGGGCGGCGCGTTCATCGCCGCGCTCACCATTCCCGAGGCGTTCGCCGACATGCCGGGTGGCTGGTTCGGTCCGCTGGTGTTCGCCATCGCGTACCTGGTGGTGCGGCTGGTGCACGTCGGCATCTTCTGGGTGATCAGCGCCGAGGACCCGCAGTTGCGCGGGCAGTTGCTGCGCTGGGCGTTGGGCTCGATCACCTTCGGCACCACGCTGCTGGTGATCGCGGCGATGACCGAGGGCCTCACCCAGATCGTGCTGTGGATCGCGGCGATCGTCGGCGATATGGCCTGGACCTGGGTCGCAGGCACCGACTGGCGGATCAACTCGGCCAAGCATTTCGCCGAGCGGTACGGGCTGATCGTCATCGTCGCGCTGGGCGAGTCCATCGTCTCGATCGGTATCGGTGTCGCCGGCCTGCCGGTGTCGTGGCCGATCGTGCTCGGCTCGATGCTCGGCCTCGCCGTCTCCGGTCTGCTGTGGTGGCTCTACTTCGACGTCGCCGCGATCTCGATCGAGCACGCCTTCGCCCACGCCAGGGGCGCGCACCAGATCAAGATCGCCCAGAACAGCTACACCTACGGGCACTTCCCGATGATCGCCGGCGTCATCGCGCTCTCGCTCGGGCTCAAGAAAGTGCTGTACTACGTGGGCGATTCCTCGCACCACACGCTGACCGACGCGCTCTACGGCATTCCGCTCGGCGCGCTCTACGGCGGCCCGGCGCTGTTCCTGCTCGGCGTGGTCGTGGCGAAGTACTACGCCGTGAAGACGGTGTCGATCGCGCGGGTGGTCACCGCGCTGCTCCTGGTCGCGCTCGCCCCGCTGGCGTCCCAGCTACCCGCGCTGGCCTCGCTCGCCCTGCTCTGCGCGGTGCTCGCCGCGCTGGTGGTCTTCGAGACCGTGCGCTACGCCCAGCCGCGCGACGAGATCAGGCACGCTTGATCTGACCGAGGTGGTGGCGCACGCCGTGTTCGGCGGGCGTCGCCCCCTTGTGCGAGGGCGGCACCTTGATCCCGGCGCGGACCGCCTCGTTGATCTGGTCCAGGTTCTCCCTGAGCATGTCGGCGACCAACTCGTCGGTGCGCGGGTCCGCCAGCAGCTCGTGCAGCATCCGGTAGACGGTGGCCGAGATCAGCCGCACGATCTCGTCGTGGAAGGGCACGTAGCGCAGCTTGCTGGTGGCGGGGTCCTTCTTGATCAGGTCGACGATCATCTGGTCGACCTCGGCGTGGTTCTCCTCCAGCGCCGCGGCGATGTTCTTGGTGTAGTGCCCGGCGCGCAGCACCTTGGAGACCTCGTCGAGGATCGCGACCGTCATCGGGCGCTTGATCACGTCGACGATGGTGCCGACGAACCGGTTCACGATCGACGCGGTGACCCGCTCCCCCAGCGCCCGGTCGGCCACCCGGCCGAGCCGGATCAGGATCACCACGATCCGGAACAACCGGAAACCACGGAAGATCGGGCTGGTCACCGGGATCATGCCGAGCACTTCGTACCAGTAGACGAACGGGAAGGTCCACGGCCAGCCCGCGCGCCGCCAGCGCCACAGGAACTCGATCAGGAAGATGCCGCAGATCGTCCAGTCGACGACCACGATCGCGTGATAGGTCTGCCCCGACACCGGGAAGAAGGTGATCCACACGACCAGCACCACCGAGATGATCGCCAGGACCAGCATCAGCAGATCGGTGCGCAGCGACGGCGTCTTGGAGCGCACGTCCGGCAGTGCCTCGACCCGCTCGATGCCCGGTGAGGCCACGTGCATGCTCCCTTCGAACGCCGTCGTCGCACCGAGGGTAGCGGCCTGACCGGCGCCCGCCGGTCAGATCGGCGTGATCTTGTTCGGTGTCAGCGACCGGCGGACACGATGGCGGCGATATTGCGTTCGGCCAGCGCGGTGATGGTCAGCGAGGGGTTGACCGTCGCGGTGCTGCCCGGAATCGCGGCGCCGTCCATCACGTACAGGCCGGGGTGCCCGTGCACGCGGCCGAAGGCGTCGGTGGCCTTGCCGAGCACCGCGCCGCCGAGCGGATGCGCGGTGAACTGGGCGTTCGCGTCGTATCCGAGCGCGCCGTACTCGGCGAGGGCGCCCGCGCGTTCGGCGATCCGGTGGTCGACCGCGCGCGCGGCGTCGACGACGGCGTTCTGCGCGGCCGCCGACCAGCTCAGCCCGACCCCGCCCGAACCGGCGTCGTAGCCGAAGCGGGCCCTGGTCGGATCGAGCACCATGCCGAGCGAGGCCAGCGCACCGGTCTCGAACGGGATGCCGGGGATGTACCAGTTCTCCAGGGTGAGCGGCACGCGCGACTCGTCGAAGATGCGGCTGGCGCTCGGCACGCCTTGGCCCTGACCGGCCACGCCGCTCGCGCCGCGGGCCAGCACCACGTCACCGTTGGTGCCCCAGCCGGCGCCGATGTGCTCGTTGAGGTGGGGCAGCGCGCCGGTGGCCTGGGCGCGGACCAGCAGCTCGGAGGTGCCAACGGAACCGGCGCCGAGGAAGAGCTTGTCGCAGGTGAGCGTGCGGGTACCCAGGACCTGTCCGGTCGGGTCCAGTTTCGTCACCGTGACCACGAACTTGCCGCCCCCGTCCTGGGCGATGCTGTCGACGCGGTGGCCGGGGTACACCTGGGACCGGCCGGTGTCCCTGGCGTAGCGCAGGTAGTTCTGGTTCAGGTCGAACTTGGCGCCGTTGGAATTGCCCAGGTTGGAGCGGGCGGCGGTGGCCGAGGCGCGCGAGGTCCCGGCCAGTTCGCCGCGCAGGATGTCCCAGGTGAAGATCGAGTCGTTGGGCAGCGGCTGGTAGCCGGCCGCGCGCACCTGGTCGTCCCAGGCACGCGAGTGCGCGAACGGCCCGGACTGATAGATGTCGGCGGGCATGGTGTCCAGGCGCAGCATCTGCCGCACCTTCGGGTAGTAGACCCGTTCCAGCTCGCCGTAGTCGACGACACCGCCGAAGACCTGGTCGAAGAGCCTGCGCTCCGGCGCGACCATGGCACCGGTGAAGATCACCGAGCCACCGCCGACGGCGGCCGCGCGCCACACGTCGATGCCCGGGTACTCCGTCACGTCGAGCACGCCGCCGAACGCGCCGAAGCTCATCGGCACCTTGGTGACGCCGGTGAAGCTGGTGCGGTGCCAGAAGCCGCGGCCGTCGGGCAGATCGTCGCCGGTGAAGATCTCCCGCCACGGATCGTTGGGCCAGCGCGAACCGCGCTCGAGCACGGTGTTGACGATCCCGGCCTCGGCCAGGCGCAGCGCGGTGACCGCGGCGCCGAAGCCGGACCCGATGACGATGGCCTGCGTGTGCGCGGGCGGGTCGGGCAGGGGTTCGAAGATCTCCGGTACCCAGGTCCGGAACATCGCCTCGCGCGGATCGGCCGTGGCCACCGTGTTCGTCAGCGTCGTTCCCACGGCACCGGCGATCGTCGCCAGTCCCGCCGCCTTGAAGAAGGCACGTCTGTGCACCAGGCCACCTCCCTCATCACGCATGGCCGAGCGCAGGATACCCCGTGTGAAACACCAATGGTGTTCAACGGAGCGGCCTTTGGTGGTCGTCACAACGGCGCGGGCAGCGCGCGGGGGTCAGCCCGTGGTGAGCAACCGGATCACCGCGACGGTGCCGACGACGACGATCACCGCGCGCAGCACGTTCGGCGACAGCTTCCGGCCCACCCGGGCACCCAGCTGACCACCGATGATCGAGCCGATCGCGATCAGCGCGACGGCCTGCCAGTTCACCTCGGCGATGACGATGAAGATCACCGCCGACACCGCGTTCACGATCAGCGCGAGCACGTTCTTCACCGCGTTGAGCCGCTGGATGTCCTCGTGCACGAACACCCCGAGCAGCCCGAGCAGGAGCACGCCCTGCGCCGCGCCGAAGTAGCCGCCGTAGATGCCGGTGCCGAACACCGCGACCAGCAGGATCGGCCCGCCGTGCGTGGGCACGGGGGCGTCGCCGTCGGCCCTGCGCCGCTTCACCCAGGCCGCCAGCCGCGGCTGGACCACCACCAGCACCAGCGCGGCGATGATCAGAACCGGCACGATCGCCTTGAAGGCCTCGGCGGGCATGGTGAGCAGCAGGATCGCGCCGGTGATGCCGCCGAGCAGCGAGGCGGTGCCCAGCTGCAGCAGTCGCGACCGCTGTCCCTCCAGTTCGCGGCGGTAGCCGATCACCCCGCTCACCGAGCCAGGAACGAGGCCGATCGTGTTGGAAACGTTCGCCGTCACCGGCGGCAGCCCGAACGCGAGCAGCGCCGGGAAGGTGATCAGGGTGCCGGAGCCGACGATCGTGTTGATGCCGCCCGCGGCGACACCGGCCACGAGAACGGCCAATTGCTCATACCAGGTCATTCGAATTCCTTTGTGCCGTCTCGTCGGACGCGGGGGTCCGTACAAGCGTGCGTTTCCGCCCCCGAACCGTACCGGCTGGTAGGGGCGAGGGATTCGCCAGGCCGCTTACCAGCGGCGCATCACACACGGTAAGCTCGGGGAATCATGCAGCGGGCACTTCTTCTCGGCCGCCGCGACGGGTTCTGATACGGACCGGCTCCCGTCGCGGGGTTCCAACGCGCCGGTCGACCCGCTCCCACCCGGGAATACACCACACCCCACGGAGAAACTTGCATGTCCTCGGCTGACGCATTCGTATCCGCTTCGCGCACCATCACGGCCCCCGGTAAACCCGCTCCGGCCGACCAGCCCGCCTGGAACCAGCAGAAGAACTCGTCGATGCCCGCGTTCCGGTACCGCCCCTTCGCCGAAGAGGTCGAGCCGATCACGCTGCCCGACCGCACCTGGCCCGATAAGGTCATCGACCGCGCTCCCGCGTGGTGCGCCGTCGACCTGCGCGACGGCAACCAGGCGCTCATCGACCCGATGAGCCCCGCCCGCAAGCGCCGCATGTTCGACCTGCTGGTGCGGATGGGCTACAAGGAGATCGAGGTCGGGTTCCCGGCCGCGAGCCAGACCGACTTCGACTTCGTCCGCGAGATCATCGAAGACGGCGCGATCCCCGCCGACGTCACCATCCAGGTCCTCACCCAGTGCCGCCCCGAGCTGATCGAGCGCACCTTCGAGGCCTGCAACGGGGCGCCGAACGTCATCGTGCACTTCTACAACTCCACCTCCATCCTGCAGCGTCGCGTGGTGTTCCGCGCCGAGCGCGACGCGGTGAAGAAGATCGCCACCGACGCCGCGACGCTGTGCCTGGAGATCGAGCAGCGCTACCCCGACACCGAGTGGCGCTACGAGTACAGCCCGGAGTCCTACACCGGGACCGAGCTGGACTACGCCCGTGAGGTCTGCGACGCCGTCTCGGCGATCATCGCGCCGACCCCGCAGAAGCCGCTGATCATCAACCTGCCCGCGACCGTCGAGATGGCGACGCCGAACGTGTACGCCGATTCGATCGAGTGGATGCACCGCAACCTGGCCCGCCGCGACGCCATCGTGCTGTCGCTGCACCCGCACAACGACCGCGGCACCGCCGTCGCGGCCGCCGAGCTGGGCTACCAGGCGGGCGCCGACCGCATCGAGGGCTGCCTGTTCGGCAACGGCGAGCGCACCGGCAACGTCTGCCTGGTGACGCTGGGCATGAACATGTTCTCCCGCGGCATCGACCCGCAGATCAACTTCTCCGACATCGACGAGATCCGCCGCACGGTCGAGTACTGCAACCAGCTGGCCGTCGCCGAGCGTCACCCCTACGGCGGCGACCTGGTCTACACCGCGTTCTCCGGCAGCCACCAAGACGCCATCAACAAGGGCCTGGACGCGATGAAGGCCGCCGCCGACGCGCAGAACGCCGACGTGGCCGACATCGTCTGGGAGGTCCCGTACCTGCCGATCGACCCGAAGGACGTCGGCCGCACCTACGAGGCCGTCATCCGGGTGAACTCGCAGTCCGGCAAGGGCGGCGTCGCCTACATCATGAAGACCGATCACGGACTGGTGCTGCCGCGCCGGCTGCAGATCGAGTTCTCGCAGGCGATCCAGGCGATCACCGACGGTGAGGGCGGCGAGGTGACGCCCAAGGAGATGTGGGACGTCTTCGCCACCGAGTACCTGAACCCGATCCTGCCGCTCGAGCGGATCAAGCAGATCGTCACCGCGGCCGAGACCGACGGCGGGGTCGACTCGATCGTGGCGACCGTGAAGGTCGACGGCGTCGAGCAGGAGATCACCGGTTCGGGCAACGGCCCGCTCGCCGCGTTCGTCGACGCCATCGCGACGGTCGGCTTCGACGTGCGGGTGCTCGACTACAGCGAGCACGCCATGTCGGCGGGCGACGACGCGCAGGCCGCCGCCTACGTGGAGGTCGCGATCGGCGACAAGGTGGTGTGGGGTGTCGGCATCGCCACCTCGATCACCACGGCGTCGCTGCGCGCGGTCGTCTCCGCGGTGAACCGCGCCGCCGCTCGCTAGTCCCCGAGACGAAGGCCGGGTCGGTTCCACGGAGCCTGCCCGGCCTTCGTCGGCTCCGGGTGGCTCGAGCTGTGGACAACCGGCGCCCGACCGGTCGGCTTCCCCGCTGATCTACCGTTTGAGCTGGGCTCATAGTTGATCATGACGGGCTGCGGGAGCGCTGCCCCCGGCGCGCGAATGGTAGCCCCGTGCTAGCGTTTTAGGGCACATCAGCGCCGAGCTTCCTGCTCGTTCGACGAGCAAGTGGGGGAACTGTGACCAACAACGACCATAATCCGACCTCTCCGCCATGGCTGCAGAGTCCGTCGGCTGAAACGGCCGACGCTGCGTCCGGTCCCGCCGGCGTGCAAACGGTGGGCGACGAGGACAACGAGCCCGCCGAGGCCGCTCCCGAGCCGACGCCCACCCCGGCCGACCAGCTGCCCCCCGAGCCCGACGGCCAGCCAGGGCCTGCGGAGCAAACGGTGTTCCATCCCGGCGGTTTCGTGCCAGGTCCGTTCGCGCCGAGCTCGGTGCCCGATCCGTATCAGAGCGGTGGCGCGCATCCGCTGGCGCACGCACCGGAGCAGCAGCCGTACCCGGGTCCGCCCGTCACCGGCGAGCAGCCCTACCCGGGCCAGCAGGCCACCGGTGAACAGCCGTATCCCGGTCCGCAGGCCACCGGCGAGCAGCCGTACCCGGGCCAGCCGCAGTACCCCGGCGCCGAGCCGCAGCCGCAGTACCCTGGTGCCGACCAGACGGCGCAGTATCCGCAGGAACAGCAGCCGCAGGGTCCGCAGTCCGATGCCATCTACAGCTGGGCGCCTCCGCCGCCGCCGATGTATCAGCCGCCGATGGCGGGTGGGATGCCCGGCCCGGCGCCCGGTCAGCCGGGCATGCCGCCGCAGGCCGGTCCCGGACCGCAGCCGATGGCGCCGCAGCCAGGCCAGTGGCAGGGTGCGCCCGGCCAGCAGCCGTTCCAGCCGCAGCATGTGCCCGCGCCGGGACAGCCGGGGCATTCGGTCAACGACCTGAACCTGCTCAAGCGGGCCCGCAAGGCGCCGCGCAGCGGGTGGCGCCGCGCCGTGCACAAGGCATCCGGCGGCATGATCAACCCGGGCGAGTCCGCGGCCGACGTGGTGCACCGCGACCTGGCCGAGCGGGTCAATCAGCCGGTCCGCGGCGACTACCGGATCGCGATCCTCTCGCTCAAGGGCGGTGTCGGCAAGACCACCACCACGGTCGGCCTCGGCTCCACCTTCGCCTCGCAGCGTGGTGACCGCGTCATCGCGATCGACGCGAACCCCGACCTGGGCACCCTGGCTCACCGGGTGCCGCGCCAGACCCGGTCGACGGTGCGCAACCTGCTCGAGGACCAGAACATCACGCGCTACTCCGATGTCCGCGCGCACACCTCGCAGGCGCCGAGCCGACTGGAAGTCCTTGCCTCCGAGCAGGATCCGGCCGTGTCTGAGGCCTTCAGCGAGGCCGATTACCGCAAGGCCATCGGCATCCTGCAGTCGTTCTACAACATCATCCTCACCGACTGCGGTACCGGTCTGATGCACTCGGCGATGTCGGGCGTGCTCGACATGGCGAGCTCGCTCGTGCTGGTCACCTCCCCCGCGATCGACGGCGCGCGCAGTGCGTCGGCGACGCTGGACTGGCTCGACCACCACGGCTACTCCAAGCTGGTCGAGCGCACCGTCGTGGTCGTGAACGCCTCGCGGCGCGGCGCCTCGACGGTCGACCTGGACCAGCTGCGCAAGCTGTTCCTCGACCGCACCCGCGCCGTGCAGATCGTCCCGTTCGACGATCACCTGGCCGAGGGCGCCGAGATCGACCTCGAGCTGGTCAGCAAGCCCACCCGCCGGGCGCTGCTCGAACTGGCGGCCATGGTCGCCGACGACTTCGGCTACCACGGTCAGCCGCAGGGGCAGCAGTTCGCGCCGCAGGGACAGCCGTACCCGGGGCACCAGCCGTACCAGCAGCCCGGCCAGTTCTGAGCGAACGCGCGGTCAGTTCGCGCTGACCGCGCGCGGCCCCGCCGCCGAACCCCCCAGGGCCCCCGCCCGAGCCCGGGCCCCCGGGGGCCCCCCGCCCGGGGGGGGGGAGGGAAACCCCCCCCCCCCCCCCCCCCCC
>NZ_JARWOJ010000246.1 GCF_029868625.1 Nocardia neocaledoniensis | reverse complement strand
GCTGCTGACCCGCATCGAAACCGGACAACGTCGAGTCGCGGCCGACGTCAGTATGAAGGTTGCCGAGCATCTTGGCGTCGAGCAGCATTAGCCCCTCTGGCAGGAGTTCTACGCGCTCGCCCGAGACGCCGCGCAGTCCGGGTGGTGGGGCGCGGGGCCCCGGCGGCGCCCTGTTCCGCCCCCGCGCCGCTGCCCCGGGGGGCGGCGGCGCGCTCGAGCGCGGAGGTCAGCGCGCCGTTCAGGTCGAGGTCGGCGTCACCGACGCCACGGGAGAGGTCGTAGGCGACGATCGCGGCGGCGGAGTTCAGCAGGGTCGCGTCGCGCACCGGACCCGGCGTCCCGGCGAACACGTCACGGGCGATCCGCGCGTTGACCGTCGCGTCGCCGCCGCGCAGCGCGTCCAGTTCGACCCGGGGGATACCGAGCGCGGTCGGATCGAGCACGGTCTGCCGAATCCGACCGCCACTCACGATCCACACGTCGGTGAGGTCGGAGGTGGTGATCTCGTCGAGCCCGTCGCGGCCGCGGACCACCAGGGCGCTCGCGCCGCGCTCGGCGAAGACACCCGCGATCACGGGGGCCAGATCGGCGAACGCGCAGCCGATCAGGCCCGCGCGCGGCTGGGCCGGGTTGGTGAGCGGTCCCAGCACGTTGAACACGGTCGGGATGCCGATCTCCTTGCGCGCCGGTCCGGCGAAACGCAGTCCGGAGTGGAACAGCGGTGCGAAACAGAAGCCGATCCCGGCCTCGCGCACCGAGCGCGCCACCGACTCGGGACCGAGCGCCAGCTTCACGCCCAGTGCCTCGAGCACGTCGGCTCCGCCCGATTTGGAGGAGGCGGCGCGGTTGCCGTGCTTGACGACCGGTACCCCGGCCGCGGCGACCACCACCGAGGACATGGTGGAGATGTTCACCGACCCGGACCGGTCACCGCCGGTGCCGACGATGTCGACCGCGTCGCCGTCGACGTGCACCAGGCGGGCGTGCCCGAGCATGCCGGCGACCATGCCCGCCAGTTCGGTGGGCGTGGGGCCCTTGATCTTCATGGCCACGCCGAACGCCGCGATCTGGGCGGCGGTGGCGTTGTCGGTGAAGATCTCGTCGATGACCCAGGTGGTGTCGTCCGCGGCCAGGTCACCGCCGTCGGCGAGGGTTCCGAGCACCTGGGGCCAGCTGCGCACGCTCATCTGCTCCGCATCTTTCGTTCGACCGACAACGTCTGCGCGAACTCTGCTCGTGCGCGCCTGTCTCGCGCAACCCTATTGCGCTGCCGAGCAAGTCTAGGCGGCGCCGCGCGGCGGTTGCAGCGCGTCCCAGCCGTCGGCGACGCCGTCGTGGCGCTGGGCCAGCCCCGCCATTCGCGAGCGTTCCTGCGAACACGACAGCGGATCGAGCAGCTGCACCCGCTGCAGGATGATCGGCACCAGCTCGCCATCGCTCCGCTCGGCCGGGTCGGCCCTGCTGTAGCCGTCGTAGCCGGCGATCTCGCACGCCGCGTCGATCTGCGTGGCGGGCAAGCGCAGGTGGTGGCGCAGCACCGCCTCGGCCTCCCGGTCCAGCGCGCTCGCGCGGTCCAGCGCCGTCGAACACGCCTCGGCGTCGTCGAAACTCGCCGCGACCACGACGAGATCGGCGCGCGCCGGGTCCAGTGTCTCGGCGTGCCCGCCGAACAATCGCCGCCACATCCGCACCACGACCATCGCGACCTCCTTCGTCTCAGGTTATCCACATCTGGCGCTGTCACAATGGGTGCTCGCGCGCGGTGTCGCCAACACGCCGAGGCTGGTCCAGGACCCCCTCTGTGCGTGGGTTTTCCGATTCCCGCGACAAACTTTCGTACCCGGGTACAGCTGTCGTACTACGAAGAGTCATACTTACCCCGTGACGACCGCAGTAGGCACCCCAGGATCGGCCATTACTCAGCGTGTGCATTCGCTGAACCGGCCCAACATGGTCAGCGTCGGAACCATCATCTGGCTGTCGAGCGAGCTGATGTTCTTCGCCGGCCTCTTCGCCATGTACTTCGTTGCGCGTGCGCAGGCGCACGGCGACTGGCCCCCGGAGCCGACCGAGCTGAACATGACGCTCGCCATTCCGGTGACGGCCGTGCTGATCGCCTCGTCGTTCACGTGCCAGATGGGCGTGTTCGCCGCGGAGAAGGGCGACGTGTTCGGCCTGCGCCGGTGGTACCTGATCACCTTGGCGATGGGCACCTTCTTCGTGTTCGGCCAGGGCTACGAGTACTACCACCTGGTCCACGAGGGCACCTCCATCGCAGGCAGCTCCTACGGCTCGGTCTTCTACATCACCACGGGCTTCCACGGTCTGCACGTGATCGGCGGTCTGATCGCGTTCGTGTTCCTGCTGATCCGCACCACGCTGAGCAAGTTCACGCCCGCGCAGGCCACTGCCGCGATCGTGGTGTCGTACTACTGGCACTTCGTCGACATCGTCTGGATCGGGTTGTTCGCCACGATCTACTTCGTCCGCTAGGCGCGGGCGCACAGCTTTTGCACAAGTCGGTTCCGTCTACTCCAAAGGGACACAGATGAGTTCATCTCCCCCGTCGGCCCCAGAGCCCGCTGGCCCCGGCAACGGTCAGGCCGCCAAGGCGCGTAAGCAGCGTCGTGTTCGCCGTCGTATCGCGGGTGGTCTCGCGTTGCTGGTGGGTCTGGTCGGGGCCGGCTTCCTGGCCACGGCGCTCACTCCCGAGCCGCAGGTCGCCACGGCGAACCAGGACCAGTCCGCGCTCATCCGCGAGGGCAAGCAGCTCTACGACACCTCGTGCATCACCTGCCACGGTGCCAACCTGCAGGGCGTCCAGGACCGCGGTCCCAGCCTGATCGGCGTCGGCGAGGCCGCCGTCTACTTCCAGGTGTCCTCCGGCCGCATGCCGATGACGCGCAACGAGGCCCAGGCCGAGCGCAAGCCGGAGAAGTTCGACGCGCACCAGACCGACGCGCTCGGCGCGTTCGTCGCCGCCAACGGCGGTGGCCCCTCGGTGGTCCGCGACGCCAACGGCGAGGTCGCGCAGGAGTCGCTGCGCGGCGACGACATCGCCCGTGGCTCGGAGCTGTTCCGCATGAACTGCGCCTCCTGCCACAACTTCACCGGCCGCGGTGGCGCGCTCTCCAGCGGTAAGTTCGCCCCGCCGCTGGCGCCGGCCAGCGAGCAGCAGATCTACGACGCGATGCTCACCGGCCCGCAGAACATGCCGAAGTTCTCCGACCGGCAGCTCTCGCCGGAGGAGAAGCGCGACATCGTCGCCTACGTCAAGAACGCGACCGAGGAGCAGGCGCCCGGCGGCTGGGACCTCGGCGGTTTCGGTCCGGCGACAGAGGGTCTGGCGATCTGGGTCATCGGCATCACCGCCGTGGTCGGCGCCGCGATGTGGATCGGATCCAGGACATGAGCGCCATGAGTGGACAGGAGCACAACGACATGGGTCGGGAACCGACCGAAGCCGAACTGGACGCGATGACGCGCGACGAGCTGGTCGAGCTCGGTACCGCGCGTGACGGCGTCGATGTCGCCTACCGCGGCGAGCGGTGGCCGGTGCCCGGCACCCGCGCGGAGAAGCGCGCCGAACGCCAGGTGACGTTCTGGTTCGCCATCTCCGGCCTGGCCGCGGCCGCGCTGATCGGTGTCTTCCTGTTCTGGCCGTGGGAATGGAAGGGCGCGCACGAGGAAGGCCACGCCGCCTACTCGCTGTTCACCCCGCTGGTCGGCCTGACCTTCGGCATCTCGGTGCTCGTCATCGGTATCGCCGTGGTGCTGATCCGCAAGAAGTTCATCCCCGCCGAGATCTCCATCCAGGAGCGCCACGACGGTCCCTCGGACGAGGTCGAGCGCCGCACCCTGGCGGCCGAGCTGCAGGACGCGCTCGACACCTCCACGCTGGGTCGCCGCAAGATGATGCTCGGTACCGCGGGCGCCGGTGTCGGCGTGCTCGGTATCGGCGCGCTGCTGGTGTTCGTCGGCGGCATGGTGAAGAACCCGTGGGCCAAGCGCGAGAAGTCGCCGCTGTGGGTCTCGGGCTGGACCCCGGACTTCCCCGGCGAGACCATCTACATCCGTCGCGACACCGGTCGCCCGGAGGACGTCGTGCTGGTGCGCCCGGAGGATCTGGACGCCGGCGCCATGGAAACCGTGTTCCCGTGGAAAGAGAAGTGGCGCGGCGACGCGCACGAGACGCTGCAGTCGCTGCGCGGTGTCCGCAACTCCGTCATGCTGATCCGGTTGCGTACCGAAGACGCCGAGAAGGCGATCAAGCGCAAGGGCCAGGAGAGCTTCAACTACGGCGACTACTTCGCCTACTCGAAGATCTGCACCCACCTCGGTTGCCCCACCTCGCTGTTCGAGCAGCAGACCAACCGCATCCTGTGCCCCTGCCACCAGTCGCAGTTCTCGGCGACCGAATGGGGTAAGCCGGTCTTCGGTCCCGCCGCCCGCGCACTGCCTCAGCTGCCGATCACCGTCAACTCCGAGGGCTTCCTGGTCGCCAACGGCGACTTCATCGAGCCGCTCGGCCCGGCCTTCTGGGAGCGTCGTTCATGAGCACTCTGGTGGCGAACCAAGCCAACGAGATGGACGAGCGGTATCGCGCCGCCGCGTTCGTGAAGCGGTCGATCAACAAGGTCTTCCCGACCCACTGGTCGTTCCTGCTGGGTGAGATCGCGCTCTACGCGTTCATCATCCTGTTGCTGTCGGGCGTGTACCTGACGCTGTTCTTCGACCCGTCGATGGCGCACGTCACCTACGACGGCGCCTACCAGCCGCTGCGCGGCGTCGGCATGTCGCGGGCCTACGAGACCGCGCTGAACATCTCCTTCGAGGTGCGCGGCGGTCTGTTCGTCCGGCAGATCCACCACTGGGCGGCCCTGCTGTTCGCGGCGTCGATCATCATCCACCTGTTCCGCATCTTCTTCACCGGCGCGTTCCGCAAGCCGCGTGAGGCGAACTGGGTGATCGGCTCGCTGCTGCTGATCCTGGCGATGTTCGAAGGCTTCTTCGGCTACTCGCTGCCCGACGACCTGCTCTCGGGTACCGGTCTGCGCGCCGCCTTCGGCGGTATCACGATGAGCCTTCCGGTCATCGGTACCTGGATGCACTGGCTGATGTTCGGTGGCGACTTCCCGGGCGACATCATCATCCCGCGCCTCTACATCGCGCACGTGCTGCTGCTGCCCGGCATCATCCTGGCGCTGATCGGCGCGCACGTCGCGCTGGTCTGGTACCAGAAGCACACCCAATTCCCCGGCCCCGGCCGCAAGGAGACCAACGTCGTCGGCGCGCGCATCGTGCCGGTGTTCGCCGCGGACCAGGGCGCGTTCTTCGCCTTCACCCTCGGCATCGTCGGCATCATGGGTGGTGTCCTGCAGATCAACCCGATCTGGAACCTGGGTCCGTACAACCCGTCCCAGGTCTCGGCGGGTTCGCAGCCGGACTTCTACATGATGTGGACCGACGGTCTGGCGCGTCTGATGCCGCCGTGGGAGCTCTACCTGGGCCGCTACACGGTTCCGGCCGTGGTCTGGGTCGCGCTGGTGATGGGCCTGGTGTTCACCCTGCTGATCGCCTACCCGTGGATCGAGAAGCGCCTCACCGGCGACACCACCGCGCATCACAACCTGCTGCAGCGTCCGCGCGACGTGCCCGTGCGTACCGCGATCGGCGCCATGGCGATCGCGTTCTACGTGGTGCTCACGCTCTCGTGTGTCAACGACATCATCGCGCTGAAGTTCGACATCTCGCTGAACGCGACCACCTGGATCGGCCGCATCGGCGTGCTGCTGCTGCCGCCGCTGGCGTACTTCGTCACCTACCGGTTCTGCATCGGCCTGCAGCGCAGTGACCGGGCAGTGCTCGAGCACGGCATCGAGACCGGTGTGATCAAGCGCCTGCCGCACGGTGAGTACATCGAGGTGCACCAGCCGCTCGGCCCGGTCGACGACCACGGCCACCCGATCCCGCTGGAGTACCAGGGCGCCGCGGTGCCGAAGAAGATGAACAAGCTGGGTTCGGCGGGCAAGCCGGGCACCGGTAGCTTCCTCTTCGCCGACCCCAAGGCCGAGTCCGACGCCTACTTCGCCAACGAGCACGCCGAGGAGCACAAGATGCTCACCGCGCTCGCCGAGGAGCAGGCCCGCGACAGCGACGGTTCGCACGGTCACTGACCGCGCACGCAGTACGAGAAAGGCCCCGAGTCACGCGACTCGGGGCCTTTCGGCGTTTCCGGCTCAGAGCCGCGGGGTGCGGCGGTAGGCCTCGATCGCCTCGAACTTGGCCAGGTTGTGCCGGGCGTCGGCCAGCGCGTCGTGGGCGTCGCCGGGGATGGGCGGCAGCTCGGGGCTGCCATGCGCGACCCAGTGCTGGCGCAGTTCGTTGGTGTAGCGCGGCATGTCCTTGGGCAGGGCGGTCATGTCGCCCCACAGCTGGCACAGCGCCACGTGATCGTACGCCGAGACCCAGGCCCACAGTTCCGGGTGCACGCCGGAGCGCGGCAGGAAGAAGGCGTGCAGGTCGTCGCGGATCTGCGCACGGGTGCGATACAGGTGCGAGCCGGCGGGTGGCAGCTTGGGCAGCACGTGCCTGCGGACCCACGGCCCCGCCCGGCCCGCGTCGAATTCGGTGGAGACGGCGTAGTATTCGCGCCCGTCCTCGCAGACGACGCCGATCGAGATCAGATCGATCGTCACGCCGTCCTCGATGAACTCCGAATCATAGAAATATCGCAGGGAGATCGCCTCTTCGTGCCGGTGGGCGGCGGTCCACGCGGACCGCCGTGACCCACGGGTGGGTCAATGTCAATGTCGAACCCTATACAAGGCCCGCGCGTGACCGGCGCACGCGATGGTTCCGTATTCTGATCTGGTGACCTGGACCGTCGACGTACCCATTGACCGCCTGCCGGAACTGCCGCCGCTGCCCGCCGAGTTGCGCAGCCGACTCGACGCCGCCCTGGCCCGGCCCGCGCTGCAACAGCCGTCCTGGGACGCCGACGAGGCCGCCACCATGCGCACGGTGCTCGAGAGCGTGCCGCCGATCTGCCTGCCCGCCGAGGTGGAGGAACTCAAGTCCCAGCTCGCGGCGGTCGCGCGCGGTGAGGCGTTCCTCATGCAGGGCGGCGACTGCGCGGAGACCTTCGCCGACAACACCGAACCGCACATCCGCGGCAACATCCGCACCCTGCTGCAGATGGCCGTGGTACTCACCTACGGCGCGAGCCTGCCGGTGGTGAAGGTGGCGCGGATCGCGGGCCAGTACGCCAAGCCGCGGTCCTCCGACATCGACGCGCTCGGGCTGAAGTCCTACCGCGGCGACATGGTCAACTCGCTGGTCGCCGACGAGGCGCTGCGCCGCCACGATCCCTCGCGGCTGGTCCGGGCCTACGCCAACGCCAGCGCCGCGATGAACCTGGTGCGCGCGCTGACCACCGCGGGCATGGCCGACCTGCACAAGGTGCACGACTGGAACCGCGATTTCGTCGCCCAGTCGCCCGCGGGCGCCCGCTACGAGGCACTGGCCGAGGAGATCGACCGTGGCCTGCGGTTCATGACCGCCTGCCAGGTGAACGACCCGAGCCTGAAGTCGGCCCGCATCTACGCCTCGCACGAGGCGCTGGTGCTCGACTACGAGCGCGCGATGCTGCGGCTGAGCGAGAGCGAGACCGGCGAGCCGCTGCTCTACGACCTGTCGGCGCACTTCCTGTGGATCGGCGAGCGCACCCGTCAGCTCGACGGCGCCCACATCGCGCTCGCCGAGTTGCTGGCCAACCCGATCGGTCTGAAGATCGGCCCCACCACCACGCCCGACCAGGCGGTGGAGTACGTCGAGCGGCTCGACCCCAACAACGAGCCGGGCCGGCTGACCCTGGTGGCCCGGATGGGCAACGGCAAGGTGCGCGACGTGCTGCCGCCGATCATCGAGAAGGTGCAGGCCACCGGTCACCAGGTGATCTGGCAGTGCGACCCGATGCACGGCAACACCCACGAGTCCTCGACCGGCTTCAAGACCCGCCACTTCGACCGCATCGTCGACGAGGTCCAGGGCTTCTTCGAGGTGCACCGCGCCCTCGGCACCCACCCCGGCGGCCTGCACATCGAGCTGACCGGCGAGAACGTCACCGAATGCCTCGGCGGCGCGCAGGACATCTCCGACCTCGATCTCGAGGACCGCTACGAGACCGCCTGCGACCCGCGCCTGAACACCCAGCAGTCCCTGGAACTGTCGTTCCTGGTCGCGGAGATGCTGCGTTGATTTGAGCGCTGGCGCGCTCGAGGTCGCGGCCCGTTGCGGCCGCGCCCCCCCCCGGGCGCCGGGGGGCCCCCCCCCGGGGGGGGGGGGCCCCCGGGGCCGGCGGGGGGGGGGGGGGCCCCAACTGGCCGGCCACCTCGAGCGCGCCTGCGCTCAAATCAACGCAGCATCTCCGCGACCAGGAACGACAGTTCCAGGGACTGCTGGGT
>NZ_JARWOJ010000245.1 GCF_029868625.1 Nocardia neocaledoniensis | reverse complement strand
CGCGATCTCTCCCACCTTCACACCACGTAGGAGTATCGGTGAACCCACTAGCAGACTTCCCGCCTGGGGGGGGGTGGGGGGGGGGGGGGGCGGCCCCCCCCCCCCCCCCCCGGGGCCCGGCGCCGTTGCCGTTGTGGCCGTTGCCGTTTCCGTTTCCGTTCGGGACGAGTCCGTTCGTCGAGCGCCCGTCCCAGTTGAGCAGGTTGATCCGCCCCGACTTCTCCGCCGGCGCGGCCTGATTGGTGTCGGCCAGCGAGAACTTCTCCACCACCTGGTCGAAGGCGGTCATGCCCGGCCCGCCGTCGGTGTCGAGCGAGCAGCCGGTGGCCAGCGAATCCAGTTCGTGCGCACGGGAAGTGGCGCCGGAGGGAATCACGTAGCGGTGCTCGTACTTGGCGATCGCGAGCAGCCGGTACATGGCTTCGATCTCCTCCGGCTCCAGCCCGATCGACGGCGCGATGCCGGGCTCGGGTTCCTCACCGAGGTTGACCGAGCGCATGAACGCGCGCATGCCGGCCAGGCGTTGCAGCGAGGCGCGCACCGGCCCGATCTCCCCGGCGGTGAACAGCTCGGCCAGGTACTCGATCGGGATGCGCAGCGCGTCGATGGCGCCGAACAGGTTGCCCGCGTCCTCACCGTCGTGGCCGGTCTCGCTGAGCACGTCCACCACCGGCGACAGCGGCGGCACGTACCAGACCATCGGCATGGTGCGGTATTCCGGATGCAGCGGCAGCGCCAGCTGGTAGTCCACGATCAGCTTGTAGACCGGCGAATCCTGTGCCGCCTGAATCCATTCCGGCGAGATGCCGGCCTTCTCGGCCTCGGCGATCACGCGCGGGTCGTGCGGGTTGAGGAACACCCCGAGCTGGGACGGGTAGAGATCCTTGTCGTCGGTCACCGAGGCCGCCTCGAGCACCGCGTCGGCGTCGTAGAGCATCACGCCGATGTAGCGCAGCCGCCCGACGCAGGTCTCCGAGCACACGGTCGGGATGCCGACCTCCACGCGCGGGTAGCAGAAGGTGCACTTCTCCGCCTTGCCCGTCTTGTGGTTGAAGTAGATCTTCTTGTACGGGCAGCCGGTGATGCACTGACGCCAGCCACGGCATTTGTCCTGGTCGACCAGGACGATGCCGTCCTCCTCGCGCTTGTAGATCGCGCCGGACGGGCACGACGCGGCGCACGAGGGGTTCAGGCAGTGCTCGCAGATGCGCGGCAGGTAGAACATGAAGGTCTCTTCGAACTCCAGTTTCACCTTGTCCTCGAGCTTGCCGAGCAAGGGATCCTTGCCGACCGCCTCCGGACCCGAACCCAGGTCGTCGTCCCAGTTGGCGCCCCAGGTGACCTTCGTGTCCTCGCCCGTGATCAGCGACTTCGGCCGCGCGACCGGGGTGGTGTCGGTGGGCGGGGAGGCCAGCAGGTTGTCGTAGTCGTAGCTCCACGGCTCGTAGTAGTCCTCGACCGTGGGCAGGTCCGGGTTGGCGAAGATGTTCATCAGGCGCTTGAACCGCGAGCCCGACTTCAGCGACAGCTTGCCACGCTTGTTCAGCGTCCAGCCGCCCTTCCACTTCTCCTGATCCTGGTACTGGCGCGGATAACCCTGTCCGGGACGGGTTTCCACATTGTTGAACCAGACGTACTCGGTACCGCCACGGTTGGTCCACGCCTGCTTGCAGGTCACCGAGCAGGTGTGGCAGCCGATGCACTTGTCCAGGTTCATGACCATGGCGAGCTGAGCCATTACGCGCATGATTAGTACTCCACGTTCTGGTTGCGGCGGCGAATGGTCGTGACCTCATCGCGCTGGTTTCCGGTGGGTCCGTGGTAGTTGAGAGCGAAGGACTGCTGGGCGTAGCCACCGATCAGGTGCGAGGGTTTGATCAGCACCCGGGTCAGGGCGTTGTGGATACCACCGCGCTTGCCCTTGGACTCCTTGGTGGTCTGCTCGGTGCCCTCGATGCGCGGCACGTCCACCGCGCGGTCCTGGGCGTGGTACATGAAGACCGTGCCCTCCGGCATGCGGTGCGACACGATGGCCCGGGCGACGACGATGCCGTTGCGGTTGACCGCCTCGATCCAATCGTTGTCGGCCACACCGATCTTGGCGGCGTCGCGGTCCGACATCCAGATCGTCTGCCCGCCGCGCGAGAGCGTCAGCATGTGCAGGTTGTCCTGGTAGGCGGAGTGGATCGACCACTTCGAGTGCGGGGTCAGGTACCGGACGGTGACGCCGCTGCCGCTCACATTGCCGATGCTCGGCTCGGCGAACAGCGCGGTCATGTCCAGCGGCGGCCGGAAGATCGGCAGCTGCTCGCCGAGTTCGATCATCCAGTCGTGGTCGAGGTAGAAGTGCTGTCGCCCGGTGAGCGTGTGCCACGGCTTGAGCCGCTCGACATTGATCGTGAACGGCGAGTACCGGCGGCCACCGCTCTCGCTGCCCGACCATTCCGGCGAGGTGATCACCGGAACCGGCCTGGCCTGGGTGTCGGCGAACGAGATCCGTTTGCCCTCGGCCTCTTTGGCGAGGTCGGCCAGTTCGGTGCCGGTGCGCCGCTCCAGCGCCTCGAAGCCCTCGACCGCCAGGCGGCCGTTGGTGGTGCCCGACAGCGCGAGAATGGCCTCGGCGGCGTGGGTGTCCTTGGCCAGCGAGGGCCGTCCCGCCGCGATCCCGGAGACGATGGTGCCGTTCTGCCCGGCCAGGTATTCGACCTCGGCGTCGGGGTGGGTGGTGATGCCCTTGGTGGTCACGCCGAGCGTGTCGACCAGCGGACCGAGGGCGGCGAGCTTCTCCGCGATCTTGGTGTAGTCCCGCTCGATCTCCACGATCTTGGGCATCGTCTTGCCCGGAATCGGCTCGCACTCACCGGCTTTCCAGTCCAGCACCTTGCCGCCGGCCTGCGCGAGCGCGTCCGGCGAGTCGTGCTGCAACGGCACCGCGACGATGTCCTTGCGGGTGCCGAGGTGCTTCTCGGCCAGCCAGGAGAACCCGCGGGCGATCCGGTGGAACGCCTCGAAGTCGGTCTTGGCCTCCCACGGCGGGGAGATGGCCGGCGAGAACGCGTGCACGAAGGGGTGCATGTCGGTGGAGGACAGGTCGTGCTTCTCGTACCAGGTGGCGGCGGGCAGCACGATGTCGGCGAACAGGGTGGTGCTGGTCATGCGGAAGTCCAGTGCCAGCAGCAGATCCAGCTTGCCCTCGGCGCCTTCCTCCCGCCATTCCAGTTCCTGCGGGCGCACGCCGGTGGCGTCGGTGGTCTGCAGGTTGGAGCCGCAGCCGAGCAGATGCTTCTGGAAGTACTCGTTGCCCTTGCCGGAGGACCCGAGCAGATTGGCCCGCCACACGGTGAGCACGCGCGGGAAGTTCTCCGGGGCGTCGGGGTCCTCGCAGGCGAAGCGCAGATCACCGGACTTCAGCTGGGAGACAACGTGTTCAGCCGGCGTCGCGCCCGCCGCGGCGGCCTCGTCGCTGAGGTCGAGCGGATTGCGGTTGAACGTCGGGTAGCTCGGCATCCAGCCCAGGCGGCTGGCAAGGGCGATGTTGTCGGCGGCGGTGCGCCCGGCGAACGTGCCCTTGCCCAGCGGCGAGGCGAAGGCGTCGGAGGTGAACGGGTCGTAGCGCCACTGGTCGTTGGTCAGGTACCAGAAGACCGTGCCCTGCATCTGCCGCGGCGGCCGCTGCCAGTCCGACGCCGAGGCCAGCGTGGCCCAGCCGGTGACGGGACGGCACTTCTCCTGGCCGACGTAGTGGGCCCAGCCGCCGCCGTTCTTGCCCTGACAGCCGGTCAGCAGCGTCAGGGTGAAGAAGGCGCGGTAGATCTGGTCGGAGTGGAACCAGTGGTTGGTTCCGGCGCCCATCAGGATCATCGAGCGACCGCCGGAACGTTCGGCGTTGTCGGCGAATTCGCGCCCGATCCGCGCCGCCTGTACGGCGGGCACGCCGGTGATGGTCTCCTGCCAGGCCGGGGTGTAGGGCGAGTCGGCGTCGTCGTAACCCTTGGCCCACTCGCCGGGCAGCCCGTCGCGGCCCAGTCCGTACTGGGCGAGCAGCAGGTCGAACACGGTGGTGACGCGGTGGCCCGCGACGATCTTGGTCGGCACACCGCGGCGGATCGTCTCGGCGGCGTCGGTGTCGAAGCGCGGCAGGGCGATCTCGGCGGGGGCGTCGTCGGAATGGCCGAGCAGGGTCAGTAGCGGGTCGACGCCCTCGAGGTCGAGGTTCCACTTGCCCGCGCCGGCCTCGCCGAAGCGGTGGCCGAGGGAACCGTTGGGCACCACCGGGTTACCGGCCTGATCGAGCAGCACCGGCTTGTGCTCGACGCCTTCCCCGGTCCGGCCGAGGTCGGCCGCGGTGAGGAACTTGCCGGGCAGGGCGCCGCCCTGATCCGCCGCCTCGTCGAGGCGGATCAGGAACGGCAGGTCGGTGAACTTCTTGATGTAGTCGAGGAACATCGGAGTCTGCTTCTCGAGGAAGAACTCCTTGAGCACCACGTGACCCATGGCCATCGCCAGCGCCGCGTCGGTGCCTGGGCGCGCGGCCACCCACTCGTCGGCGAACTTGGTGTTGTCGGCGTAGTCGGGGGAGACCACCACGACCTTCTGGCCCCGGTAGCGGGCCTCGGTCATGTAGTGCGCGTCGGGGGTGCGGGTCACCGGGACGTTGGAGCCCCACATGATCAGGTAGCCGGCGTCGAACCAGTCGGCCGATTCGGGGACGTCGGTCTGATCGCCGAACACCTGCGGCGAGGCGACCGGCAGGTCCGCGTACCAGTCGTAGAACGACAGCATGTAGCCGCCGATCAGGGACACGAACCGGGCGCCGGTGGCATGGCTGACCATCGACATGGCCGGGATCGGCGAGAAACCGGCGACGCGGTCCGGCCCGTACTGCTTGATCGTGTACACGTGCGCGGCGGCGGCGATCTCGGCCGCCTCCCACCACTCGGCCCGCACGAATCCGCCCTTGCCGCGCGCCTTCTTGTACGCCTTGGACTTGCTCGGGTCCTCGACGATCGACTCCCAGGCGAGTACCGGATCCTTGAGCGTCGCCTTGGCCTCGCGGTACAGCTCGAGCAGGGTCCCGCGCACATAGGGATAGCGCACGCGGGCGGGGGAGTAGGTGTACCAGGAGAACGACGCGCCACGCGGGCAGCCGCGCGGTTCGTACTCCGGCTTGTCCGAGCCCACCGACGGATAGTCGGTCTGCTGCGATTCCCAGGTGATCACGCCGTCCTTGACGTAGATCTTCCAGGAGCACGAGCCGGTGCAGTTCACGCCGTGGGTCGAGCGCACCACTTTGTCATGGGACCAACGGTCCCGATAGAAGGCGTCCGCGTCGCGACCGCCGACCTTGTAGACCGACCGGTGGTCGGGCGAGACCTCGCCACGCTGAAAGTACTTTCCGACATTCAGCAGGGTGTCGCCGAAATCGGTGGGCGACGGACCATGAGTGCGCGAATTAACCACGACGCCCCCTTCGAGCTGTGCATTCGGGCTGTTAGCGGCAACTGTAAGGAGGCGCCGGGCTTCGGCAAAACAAACTTTTCACATCCTCGGCGGCCCCGTGGTGAGCTGTGAGGTCGGCGAAATCTCGTGGTCACGGGCCCGCGCCGCGGCGGTCGCGGGGAATCGGGACCGACCAGGGTGAATGCGATCCGAGCAGGCGCGACGGGGCTGCCGGGGAGCGTGTCGGGGCCGCGACGGTGATGCTTACGAAACCGCCGCTTCTCGGGCGGTTTACATTTGTTTACACATCCGGCGGGCCCGCTGAACAGGGCGGATGTGACGGTCCGCACATCTGAACCGGCGTGCGCGCGGTGCCCTCGGCGATGTTGCCGAGGGGTAGCTCTCGTTTGGTTGTCGCGTCAATATAAAGAAACGGCAACTTTCCCGTTCGGCGATTGGTTCGGGGTTTGAACCTGAACCAGGATGGTGCCGTGCAGACAGGGAGGGTTGCGGTGCTATCGAAGTCAACGACCGATGGTCCGGAAGGATCGCCGAAGCCGCCGACACTTGGCGGGTTGCTGCGCCGCCTGCGCGATGATCGCCGGATCTCCCGGGAGAAGCTGGCCTTCGCGGCCGGGGTCAGCTCCAGCTACATCACCCACCTGGAGAGCGGCGATCGGGAACGGCCCACGCAGGTCGTCGTCGAGGCGCTGGTGCGCTATCTCGACCGCATCGAGCCGGTGACCGATATCGAACGCAGGCACCTGTTCGATCTGGCCGGGCTGGCGCCGATCGACAATCCCTCGGTCGAGGAGCTGCGGGCCGAGATCAACGACGAGATGCGCCGGACGCTGGCCCTGCAGGAGCCCAACCTGGCGGCCTATGTCGACACGCGCTGGAATGTGCTGGCGGGCAACGACTCCTACAATCACGCCTTCCCGGGTCTGGTCGAGGACGCCAACATTCTGCGCTGGTTCTTCGGTAATCCCCTCTCGCGCAAGGTGATGGTGGAGTGGGAGAAGGAATCCACCCTGACTGTGCACTGGTTGCGCGGCCTCATCGGGCAGCAGGGTGGGGCGGACTGGTCTGCCGAGTTGCTCGAGGAACTGGCGCAGTACCCCGACTTCCGGCGGATCTGGGACGACGGCGACACCGTGTACGGCCGCGAGCACACCGCCATGCGGCTGTGCGACCTGCACACCGGTGAGCACTACACCGTCGACGTCCAACTGTTCCGCCTCGATTCCGTCGCCTATCCCGGCCGCATCCAGTACTACCTGGCCGTTCGCGGCCCGGCGGGCGACCCGACCATCACCTAGATCCCGGCCACCGCGACCGGGGCCGCGAGTTCTGGCGTGCCCGCCGCGACGAGCTCGAGCAGCGCGGCGGCCACCTGCTCGGGATGGGTGAGCGCGCACCCGTGACCGGCGCCGGCGATCGTGTGCACCCCCGTGGCGCCCGGGAGGCCGCGCGCCCGGCGCGCGCCCGACGCGGCCGTGGGGCTGCGCTCGGGCTCGCCGCGCCGGACGCGCGCGGGTGGGGGGGGGTTCACCCGTGTAAAGGTAGTAATTGGTCGGATTTTTCTTAAACACGCTGGTGCTGCCCGCGCACGTCCGCGCCGACGACCCCTTCGCGGATCTGCTCGACCAGATCCGGGCGAACGACCTCGATGCCTTCGACCAC
>NZ_JARWOJ010000244.1 GCF_029868625.1 Nocardia neocaledoniensis | reverse complement strand
GACGAGTCGACGCTCGCGCGGTGTGGGGATGTGCAGGCCGAGGTGGACCCGGCACTGTGTGCAGAACCCGTCGTCGTGCCCGCACCCGGTCGCGTGTGGTCGTGCGGGCGCCGATGCGCGCGGGCTTTCGGCGCCGCCGCCGATCGCGGTCAGGCGCCGGTGGGCTCGGGCACGCCCGCCCGTGCCCGCCACCAGCCCAGTACCCCGACGCCGAGCGGCACCAGCAGGGTGAGGAACCCGGACAGCGGCATGTAGGCCAAGCCGGCCCCGACCGTGACCGCCAGGGCGGCGAGCACCGGGGCCGGCACGAAGCCCCGCGCGCGCTCCAGCTCGATCATGGCGAGCCCGAGACCCACCCCGATCACCCCGAACAGGGTGAACCAGAACGACAGTTCGGAGTCCTGTCCACCACGCACCCAATCGGCGACACCCAGGACGGTGTGGACCGCGGCGATGAACACCACCGCGGCCCCGGCCAGCGGAAATCTAGTTCTTGAATTCATATTCATAAACTGTGCCACTAGGCTGAGCCGGTGGCAAGACCCCGTCTCTTCACCGACGATCAGGTGCTCGACGCGGCACGCGATCTCCTCGCCGATCCGGCGATCTCCCGGCCCGCGATCACCGCCATCGGCAAGGCCGCCGGCGTGCACACGGGGTCGATCTATGTGCGTTTCGCCTCACGGGACGAACTCCTCGCGCGGCTGTGGCTGAGGTCGATCCAGCGCTTCCACGCGGGCCTGCTCGACGCGCTCGCCGGGCCGTCGCCGTTGCTGGCCGCGGCGACCTATCTGCCGCGCTACTGCCGCGAACATCCGACCGAGGCCAGGGCGATGAAGATGTTCCATCGCGAGGAACTCCTCGACGTCGGGCCCGACGAGCTGCGGGCCGCGATCGCCACCGTGAACGACGCGATGAATGCCGCGCTGCTGGCCGCCGTCGTGACCGAATTCGGCACCGCCGACGAGCACGCGACCGCCGTCGCCGAGGTCGCCGTGAAGGCCATTCCGTACGGACTCGTGCGCGACTACATCGCCCGCGCTGCCCCGATTCCGGACTGGATCGACGAGGTCGCCGAGACCGCCACCGGCGCCGTGCTGGACCGGTTCCGTTCCCGATCGTGACGACACGCGGTACGAATTCGCGCGACACGCGGGGAAATTCGGGAAACCCCCTGGTCGCGACCCGGCCGGTTTGCGGGGTCGGCGGGGACCGGTCACGCTACCCGGTGGCTAACATCGCCCATATCGGTAAAACCGCAGGTGGGGATGCATTTTTCGGATTCGGC
Organism: Nocardia neocaledoniensis; assembly: GCF_029868625.1. Taxonomy (GTDB): domain Bacteria; phylum Actinomycetota; class Actinomycetes; order Mycobacteriales; family Mycobacteriaceae; genus Nocardia; species Nocardia neocaledoniensis_A. Next base: position 7,024 of record NZ_JARWOJ010000244.1, on the reverse strand, counting down.
GGTACGATCGGTGCGGAGGAATCGGTGGTCACCGCATCGGGCCCGCGCGCCCCATACGGCATCCGTATTCGTGCCCTGACCTGGGGGTCGGGTTCGCAATCGGCGCGCACCGTGGGTACGGTCGCACAGACCGTCCGGGTAACCGGCGGTAGATCTAGCAATGAACGATGAGACGGAGGAACCCGTGGCCCTTCCCCAGCTGACTGACGAGCAGCGCGCCGCTGCTTTGGAGAAGGCGGCTGCCGCTCGCCGCGCTCGGGCAGAGCTCAAGGAGCGCCTGAAGCGTGGTGGCACCAACCTGAAGCAGGTCCTCACCGACGCCGAGTCCGACGAGATTCTCGGCAAGATGAAGGTGTCGGCGCTGCTCGAGGCTCTGCCGAAGGTGGGCAAGGTCAAGGCTGCCGAGATCATGACCGAGCTGGAGATCGCCCCCACCCGGCGGCTCCGTGGCCTGGGCGACCGTCAGCGCAAGGCGCTGCTGGCTCGCTTCGACTTCGACGCCTGATTCAGGTGGTCGAACACACGCGGAAGGGTCGGCTGGTTGTACTGGTCGGCCCCTCGGCCGTGGGTAAGTCCACGGTCGTGCGGTGCGTGCGGGAACGCCTGCCCGAACTGGTATTCAGCGTGTCCGCGACGACCCGGGCCCCTCGGCCCGGGGAAGTCGACGGCCGTGACTACCGTTTCGTTTCCCGAGCCGAGTTCGACGCCATGATCGCGGCGGACGAACTGCTCGAATGGGCGGACATCCATGGGGGGTTGCAGCGATCGGGCACCCCCGCGGCCCCGGTGCGGGAAGCACTGGCGGCCGGACATCACGTGCTGCTCGAGGTCGACCTGGCCGGCGCGCGGTCGGTCCGGCAGGCGATGCCGGAGGCACTGCTGGTGTTCCTCGCCCCGCCGAGCTGGGAGGAACTGGTCTCGCGACTGCGCTCGCGCGGCACCGAGACACCCGAGGTGATCGAGCGCCGACTCGAGACGGCCCGGGTCGAATTGGCGGCCTGTGACGAGTTCGACACGGTCATCGTGAACAGCGAGGTGACGACCGCCTGCGAGCAGTTGGTATCGTTGTTCGTTAGCACAAATTCGAGTTCTTGACCCACTGACCCCGCAGGAGCCTCCCCTAGTGAGTACGGACATCGCAGCCGCGCCCGCGTACGACACCCCGATCGGCCTCACCAACCCGCCGATCGACGAGCTGCTCGAGCGCACGTCGTCCAAGTACGCCCTGGTGATCTACGCCGCCAAGCGCGCACGGCAGATCAACGATTACTACAACCAGCTCGGCGACGGCATCCTCGAGTACGTCGGCCCGCTCGTCGAGCCCGGCCTGCAGGAGAAGCCGCTGTCGGTCGCCATGCGTGAAATCCACTCCGACCTGCTCGAACACACCGAGGGCGAGTGACAATCTCTTTTCCGGAGGCGTAGAGACCATGCGGATCGTCGTCGGGGTCGGCGGGGGCATCGCCGCCTACAAGGCGTGTGCCCTCGTTCGCCGGTTCACCGAGACCGGCCATCAGGTGCGGGTGATTCCCACCGAGTCGGCTCTGCAGTTCGTCGGTAAGGCGACCTTCGAGGCGCTGTCGGGACAGCCGGTGAACACCGGTGTGTTCGCCGATGTGCCCGAGGTGCCGCATGTCCGGATCGGCCAGGAGGCCGATCTCGTCGTCATCGCCCCCGCCACCGCGGATCTGATGGCGCGCGCCGCACAGGGACGCGCCGACGATCTGCTCACCGCCACCTTGCTGACGGCCCGATGTCCGGTGCTGTTCGCGCCCGCGATGCACACCGAGATGTGGGAGCATCCGGCGACGGTGGCCAATGTCGCGACGCTGCGCGCGCACGGCGCCAATGTCATGGAGCCCGCGTCGGGCCGTCTCACCGGCACCGACACCGGCCCGGGCCGCCTGCCCGAGCCGGAGGAGATCTTCGGACTGGCCTCGCTGCTGCTCGAGCGCGCCGACGCGCTGCCCCGCGACCTGACCGGCCGCCGCCTGGTGATCACCGCCGGCGGTACCAGGGAGCCCCTGGACCCGGTCCGCTTCCTCGGCAATCGCAGTTCCGGCAAGCAGGGCTACGCCCTGGCCAGGGTCGCCGCCCAGCGCGGTGCCCAGGTGACGCTCATCGCGGGCAACACCATCGAACTCGCGCCCCCCGCGGCCGTCGAACTCGTCCACATCACCACCGCCGACCAGCTCAAGACCGCGGTCGACAAGCACGCGCTCGGCGCCGACGCGGTGATCATGGCGGCGGCGGTGGCCGACTTCCGGCCCACCCACGTGGCCGCGGCGAAGATCAAGAAGGGCGTGGACGAGCCCGACGTGATCCCGTTGACCAAGAACGAGGACATCCTCGCCGGCCTGGTCGACGCCCGCACCGAGGGCAGGCTCGCCGGTACCGCGATCGTCGGCTTCGCCGCCGAGACCGGGGACGACAACGGCGACGTGCTCACCCACGCCCGCGCCAAGCTGGCCCGCAAGGGCTGCGACCTGCTCGTGGTCAACGCGGTCGGGGAGGGCAAGGCCTTCGAGGTGGACACCAACGACGGCTGGCTGCTCGGCGCGGACGGCACCGAACAGGCCCTCGACCACGGGTCGAAGGCACTGCTGGCCAGCCGGGTGCTCGACGCGCTCGTGCCGCTGTTGCGCTGACCGATCTCGCACGAGAATTGTTGTGCGGCAACGGTTTGCCGCGCAGTCTAGTGCGAACGGACGAGATCGGTGAGCGGGTTCGCCGGTTCGGTGAACACTCCGGGTCAGTCTGTGTGCACTCCGCCACCTCGTCGGTGGTTTGGAATAGTCTGGATAGAAGGGTTGTGCGGTGGCACCCGAGAGTTACCGTCACAAGCCGATACGAGTAACCCGTTGAGGGAGAGGGAATAACTGTGCGTACGACAGGTAGTCGGCTATTCACCAGTGAGTCCGTAACCGAAGGTCATCCGGACAAGATCTGTGACGCGATCAGCGATTCCATCCTCGACGCCTTGCTCGCGGAGGATCCGAGCAGCCGGGTCGCGGTGGAAACCCTGGTGACCACCGGGCAGGTCCATGTGGCGGGCGAGGTCACCACCTCGGCCTACGCCGATATCCCGCGGATCGTGCGGGAGAAGGTCCTCGAGATCGGATACGACTCCTCCGCAAAGGGATTCGACGGCAACTCCTGCGGCGTCAACATCGCGATCGGTGCCCAGTCGCCCGATATCGCGCAGGGTGTCGACACCTCGCACGAGGCCCGCGTCGGCGGCTCCGACGACGAGATCGAGCGTCAGGGCGCCGGTGACCAGGGCCTGATGTTCGGCTACGCCACCACCGACACCCCCGAGCTGATGCCGCTGCCGATCGCGCTCGCGCACCGGCTCTCGCGCAAGCTCACCGAGGTCCGCAAGTCCGGTGTGCTGCCCTACCTGCGTCCCGACGGCAAGACCCAGGTCACCATCGAATACGACGGTGACAAGCCGGTCCGCCTCGACACGGTCGTCATCTCCACCCAGCACGCCGCCGATATCGATCTGGACAACCTGCTCGCGCCCGATATCCGCGCGAAGGTCGTCGACGCCGTCATCGGTGATCTCGAGCTGCCGTCGCTGGACACCTCCGACATCCGCCTGCTGGTGAACCCCACCGGCAAGTTCGTGCTCGGCGGCCCGATGGGCGACGCCGGCCTGACCGGCCGCAAGATCATCGTCGACACCTACGGCGGCATGGCCCGCCACGGTGGCGGCGCGTTCTCCGGCAAGGACCCGTCGAAGGTGGACCGCTCGGCCGCCTACGCCATGCGCTGGGTCGCCAAGAACGTCGTGGCCGCGGGTCTGGCGGAGCGGGTCGAGGTGCAGGTCGCGTACGCGATCGGCAAGGCGGCCCCGGTCGGCCTGTTCGTCGAGACGTTCGGCACGGAGAAGGTCGACCCGACCCGCATCTCCACCGCCATCTCCGAGGTCTTCGACCTGCGTCCGGGCGCGATCATCCGCGACCTGGACCTGCTGCGCCCGATCTACGCGCCGACCGCGGCCTACGGGCACTTCGGTCGCACCGATGTCGATCTGCCCTGGGAGCACACGGACCGCGCCGACAAGCTGCGCGCGGCCGTCGGCCTGTAGTTCCCACGGCCCGCGTGGCAGCGGACGAGACACGGACAGCAGCGGGACACCCGATCGCTCGGGTGCTCCCGCTGCTGTCGCCCGCGCACCTCGACCGCGATTTCGACTATCTCGTCCCGCCCGACCTGGATGAGATCGCGCAGCCGGGGGTTCGGGTTCGCGTCCGTTTCGCGGGCCGCCTCGTCGACGGGTACCTCCTCGAACGGCTCCCGCGCACCGACCACACCGGCAAGATGATGCCGCTGGAACGGGTGGTCTCCGCCGAACGCGTCCTGACTCCGGAGATCCTGCGCCTGGCCACCGCGGTCGCCGCCCGCTACGCGGGCACCCGCGCCGACGTCCTCCGTTTGGCCATTCCGCCGCGGCACGCCCGCACCGAGAACGGTCCCGCCACACCCCGCCGATCCCGTTCCGGGGCAACGAAATCCGCCGCGCCCTCGGGTGAAGACTCCGGTGCGCCCCCGGTCGAACGCCCCGCCGACGATGCCCGCGATGTGCTCGCCGCCCGGCCGGACGGCGACACCGCTGCGCGGCCGAAGAACAACGAACCCCGTTCCGGAACAGCAGACTCCGTCCCGGAGGCCACGCGTTCCGGCGAATCCGCCGAGGGCCCGCCCACGCCCCCCGCGGTCGGGTCACCCACCCGCGCGGAATCTGCTGCGCCTCTGCGGACCAGCCCGGCCGAGGGTCGCTGTTCCGTCGAAACACCCGAGAACACAACGTCTTTCACTGCGTCCCCGCAGACGACTGTCGACGAATCTCCGGGAGAGACGCCTCACCACGGTGCGGACGAGACGACGTCAGCGCCTGGCACGACACCGTCCGCACGTGTGGTGGCTGGATCAGTCGTGTCCGGCCACCCTGAGCCGGGATCGATGGAGTCTGAATCGGGCGTGGCCAGCTCGGCGGATGGCGGTGCGATCCGGGTCGATGTGTCGGCGTGGGGGCGGTATGTGCACGGCGGGGCGTTCGTCGCGGCGTTGCGGGACGGGCGGGGCCCGCGGGCCGCGTGGCAGGCGCTGCCGGGGGAGGATTGGGCGGCGCGGTTGGCCGAGCTCGCGGCGACGGTCGTGGCCGCTGGGCGCGGGGTGGTGCTCATGGTGCCGGATCAGCGGGATCTGGATCGGTTGCTGGCGGAATGTGTTCGGCTGGTGGGGGATTCGGCGGTCGGGCTGTCGGCGGGGTTGGGGCCCGCCGCGCGGTATCGGCGGTGGCTGTCGGTATTGCGTGGGCAGGCGCGGATCGTGGTCGGGACGCGGGCCGCGGTGTTCGCACCCGTGCGTGACCTGGGATTGATCGCCCTCTGGGACGACGGCGACGACACCTATGCCGAGCCGAGGGCGCCGTATCCGCATGCCCGCGAGGTCGCCATGCTGCGCGCCCACGAGACCGGCGCCGCGTTCGTCGCCGCGGGGTTCGCCCGCACGGCAGAGATCCAGGCCGTCGTCGAATCCGGCTGGGCGCGTGATCTTCTCGCCGAACGCCAGGTCCTGCGCGAGGTGATGCCGCGGATCAGCGCGCCCGGGGACACCGACTTCGCGTTGGAACGCGATGCCCTGGCTCGCTCGGTGCGCATGCCCGGTGTCGCGTTCGCGGCCGCGCGCGCGGCACTGAAGGAGAACGTGGCGGTCCTCGTGCAGGTGCCGCGCCGGGGATACGTCCCGTCGCTGGCGTGCGCGAAATGCCGCACGCCGGCCCGCTGTCGGCACTGCCACGGGCCGCTCGCCCTGCCGCAGACGAACACCGGGGAGGCGGCGAGTCCGCAGTGCAAGTGGTGCGGCATCACCGAGGCCGCGTACCGCTGTCAGGCCTGCGGCGCGCGGGCGCTGCGGGCGACGGTCATCGGCGCGGCGCGCACCGCCGAGGAACTCGGGCGCGCCTTCCCCGGCGTGCCGATCCGGGGTTCCGGCGGTGGAGAGGTGCTCGACGCGGTCGAACCGGGTGCTCAGGTCGTGGTCGCCACCGTCGGCGCCGAACCGCTGGTGCGCGGCGGCTACGGAGTCGCGCTGCTGCTCGACGGCTGGGCCCTGCTCGGCCGCGCCGATCTGCGCGCCACCGAGGACACCCTGCGCCGCTGGATGGGCGCGGCGGCGCTGGTCCGGCCGCGCGGCCAGGTGATCGTGATGGCGGAGCCCTCGCTGCCGACGGTGCAGGCCCTGGTGCGGTGGGACCCGGTCCACCACGCCGCCGCCGAGCTCGAGGCCCGCGCCGAGGTCGGTTTCCCGCCGGCCGTCCGGCTGGCCGCCATCGACGGCACCTCCGCCTCCATCGCCGAATTGCTCGATGTCGCCCAGCTTCCCGAGCACGTCGAGGTGCTCGGTCCGGTCCCGCTGCCCCCGACCGCGCGCAAACCCTTCTCCGGCGCCGAAGAGCCCGCCGAGGTCGAGCGCATGCTCCTGCGCGTCGGCCGCACCGAGGGCACCCCCCTCGCCCGTGCTCTCACCGCCGCGCGCGCCGTCCGCAGCTCGCACCGCTCCGACGCCCCGCTCCGCGTCCAGATCGACCCGGTCGACATCGGCTGACGCGACCCCTCCACCGGACCCGGGTGGCCCCGGGCGGCGAGATGAAGCCGTGCGTAACCCGGACGGGCGATTGGGTGTGTCGGCTGGGTGTGCGCGGGGATGTCGGAGCCGGGTGTCGGCGTATGGGCCGACTGGACCGCTGATTGATACGTGTTCTAATCGACGTTCGTGAGTAGAGAGGCGAGCGGTGGAGTTCTTCACGGTGCGCGACGGTTCGTATGTGGCGAGTGAACTGGCGATCAGCCGGTGGTCGTCGAAGCAGCTGAACGGGGTGGGGGTGTGTGGTCTGCTGGCGAAAGAGGCCGAGAAGCACAGTCCGGGAGCGGGTTTCATCCCGGCCAGGTTCACCGTCGACCTGTTCCGGCCGGTGCTGAACGAGCCGATCACCCTGCGCAGCGAGGTGGTACGC
>NZ_JARWOJ010000243.1 GCF_029868625.1 Nocardia neocaledoniensis | reverse complement strand
AGTCGGTAACACCCGAAGCCGGTGGCCTAACCCTTGTGGAGGGAGCCGTCGAAGGTGGGATCGGCGATTGGGACGAAGTCGTAACAAGGTAGCCGTACCGGAAGGTGCGGCTGGATCACCTCCTTTCTAAGGAGCACTTCTCCAGATGGTGTCTCGAACAGTCGAGATAGCCTCTGGCAGAGACCGTTTAGACCTCATTCGTAGGTCTGCGGACGCTCATGGGTGGAACACTGACTGACTCATCGCATCATGGCCGGAGCAAAGTCTTCGACCGCGGTGATATACCGACACACTATTGGGTCCTGAAAGAACAGGCGTTCTTTCTAGGCAAAAACGATCCACTCGGATCTTCGAGACATTGCCGGCGTCAGCCGAGTCAATCCCGGAACATGGTTGCGAGTGGGTGTGTTGTTTGAGAACTGCACAGTGGACGCGAGCATCTTTGTTAGTAAGTGTTTAAGAGCGTACGGTGGATGCCTTGGCACCAGGAGCCGATGAAGGACGTAGGAGGCTGCGATAAGCCTCGGGGAGCTGTCAACCGAGCTGAGATCCGAGGATTTCCGAATGGGGAAACCCAGCACGAGTGATGTCGTGTTACCCGCATCTGAATATATAGGGTGTGTGGAGGGAACGTGGGGAAGTGAAACATCTCAGTACCCACAGGAAGAGAAAACAACATGTGATTCCGTGAGTAGTGGCGAGCGAAAGCGGATGAGGCTAAACCAGCTTGATGTGATAGACGGCAGTCGTTGTCTTGCTGGGGTAGTGGGAACATTCTTCTCTGATCTGCCGATCAGGGCGAGAGTCAGAAACCTAGGTGTTAGTTGAAGTGGTCTGGAACGGCCTGCCATAGACGGTGATAGTCCGGTAAACGAAAATTCCTAGGCTCTCGTGGATGTCTCCCGAGTAGCAGCGGGCCCGTGAAATCTGCTGTGAATCTGCCGGGACCACCCGGTAAGCCTGAATACTCCCTGGTGACCGATAGCGGACTAGTACCGTGAGGGAAAGGTGAAAAGTACCCCGGGAGGGGAGTGAAATAGTACCTGAAACCGTGCGCTTACAATCCGTCAAAGCCCTCTGTTCTGCAGTGGGGTGATGGCGTGCCTTTTGAAGAATGAGCCTGCGAGTCATCGGTGTGTGGCGAGGTTAACCCGTGTGGGGTAGCCGTAGCGAAAGCGAGTCCGAATAGGGCGCTCTTTAGTCGCACATTATGGACCCGAAGCGGAGTGATCTACCCATGGCCAGGGTGAAGCGACGGTAAGACGTCGTGGAGGCCCGAACCCACTTAGGTTGAAAACTGAGGGGATGAGCTGTGGGTAGGGGTGAAAGGCCAATCAAACTCCGTGATAGCTGGTTCTCCCCGAAATGCATTTAGGTGCAGCGTCACGTGTTTCACGCCGGAGGTAGAGCTACTGGATGGCCTAGGGGGCCCACAAGCTTACCGAAGTCAGCCAAACTCCGAATGCCGGTGTGTGAGAGCGTGGCAGTGAGACTGCGGGGGATAAGCTTCGTAGTCGAGAGGGAAACAGCCCAGATCGCCGGCTAAGGCCCCTAAGCGTGTACTAAGTGGAAAAGGATGTGGGGTCGCTGAGACAACCAGGAGGTTGGCTTAGAAGCAGCCACCCTTGAAAGAGTGCGTAATAGCTCACTGGTCAAGTGATCCTGCGCCGACAATGTAGCGGGGCTCAAGTACACCGCCGAAGCCGCGGCATTCAGACATTAGATCGCCTTCGGGCCAGTCGTCTGGATGGGTAGGGGAGCGTCCTGTAGCCGTGGAAGTCACAGTGTGAACTAGTGGTGGAGGCTACGGGAGTGAGAATGCAGGCATGAGTAGCGAAAGACGAGTGAGAAACTCGTCCGCCGAATGACCAAGGGTTCCTGGGCCAGGTTAATCCGCCCAGGGTGAGTCGGGACCTAAGGCGAGGCCGACAGGCGTAGTCGATGGACAACGGGTTGATATTCCCGTACCCGTGTATCCGCGCCCAATGGCGAATCAGT
>NZ_JARWOJ010000242.1 GCF_029868625.1 Nocardia neocaledoniensis | reverse complement strand
CCCGCCGGCGGGGGCCGGCGCGGGGGGGGGCGCGGTGGGCGGCGATCTGGCCGCCGGGCTGAATGGTGCGCTGAACGGCGCGGTCGGCGTGGGCGGTGACTTGGCCGCCGGGCTGGGTGGTGCGTTGAACGGTGCCGTCGGTGTCGGTGGCGATCTGGCCGCTGGTCTCGGTGGCGCGCTGAACGGTGCCGTTGGTGTCGGTGGCGATCTGGCCGCCGGGCTGGGTGGTGCGTTGAACGGTGCCGTCGGCGCGGGTGGCGACTTGGCCGCCGGCCTCGGCGGCGCATTGGACGGCGCGACGAATATCGGCGCCGACCTCGGCGGTGCCCTCTCGGGCGTCGTAGACGCGGGCACTGACCTGACGGCCGGCCTCGGCGGCGCAGCGGGCATCGGCGCTGGTCTCGATGGTGCGCTGTCGGGTGCGGTTGGCGCGGGCGGCGACTTGGCGGCCGGGCTCGGTGGTGCTCTGGATGGTGCCGCGGGCGTTGGCGCCGGTCTGGATGGTGCGCTGTCGGGTGCGGTTGGCGCGGGCGGTGACTTGGCGGCGGGCCTCGGTGGTGCGTTGGATGGTGCCGCGGGTATTGGCGCTGGTCTCGGTGGCGCCCTTGGCGGAGCTGCGGAAGTTGGCGCCGGTCTGGATGGCGCCTTGACGGGTGCAGTCGGTGCCGGAGGCGATCTGGCGGCCGGCCTCGGTGGTGCTTTGGATGGTGCCGCGGGCGTTGGCGCTGGTCTGGATGGCGCTCTGTCGGGCGTTGCCGGTGCGGGCGCGGACCTCTCGACGGGCCTTGGTGGTGCGTTGGACGGTGCGATCGACGCGGGTGCTGGCCTCGGCGGTGCTTTGGATGGTGCCGCGGGTGTTGGCGCTGGTCTCGGTGGCGCCCTTGGCGGAGCCGCGGAAGTTGGCGCCGGTCTGGATGGCGCCTTGACGGGTGCAGTCGGTGCCGGAGGCGATCTGGCGGCCGGGCTCGGTGGCGCACTGGATGGTGCCGCGGGTGTCGGTGCCGGTCTGGATGGCGCCTTGTCGGGTGCAGTAGGCGCGGGCGGTGACTTGGCGGCTGGGCTCGACGGCGCTCTGGATGGTGCCGCGGATGTGGGTGCCGGTCTCGACGGCGCTCTGTCGGGTGCTGTCGGTGCGGGTGCGGATCTGTCGACCGGGCTGGGTGGCGCACTTGACGGCGCGATCGACGCGGGCGCCGGTCTCGGTGGTGCCTTGGATGGTGTCGCGGGTGTTGGCGCCGGTCTTGATGGTGCTCTGGACGGCGCGATCGACGCCGGTGCTGATCTCGGCGGCGCCTTGGACGGCACCGCGGGCATCGGCGCCGGTCTCGATGGCGCCCTCGCGGGCGCGGTAGGTGCGGGCGCCGGTCTGACGGCCGGTCTGGACGGTGCGCTGGATGGCGCCGCCGGTGTCGGCGCCGGGCTCGACGGTGCTCTCTCGGGTGCGGTCGACGCGGGGGCTGGTCTTTCGACCGGGCTGGGTGGCGCTCTTGACGGTGCGATCGACGCGGGCGCCGGTCTCGGCGGTGCGCTGGACGGTGCCGCGGGCGTCGGTGCCGGGCTCGACGGTGCCCTGTCGGGTGTTGTCGGTGCGGGCGGCGACTTGTCGGCCGGCCTCGACGGTGCTCTGGACGGAGCCGCCGGTGTCGGTGCCGGTCTCGAAGGTGTCGTAGGCGGTGCGGCCGGGGCCGGTGCAGGGCTGGAGAGTGCTTTGACGGGAGCTGTCGGTGGCGGCATCGACGGTGTGCTCGGTGCTGGTGCGGGCGTGGACGGTGCGCTGTCGGGCGCTGTCGACGCGGGCGGCGAACTGGACGGCGCCGTGGGTGCCGGTGTGGACGGCGCCCTGAACGCGGGCGCTGATCTCGCTGCCGGTGCCAGTGGTGCCGTGGACGGTGCGCTCGGCGCCGGACTCGACGGAGCGCTCGAGGGTGCCGTCGACGCGACGGCCGGGCTCGGCGGTGCGCTGTCGGGTGCGGCTGGTGCGGCCGGCGGAATCGGCACCGGTCTCGACGGTGCGCTGTCCGGGGCGGTCGGTGCGGGTGCGGGGCTCGAGGGTGCCGTCGACGGTCTCCTCGGCGGGACCGCGGGACTCACCACTGAGCTCGGCGGCAGCCTCGACGCGGGGGTGAACGGTGCGACCTCGGTCGGCGCCGGCCTGGGTGCGGCGGCCAATGCCGGGGCGCAGGCCGCGGGTGGGCTCGGTGCCGCGGTGACCACGACGGCGATGGCCGGGCTCGATGGTGCGGTCGGTGCTGGCGCGGATCTCGGCACCGGACTGGAAACCGGGCTCGGCGGCACCGTCGCCGCGGGTGGCGATCTCACCGGCGGCCTCGGTGGACTGTTCACCGGTGGCGGATCCGCGGAAGTCGGCACCGGTCTCGACACGGCACTGTCCGGCGCGACCGGCATCGGCCTCGAAACCGGTCTCGGCCTCGCGGGTTCGGTCGCCGGTGACGCGCAGGCGGGTCTGGGCGGCGCGGTGGACGCGGGCCTCGGCCTGACAGGTTCGACGGCCGCCGGCGCGCAGGCCGGTCTCGGTGGTGCGGTGGAAACCGGGCTCGGATTGGCGGGTTCCGCGGCGGGCGGCGCCCAAGCCGGGCTGAGCGGCGCGGTCGAATCCGGTGTCGGCCTTGCCGGTTCGACGGCAGCGGGCGCGCAGGCGGGTCTCGGCGGCGCGGTGGACGCGGGCCTCGGACTGGCTGGTTCGGCCGCGGGCGGCGCGCAAACCGGCCTTGCCGGTTCGACGACGGCGGGTCTCGACGGCAGCGTGGACGCGGGTCTCGGCCTCGCCGGTTCGGCTGTCGGCGGTGCGGAAGCCGGTCTCGGCGGTGCGGTGGAATCCGGTGTCGGCCTTGCCGGTTCGGCGACCAGCGGCGCGGAAGCGGGACTCGGCGGCGTAGCCGACCTGGGCGGCTCCGCGGGCACCGGCCTCGAAACGGGCCTCGGCGGCGGCCTGTCCGGCGCGATCGCCGGCGACACCGGCTTCACCGGCAGCACGGGCCTCACCGGCGAAACCGGCCTCACCGGTGACGTGGCGGGCACGACCCAGACCACCGGCGACCTCACCGGCGGCGCGACGACGCAGGGCGCCGTCACCACGGCCGCCGACACCTGGTCCTCGGTCGACGTGTCGAGCGCGTTCGGCTCCGGCCTGCACGGCTCGAGTCTCGGTGGCGACACGTCGCTGTTCGGCGAGTCGAGTACCGTCACCGGCGCCGGTGCCGATACGCACACCGACGGACTGTTCGACTGAGCGAAACGGACAACGGGATGGGGACTCTCGCACCGAACGCGGTGCCGCTGGCGACGGTGTTGGCCGACACCGTCGCGGCGGCCCGCGCCGCGGGTCGCGCGGACCTGGTCGGCCGGCTGGTGCAGGTCACCGAGCGGGTGCGCGATCCACGACATCGGATCGTCGTCACCGGCCACCTCAACCAGGGCAAGAGCCGGTTCGTGAACGCGCTGCTCGGGCTCGACGTGTGCCCGGTCGGCGACGACACCACCACGGTCCTCCCGCTCCACCTCTCCCACGGTGCGCAGCAGCGGGCCCACCTGGTGCTCGCGGCTCCCGGCGCCGAGGAGTCGCGGGTGGAGATCCCGTTCGACGAGATCGGCACCATCGATCCGCGCAGCCCGCTGGCGCAGGGCAAACAGATAGTCCGGATCGAGGCCGAGCTCCCGAATCAGCTGCTGGCCGACGGCATCGTCCTGATCGACACTCCCGGCGTCGGCGGGCACGGCGGCACCGGCACCGCGAGCATTCTCGGCATGGCGACGGCCGCCGACGCGGTGCTCGTTCTGTCCGACGCGTCCACCGAGCTCACCGAACCCGAACTCACCTTCGTCCGGCAGGTCCGCGAACTGTGCCCGGCGGTCGCGGTGTTGCTCACCAAGACTGACCTGTATCCCCACTGGCAGCAGGTTTTCGAGGCGAACCGCGGCCACCTCGGCACGCTGGAGGTGGCATCGATCCCGGTCTCGGCCCTGCTGCGCGCGCACGCGTTGCGGCTGCAGGACGCGGAACTCGGCAGGGAGTCCGGTTTCGGCGTGCTGTTCGCCTTCCTCCGCGACCGCGTCGTCGCCCGCGACCACGCCGCGACGCGTCAGGCGGTCTCCCGTGAATTGCATTCGGCGGCCGAACATCTGGCGCTGGCGCTGGGCAGTGAGCTGGTCGCGCTGCGCGATCCGGCGCTCGGCTCGGCCGCCATCACCGAACTGCAGACCGCGCGCGCGGCCGCGGAGGAGTTGCAGCGGCGCACCGCGAGCTGGCAGCAGACCCTCGCCGACGGGATCACCGATCTGGTCGGAGATGTCGACCACGATCTGCGCGAGCGTCTGCGCGGCATCGCCCGCACGGGCCAGGAATGGATCGATGAGCACGATCCAGGACGCCACTGGGGCGCGATCGCCGAGTGGCTCTCCGACGCCGTGGACACCGCCCTCGGCGAGAACCTCCTGCTCACCCACCGGCGCACCGAACTGCTGGCCGAGCGGATCGCGGACCATTTCGCCGAGGTCGGCGCGGTGGAGCTGCCGGAGGTGGGCGACGAGCGCGCGGTGACGAGCACCGGTTCGCTGGCCGATCTGGAACCGGATATCGGTTTCACCAGCAAGATCCTCGTGGGCATGCGCGGTTCCTACGGCGGCGTGCTGATGGTCGGCCTGGCCACCACTTTCGCCGGGCTCGCGATGCTGAACCCGATCTCGCTCGGCGCTGGGCTGATCGTGGGCGGCAAGGCCTATCGCGACGACAAGACCGCCCGGCTGGCCCGCCGCCGGGTCGAGGCCAACGCGGAGGTGCGCCGCTTCCTCGACGACGTGGCCTTCCAGGCCGCCAAGGACACCAAGGATCGCCTGCACCGCATCCATCGCGCCCTGCGCGACCATTTCGCCGGCGTCGCCGACCGCAGTCTGCGCTCGATCGACGCGTCGTTGCGCGCCGCGCAGGACGCGGCGACGATGGCCGCGACGCAGCGCGCCGAGCGCACCGCCGTGCTGGAACGTCAACTGCATGCCGTCGCCGAGCTGCGCCGCTACGCCGATTCGATGCTGGTCGAGCAAGGGGACAAGCCGTCGGGAAGGCACGCGGCCGCCGGTACGGTATCTGGGTGACCCACCGTTTCGACACCGCGCCATCCGGCCACGTACAGGGGATTCTGGCCGAGGCGCGGCAGCTGGTCGGCGCGGCGGCGCGAGCGTTCGATCGCCAGCCGTACGCGCGTGCCGCGCTCGCCGACTGCGAGCACCGTTTGCGTGAGCCGCTGCGGGTGGCGTTGGCCGGGTCGATCAAGGCGGGCAAGTCGACACTGCTGAACGCGCTGGTCGGGCAGAGTGTCGCGCCGACCGACGCGACCGAGTGCACCCGGCTGGTCACCTGGTACCGCGACGGCGCGACGCCGTCGGTCACCGCGTTCTCCCCGGAGGGCGCCCGCGCCAATGTGGTCGTCCGGCGCGGTGGCGGCGCGCACGGCCTTGCCTTCGACCTGGACGGCCTGCGCTGGGACGCGGCGGCGAGCGGCGTCGACCATCTCGAGGTGAGCTGGCCGTCGGCGGCGCTGGCGCAGACCACGATCATCGATACGCCGGGCACCTCCTCGCTCTCGCGCGAGGTCTCACGCCGCACGATCGAGCTGCTCACCCCGGGTGACGCGGCGTTCGATCAGCCCGCGCTGTCCTCGCCGGGCGCCGACGCCGTCGTCTATCTGCTGCGCCGCCTCGACGCCGCCGACGTGCATTTTCTCGAGCAACTCGGCGTGGGTGGGGCGGACGGCGCGGGCCCGCTCGGCGTGGTCGGTGTCGTGTCCCGGGCCGACGAGATCGGCGCGGGCCGCATCGACGCGCTGCATTCGGCGCGCGACGTGGCCGCCCGGTTCGCGGGTGAGCTGGAGCGAACGGGCCTGTGCCAGGCGGTGATTCCGGTGGCGGGGCTGCTCGCCTTCGCCGCGGTCACCCTGCGTCAGCCCGAGTTCGCCGCCTTCCAGGCACTGGCCGGGGTATCCGCCGAGGATCTCGGGGTGGCCCTGCTGTCGGCGGATCGCTTCGCCCGCGCCGATATTCCGCTGCCGGTGGCGCCGGAGCTGCGCGCCCAGCTCGCCGATCGCTTCGGGCTGTTCGGTATTCGCATGGCCACCACGCTCATCCGGCTCGGCGTGCGCGACTCGGCGACACTGTCGGCCGAACTGGCCGCCCGCAGCGGCATCGACGAGCTGCGTTCGGTCCTGGACGTCCAATTCGGCCAGCGCGCGGACCAATTGAAGGCCCATTCGGCGCTGACCACCCTGTCCAGGGTGATCGCCGCCAACCCCGGCACCGACGCCGACCACCTGCTCCCGCGGGTGCGCGCCCGCCTGGCCGACGTCCACGGTTTCGCGGAACTGCGCCTGCTCGGCCGCCTGCGCACCGACGAACTGCCCCTCCCCCCGGACGATCTCACCGAACTCCACCGCCTGCTCGGTGGCGCGGGCATCGCGGCCCACCTGCGTCTCGGCCTCCCCGCCGACGCCGCCCCGCCCGCGATCCACGCCACCGCCCTCACCGCCGTCCGCAAGTGGCGGGCCCGCGCGAGCCACCCCCTCGCCGACCAGTCCACCGCTACCGCCTGCCGCACCGCGGCCCGCAGCGCCGAAGGCATCATCGCCGAACTCGGTGGATAGTGCCCGGCCGCGCCCCCTGCGCGCGGCCGGACCGCCGATCAGGGGAAGTAGGCCGTGCCGGAAGAAATTTTCTTCGCGGTCGGGAATGAATTCTCGCAGGTGTTGGTTGTGCACATCGA
This sequence comes from Nocardia neocaledoniensis, assembly GCF_029868625.1. GTDB lineage: Bacteria > Actinomycetota > Actinomycetes > Mycobacteriales > Mycobacteriaceae > Nocardia > Nocardia neocaledoniensis_A. Next base: position 3,185 of record NZ_JARWOJ010000242.1, on the reverse strand, counting down.
CAACCTTGAGCGTGACTCACTCAAGTTCTAGTTGACTCGCGACGGAACTCGGGGGCAGGATTGAGCTGACCACGCTCAGCGTTGCTGAGGCTGTGCTCCGCGTGATGTGCCTGGGGTTCGGCCTGAGAGCACTCACATACATACGTCTAACAGGAGGAATCACTATGGCTCGTGCGGTCGGAATCGACCTCGGGACCACGAACTCGGTCGTCAGCGTTCTCGAAGGCGGCGAGCCGGTCGTCGTGGCGAACTCGGAAGGCTCGCGCACCACCCCCTCGATCGTCGCGTTCGCGAAGAACGGCGAGGTTCTCGTCGGCCAGCCTGCGAAGAACCAGGCCGTCACCAACGTCGACCGCACCATCCGCTCGGTCAAGCGCCACATCGGCACCGACTGGAACGTCGAGATCGACGGCAAGAAGTACACCCCGCAGGAAATCTCCGCGCGCACGCTGATGAAGCTGAAGCGCGACGCCGAGGCCTACCTGGGCGAGGAGATCACCGACGCGGTCATCACCGTCCCCGCCTACTTCGAGGACGCTCAGCGGCAGGCCACCAAGGAAGCCGGCCAGATCGCCGGTCTGAACGTGCTGCGCATCGTCAACGAGCCCACCGCGGCCGCGCTGGCGTACGGCCTGGACAAGGGCGACAAGGAACAGACCATCCTGGTCTTCGACCTCGGTGGCGGTACCTTCGACGTCTCGCTGCTGGAGATCGGTGAGGGCGTCGTCGAGGTCCGCGCGACCTCCGGTGACAACCACCTCGGTGGCGACGACTGGGACGAGCGCATCGTCACCTGGCTCGTCGACAAGTTCAAGGCCAGCTCGGGCATCGACCTGACCAAGGACAAGATGGCCATGCAGCGTCTGCGCGAGGCCGCCGAGAAGGCGAAGATCGAGCTGTCCTCCAGCCAGTCCACCTCGATCAACCTGCCCTACATCACCGTCGACGCGGACAAGAACCCGCTGTTCCTCGACGAGCAGCTGACCCGCGCCGAGTTCCAGAAGATCACCTCCGATCTGCTGGATCGCACCCGCGCGCCGTTCCAGTCCGTCATCAAGGACGCCGGCATCAACGTGGCCGACATCGACCACGTCGTGCTCGTCGGTGGCTCCACCCGTATGCCCGCCGTCTCCGAGCTGGTCAAGGAACTGACCGGTGGCCGTGAGCCGAACAAGGGCGTGAACCCGGACGAGGTCGTCGCCGTCGGCGCCGCCCTGCAGGCCGGTGTGCTCAAGGGCGAGGTCAAGGACGTCCTGCTGCTCGATGTCACCCCGCTGTCGCTGGGTATCGAGACCAAGGGCGGCGTGATGACCAAGCTCATCGAGCGCAACACCACCATCCCGACCAAGCGCTCGGAGACCTTCACCACCGCCGACGACAACCAGCCGTCGGTGCAGATCCAGGTGTTCCAGGGTGAGCGTGAGATCGCCTCGCACAACAAGCTGCTCGGCTCCTTCGAGCTGACCGGCCTGCCCCCGGCCCCGCGCGGCGTGCCGCAGATCGAGGTCACCTTCGACATCGACGCGAACGGCATCGTCCACGTCACGGCGAAGGACAAGGGCACCGGCAAGGAGAACAAGATCAAGATCCAGGACGGCTCCGGCCTGTCCAAGGAAGAGATCGACCGGATGGTCAAGGACGCCGAGGCGCACGCCGCCGAGGACAAGGCCCGCCGCGAGGAGGCCGAGACCCGCAACCAGGCCGAGTCGCTGGTGCACCAGACCGAGAAGTTCATCAAGGACAACGAGGACAAGGTGCCCGCGGACGTGAAGTCCAAGGTCGAGGCGGCCATCGCCGAGGCCAACACGGCGCTCGCCGGTACCGACATCGCCGCGGTGAAGACCGCCGTGGAGAAGCTGGCCACCGAGTCGCAGGCCCTGGGCCAGGCGCTCTACGAGGCGCAGGCCGCCGACGCCGCCGCCGACGGCAACGGTGCCGGTCCCGCGAACGACGACGATCAGGTCGTCGACGCCGAGGTCGTTGACGAGCCGGTCGACACGGAGAAGAAGTGACCGAGGCCAACTCCGAACAGGAGCTGATCGAGGACATCGTCGAGGACGCCGACTCCGCCGCCGAGGCGACGGAGCCGGACACCGACGGCGAGGCCGAGGCGCCGGTCAGCGACGAGCTGGCCGAGCGCACCGCCGACCTGCAGCGGTTGACCGCGGAGTACGCGAACTACCGCCGCCGGGTCGAGCGGGATCGTCAGGCGAACATCGACGCGGCCAAGGCCGCCGTCGTCACCGAACTGCTCGGTGTGCTCGACGATCTGGACCGGGCCAGGGCGCACGGCGACCTGGAGACCGGCCCGCTCAAGGCCGTCGCCGACAAGCTCGAGACCGCGCTGACCAAGCAGGGTCTCGTCGAGTTCGGTGCGATCGGTGATCCGTTCGACCCCACGCTGCACGAGGCCGTGCAGCACGAGGGCTCGGGCGCCGATCCGGTCATCGGCGTGGTGATGCGCAAGGGCTATCGGTTCGGCGAGCGGGTGCTTCGGCACGCGCTGGTCGGGGTAACCGATGCCGAGGCCACCGAGGCATCGGATCCGGATGCCGACGGCGACAACCAATAGGAACGCGAGAGGAGGAGATGCCCGGTGAGCCAACGGGAGTGGATCGAGAAGGACTTCTACAAGGAGCTGGGCGTCTCCTCCGGCGCCTCGCAGGACGAGATCAAGAAGGCCTACCGCAAGCTGGCCCGCGACCTGCACCCGGATTCCAACCCGGGTGACACCAAGGCCGAGGAGCGGTTCAAGGCGGTCAGCGAGGCCAACGCCGTGCTGTCCGATCCGGCCAAGCGCAAGGAGTACGACGAGACTCGTCGCCTGTTCGCGGGCGGCGGCGGTCGCGGCTACGGCGGCGGGTTCAATCCCGGTGCCGCCGGCGGCTTCTCGCAGGACTTCAACATCGGTGACATCTTCGGTCAGGCCGGTGGCGCGGGCGCTCCCGGTGACGGTGGGCTCGGCGATCTGCTGGGTGGGCTGTTCAACCGGGGTGGGGGGGCGCGCGCCCGGCCCGCCCCCCCCCCCCCGGCCCCGCCCAGGCGGGCCAGACCAGCGACATCGTCGCGGTCGTCCCGGTGATCGACACCGTGCCCGAGACCGGCAACCGGCTGCTCAACGAGGTCTCTACCATCACCCGCCCCGAAGCGCCCGATCTGGCCCAGCAGGTGATGTACGAGCTGGC
>NZ_JARWOJ010000241.1 GCF_029868625.1 Nocardia neocaledoniensis | reverse complement strand
TCGGCACCGTGATCGCCACCGAAGTAGAAGCTGGACAACCAGTTTCCGCGCTGCTCGCGGCCACCGGCGATCGCGTCGAGGTCGTCTTCCATGGCGGCGGTGAAGTCGAAGTCGACGAGCCTGCCGAAATACGCTTCGAGCAGGCCGACCACCGCGAACGCCACCCACGACGGCACGAGGGCGCTGCCGCGTTTGTAGACGTACCCGCGGTCGAGGATGGTCTTGATGATCGAGGCGTAGGTCGAGGGGCGGCCGATGCCGAGTTCCTCGAGCGTCTTGATCAGCGAGGCCTCGGTGTAGCGCGCGGGCGGGTTGGTGCTGTGCCCGTCGGGAGTCAGCTCGACGGCGGTGACGCCCTGACCTTCCTCCAGCGCGGGGAGCCGGGACTCGGCGTCGTCGGACTGGCCGCCCGCCTCCTCGTCGACGCTCTCGACGTAGGCCTTCAGGAAGCCGGGGAAGGTGATCGTGCGGCCCGAGGCCGAGAACACGCACTCCTCGCCGGTGCCCGCGGTGCCGGTGATGCGCAGGGTCAGCGTGGTGCCTCGCGCGTCGGCCATCTGGGAGGCGACGGTGCGCTGCCAGATCAGCTCGTAGAGCCGGAACTCGTCCTGGTCGACCTTCGAGTGCAGCTGGCCGGGGGTCATGAAGACATCACCCGACGGGCGGATCGCCTCGTGTGCCTCCTGCGCGTTCTTGACCTTGCGGTTGTACTGCCGCGGCGTCGGCGACACGTACTCCTGGCCGTAGAGCTGGGTGGCCTGCGAGCGGGCCGCGGCGATCGCCGACTCCGACAGCGTCGTGGAGTCGGTTCGCATGTAGGTGATGTAGCCGTTCTCATACAGCCGCTGCGCGACCCGCATGGTGCGCTCGGAACTGAACCGCAGCTTGCGGCCCGCCTCCTGCTGCAGCGTGGAGGTCATGAACGGCGGGTACGGCTTGCGCGTGTACGGCTTGGCCTCGGCTGAGCTGACCACCAGGTCGACGCCGTCGAGCGATTCGGCGAGCCGGCGGGCATACGCCTCGTCCAGCACGACGACGCCCGACGCGGTCTTGAGCTGGCCGTCAGAACCGAAATCGCGGCCCGACGCGACGCGCGCGCCCTCGACCTGCACCAGTCGCGCGCCGAAGGTGCGCGGGTTCGTCGAATCCGACGACTCGTCGACACCGGCGTCGAGCTTGGCTGCGATATCCCAGTATTCGGCGGAGCGGAACGCGATGCGCTCGCGTTCACGCTGCACGATCACCCTGGTCGCGACGGACTGCACGCGGCCGGCCGAGAGCCGGGGCATGACCTTCTTCCACAGCACCGGACTGACCTCGTAGCCGTAGAGGCGATCCAGGATGCGGCGGGTCTCCTGCGCGTCGACCAGATCGGTGTCGAGGTCGCGCGTGTCGGCGGCGGCGGCGAGGATGGCGGGCTCGGTGATCTCGTGGAAGACCATCCGGCGGACCGGGACCTTCGGCTTGAGCGTCTCGAGCAGGTGCCAGGCGATGGCCTCACCCTCGCGGTCGGGGTCGGTGGCGAGGTAGAGCTCGTCAGCGTCGGCCAGCAGGCTCTTGAGCTCGGAGACCTTGGCCTTCTTGTCCGGGCTGACGACATAGATCGGCTCGAAGTCGTGATCGACGTCGACGCCGAGGCGCGCCCAGGACTGGCCCTTGTATTTGGCCGGGACGTCGGCGGCGCCGCGCGGCAGGTCACGGATGTGGCCCACCGAGGCTTCGACGGTGTAGTTGCGGCCCAGGTAGGGCGCGATCTTGCGGGCCTTCGTCGGGGACTCGACGATCACGAGACGACGCAGGGGACGCCCCTGGTCGGCTGAACTGCGGTCTCGTGTTGCCACCGGCGAACACCTTCCTTCTTGATCCGCGCGTCGGGAGGTCCGCTCGGTACGCGGCTGGGGCAGACGGCGCGACGTACGCACATCGCCACCAGTGACGTTTATACCTTGCGCGCTTGGGTAGCTGCGTCCACGGCGGCCGGCGCCGCGGGTTCCCGGCCATCGTGGCCTGGGAACTTCTGGGCGACCTTACCCCTGAAATGGCTCGTCCCCCCCCACCGCGGGGAGGGGGGGGGCGGGCGGTGTTTCGATTAGCAGCTGAGGTGAGCGCGCGCACGCCGGTGGCCTGGGGGGCCGTTGTGCCCAGGCCGCCCTCGGACTCGACCGTGGGGTTTGTTAGGTTCGAAATTGGGTCCAACATTTCTGTTCGGGTTCGTGTGCCCCGCGCCTGGGTCGCGCCGTTGCGACTACTCACAAGGGGGGGTTGCTGTGCTAGGGCAGGCGTTGACGATAGACCAAACTCACCACGAC
>NZ_JARWOJ010000240.1 GCF_029868625.1 Nocardia neocaledoniensis | reverse complement strand
GTCGACCTCCCCGTCGATCGGGCGCGACGCTGAGCGGACATCGATCCACGGAGGCGTGACATGACTGCCCGAACCGAACGTATACCCCTGCGGCGCGGGGCTTTTACCGACCCGGCACAGCCCCCCGGGCCCCCCCGGGGGGGGGGGCGGCTCTTCTCAGGTCAGGACGTGAACGACGCCAGGGCGGCCGCCAGCGTGGTGTGCATCGCGAACACCTGGTCCAGGCTCGTCATCTTCAGCTGACGACTGGTGGCGGGGCCGTCGGCGACGACCGCGATCTTGGTGGTGTCGCCGGCGCGCTGATGCGCGGCGACCAGCGTCGCCATGCCCGCCGAGGCCAGGAACCCGACCGCGGTCAGGTCGATCACCAGCGTCGCAGGTTTGTCGGCCAGGATGGCCTCGATCGCGGCGTCGAGCGCGGGCGCGGTCGCCAGATCGACCTCGCCGGTCACCGTCAGCACCGTGACGCCGTCGTGTACCGCCGTCGTGGTGGTCATCGTGTCCGTGAGTGGATACGCGTCTCCGGATGAGTTGGTCACGACTCAACAACACACAACTTCGCCCGAATACGCAAGCCAACGGCCTCACCCGCCGGTGCGCACCTATACTCGGGAGGCACTGTGAGTCCTCCGTTGACCCTCGGGCCCGGCGTCGCTGCCTGGCTGTTCGATGTAGAGGAGTGCCGATGCTGCCCGATCCGGTCGAGGCCACCGACCTGAACATCTACAACGACGACACGCTCCCGTGGAGCCGGGTGCGCACCGCCGTCGAGACCGGTCTCACCGCGCTCGAGACCACCCAGTTCCTCGGCACCGTCGGCCCCGACGGGCGGCCGCATTCGGCCGGGATCGGCGCCTGCCTGGTCGGCGAGCACTTCTACTTCACCAGCGGGCCGGACAGCCACAAGTCCCGCTATCTGGCGGGGAACCCGGCGTGCACGCTGTCGTTCCGGTTCGTCGACGATGTCGATGTCGTCTTCGAAGGTGTGGCGACGCGCACCACCGACCACGGGGAACTCGACCGGGTCACCGAGAGCTATCGGGCGAGCGGCTGGCCCGCCGAACGCGACGGCGACGCCGTGACCGCGCCGTTCAGTGCCCAGAGCGCCGGGCCTGCCCCCTGGTGGCTGTACCGGTTCGTGCCGCACTTCGCGGTCGGCGTCGCGCTGACCGATCCGCACGGCGCGACCCGCTGGAAGTTCGCGCACTAACCCGCCGCCGGGGTGAGTTCCAGGCGCGGCCAGTCCGCCAGGTCGCGCAGCAGCTGCCGGTCGTGCGTGGCCAGCACGACCGCGGCACCGGTGCCGGTGAGCGCCTCGGTGAGCTCGTCGACGAGGGCGACCGAGAGATGATTGGTCGGCTCGTCACACAGCAGCAGTCCCGGACGGTCCGCCAGCCGCAACGCCAGGTGCAGCCTGCGCTGCTGGCCCTGCGAGAGCCTGCCGACCGCGGTGTGCCTGGCCTGGCGTTCCAGCAGGCCGGTCGCGGCGAGGGAGACCGGGTCGGTGCCCGCACGCGGGCCGAGGCGTCTGACGTGCCGGTCGTAGACCTGCTGCGCGGTCTGCTCCGGCTCCCACGGGGGCACCTCCTGGCCGATCAGCGCGATCCGGGCGGTGGGGCGCCGGTCGACCGAGCCCGTGGTGGGTGTCAGCGCGCCGCCGAGGACATCGAGCAGTGTCGACTTGCCCGCGCCGTTGACGCCGGTCACCAGGAGCCGGTCGCCCGCGTCGATCGTCAGCGTGACCGGCCCGTCGAGCCGCCCCGCCACGGTCAGGTCGGCGGCGCGCAGCAGCGGTGTCCCCGCCCGGACCTCGGGCTCCGGAAAGCGCAGGCGCAGCGGCGGTTCCGGCACCGTCACCCGGTGTGCTTCCAGCGCCGACTCGCGGCGGTGCAGGGCCTGGACCACGCCGGGCGCCCGGGATTGGCGCTGATGTCTGCCATGCCCCCTGTCGGGCCGCCAGCCCGTGTTCAACCGATCACGGGCCTCGGCCACCGACTGGCGCAGCCGGTCGCGCTCGGCCACCTGATCGGCGTACTCCTGCTCCCACTGCGCCCGCGCCCGGCGCCGACCGTCCTGCCAGCCCGCGTAGCCACCGGCGAACCACTGTGGCCTGCCGTCGGGACTCGGGTCCAGATCCAGGAATTCGGTCCCGATGTCGCGCAGCAGCGCCCGGTCGTGGCTGACCACGGCCACCCCGCCCGCGTGCTCGCGCAAGCGTCGGGTGAGGAAATCCAGACCCGCGCGATCGAGGTGATTGGTCGGTTCGTCGAGCAGCATGAGATCGGGGCGTGCCCCGAGTAGGCAGGCCAGGCGAACCCGGTAGCGCTGGCCGACCGAGAGCGTGTCCAGCGTGCGGTCCCGGTCCGGGCAGGCGCCCAGGGCCGCCAGCGCGATGTCGACGCGCCGTTCGGCGTCCCAGGCGTCGAGCCGGGTCGCGGTGTCGAGTGCGGCGGCGTAGGCGTCGTCGGCACCGGGTGCGCCCGCCGCGAGGGCCTCGGTCGCGTCGTCGAGCGCACCGAGCGCGCGCAGGGCGGGTCCGATCGACTCGGCGACGAGCGTGCCGACGGTCTCACCGGCGCGAAAGGGGATGGCCTGCTGGGCGATTCCGAGCGTGCCCGCCCGGGTGACGGTGCCCGAGTCGGGCCGGATCACCCCCGCGAGGACGTGCAGCAGCGTGGTCTTGCCGCGCCCGTTCTCGCCGACGACGGCCAGCCGCGACCGGGCCGAGACGGTGACGGAGACATCGGTGAGCACCGGCCGGTCACCGAGGCGATGGTGGACGCCGCTCGCCCGGACATGGGCGTGCGCGCCCGCGGGCAACTCGTCGAGCGAGGCCGGGCGCGCGAGAGGGGGTACAGACATGAGTGAGGCTCCGTGCCACGAGGAGGGAGCCGGGACGACGCGAACGACCGCCCGGCATGACAGCTCGGACGGCGGCCTCGGAAGAGCAGAAGAATCCCTGTCGCCGCCGTCAGCGGCGCGACCAGGGCTTCGTCATCGCGGTGTGTCCACACATGCCATCGACGGTAGCCAGGACGGCACCGGCGCGGCAAGCGAATATGACCGTTGCCTCCCCGGAGCGGCCGAACAGGGTGGGGCTGGCGTTATTCCGAAGTCGTCGTACTGTGAGGGCGTGAACATCGATGTGACGCCACTCCCGGGGATCGGCGTGTGCAAGGACTTCCCGCTGGCGCAGGCCCGGCGCCGGATCGGTGTCGTCGAACACCGCGACGGCTCGGTGGATCTGGTGGTCTCGCGGGCCGGGGACTACGACACGACCACGTCGATTCCGCTGTCGGGCACCGAGATCGGCGTGCTCGCCGGCCTGCTGGGTGCCCCGCAGGTGGTGCAGAAGACCCCCGAGGTGCACGGCGTCGGCGAGCTCACGACCAGGCAGTTCGCGATCGATCGCGGCAGCCCGTTCGACGGGCGTCCGCTGCGCGACACCGCGATGCGCACCAGGACCAAGGCCTCGGTCGTCGCCGTGGTCCGCGCGGGCGATGTGACCCCCTCGCCCGGAACGGATTTCACCTTCATCGCCGGAGATCTCGTGGTCGTCGTCGGCACCGACGAGGGTCTGGAAGCCGCGGGACGACTGCTCGACCAGGGCTGACCGGAGCCTGCGAATAGTAAAGGGCAGGTAAGGTATCGCCTAGCTGACGTTAGGTGATCCAACAATGAATGTAGATGTGACCTCCCTGCCCGGAATCGGTGTCAGGAAAGAGTTTTCGCTGACCAAGGTGGACCGCCGCATCGGCGTGGTCGATCACAAGGACGGCGGCACCGATCTGATCTTCACCAAGGTCGGCGACCCGGACACCACCGTGCAGATCCCGCTGTCGAGCGCGGAGGCCCGCACACTGGCCGGATTGCTCGGTGCACCGCAGCTCGTCGCCCAGCTGCGCGAGGAACACCGCGATCTCGAGGGGGTGAGCACCCGTTCGATGCCCGTGCCCGCGAATTCGGCCTACGCGGGCAGGCGCCTCGGCGAGACCGAGATGCGCACCAGGACCCGCGCCTCGATCGTCGCGGTCCTGCGCGCGGGCCAGGTGCACGCCTCCCCGGGGCCCGAGTTCGAGTTCCTCGGCGGTGACATGGTGGTCGTGGTCGGAACGCAGGCGGGGCTCGATGCCGCGGCCGTGATCCTCTCCGACGGCTGAGCGCGTGCATATCAGTGATTCCGCGCTGGCTCTGATCCAGCTGGGGGCTGTGTTCTTCGGTTTGGGGGTGCTCGGGCGCATCGCGGCCCGCGTCGGCCTGTCGCCGATCCCGCTGTATCTGCTCGGCGGTCTGGTGTTCGGTACGGGCGGGCTGGTCGAGTTGCACGCGGTGGACGAGTTCATCCACCTCGCCAGCGAGATCGGTGTGATCCTGCTGCTGTTGTTGCTCGGGCTCGAGTACACGGCCGGGGAATTGGTCACCGGCATGCGTAAATCGTGGACGGCCGGCCTGCTCGACCTGGTGCTCAACGCGACGCCGGGGGTGATCGTGGCGCTCATGCTCGGGCTCGGCCCGACGGGGGCGATCGCGATGGCGGGCGTCACCTACATCTCGTCCTCGGGCATCGTCGCGAAGGTGCTCAACGACCTGGGTCGCCTCGGTAACCGGGAGACCCCGGTGGTGCTGTCGATCCTGGTGTTCGAGGACCTGGCGATGGCGGTGTATCTGCCGGTGCTCACCGCGGTGCTGGCCGGGGTGGGCTTCGTGGCCGGGATGACCACGGTCGGCATCGCGCTCGTCGCGGTGACCGTGGTGCTGGTGGTCGCGCTGCGCTACGGCAAGTACGTCTCGGCGATCGTGGCGAGCGAGGATCGCGAGATCTTCCTGCTCAAGCTGCTCGGCTCGGCGCTGCTGGTCGCCGGCGTGGCATCGGCGGTGCAGGTGTCGGCGGCGGTCGGGGCGTTCCTGCTCGGCATCGCGATCTCCGATTCCACCGCGCACGACGCGACCAAGATCCTCGAGCCGCTGCGCGATCTGTTCGCGGCCATGTTCTTCGTGCTGTTCGGTCTGAGCACCGATCCGCGGACGATCCCGCCGGTGCTGGGCTGGGCGGTGCTGCTGGCGGTGGTCACCACCGCGACCAAGATCGCCACCGGCTGGTGGGCGGCCAAACGCGCGGGCGCGTCGCAGCTCGGCCGGGCCAGGGCGGGTACGGCGCTGGTCGCGCGCGGTGAGTTCTCCATCGTCATCGCCGGTCTGGCGGTGGCCGCCGGCGCGGTGCCCGACGGCTTCGCCGCGCTGGCCACCACGTACGTGCTGCTCATGGCGATCATCGGGCCGATCGCGGCGCGGATCGTCGAACCGGTCATGCGGGGGATCAGCGGCCGCCGGACGCGGGTGCGTGAGGTCCCGGTCGCGGAGTAGACGGCCGAAAGGCCCCGTCGGTTGTCACCGGCGGGGCCTTTCGTGTGCGCTGATCACTCGGCGGGCAGGGCCACCCCGGTCGCCTGGGCGATGTCGGCCAGCATCCGCTGCGCCGCCTGCACACCGATGCCCGACATCCAGGTCTCGTCCGGCACCTCGTACACCTTGCCGCTCTTGACGGCGGCGAGATCACGCCAGACCGGGCCGCTGGTGACCGCGTTCTTCGGCGTCTTGCCCGGATCGTCGATGGTGGCCACGAAGATAATGTCCGCCTCGGCGCGGTCGATCTGCTCCGGGCTCACCTCGATCATGATCTTCTTGGGGTCGGTGCTCGACTGGGCCTCCGGGCGGCGCAGGCCGACATCGGCCAGCACGACACCGCTGAAGGACTGATTGGTGTAGAGCCGGGTGGGGCCTGCCAGGAAGCGCACCACCGAGGCGCTGGGCACGGTGCCGTTGCCCTTGGCCTTGATCAGTTCACCGAGCGCCCGCGCGCGGTCCTCGTACTTGCGCAGCGCGTCCGCCGCCTGCTGATCGAGACCGAGGGCCTTCGCGTGCACGGCCAGGTTGGCCTTCCACGGACCGCCGGTGGTCTCGGTGAACACCGTCGGGGCGATGCCGCTGAGCTTGTCGTAGACCTTCTCGTGGCGGATCTTCGAGGACAGGATCAGATCCGGCTTCAGCGAGGCGATCCGCTCGAGGTTCGGCTCCAGCAGCGGGCCGACGTCGACGACCTCACCCAGCCCGGCCTTCAGGTAGTCGGGGAAGCCGCCCTGGGTCTTGGTGTGCGGCACGACCGCGCCCACGGGGGTGACCCCGAGCAGGGTGGTCGAGTCGAGTTCGGCGGTGTCGAGGACGACCACGCGCTGGGGCGCCTTCGGGATGGTCACCTGACCCATCACGGTGTCGAGGGTGCGCGGGAAGCTCGCCGAGTCGGCGGCGGGGTTGGCCGATTCGGCCGGGGCGGAATCGGTGCCGCACCCGACGAGCGCGGTGAGCGCGATGAGGGCGCCCGCGGCGGCGCCGAAGCCGCGGCCGCGGAGTCGTGACAGGGACATGGGATTCGCTTTCTTGTCGGGGAGAAAGGGGTCTGGGAGGTCAGGCGCGCACAGCGCGGGCGGCGCGGCCGAGCGGGATCACCAGCGGTGTCCCGGTTTCGGGATCGGGGATCACGTGGCACTCGACGTCGAAGACGGTGCGCACCAGTTCGGCGTCGAGCACCTCGGCCGGGGGACCGGCCGCGGCCAGCTCGCCGTCGCGCAGCACCACCAGGTGGTCGGCGTAGCGGGCGGCCTGCCCGAGATCGTGCAGGACCATCACGACGGTGCGGCGCGCCTCGGTGTTGAGGTCGGCGACCAGGTCGAGGACGTCGAGCTGGTGGCGCAGGTCGAGGAAGGTGGTCGGCTCGTCCAGCAGGAGCAGGTCGGTGTCCTGGGCCAGGGCCAGCGCGATCCAGGCGCGCTGCCGTTGCCCGCCGGAGAGCTGGTCGACCGGCTGTTCGCGCAGCGCCGTGGTGCCGGTGCGCGCCATCGCGTCCTCCACCGCGGCCTGGTCGGCCGCCGACCAGGGCCGCAGCATCTTCTGATGCGGGTAGCGCCCGAGCCGCACGAGCGCCTCGACGGTGATGGCCTCGGGGGTGATCGGTTGCTGGGGGAGCAGCCCGAGCCGCAGGGCCAGTGCTCTCGCGGTCATCCGGTGGATGTCGGCGCCGTCGAGGGTGACGGTGCCGCCCGCCGGCCGCAGCAGCCGGGTCAGCCCGCGCAGCAGGGTCGACTTGCCGCACGCGTTGGGCCCGACGATGGCGGTCACCGCGTCGCCAGGAAGGACCAGGTCGAGCCCGTCGATGATGGTGCGTTCGCCGTAGCGCAGGGCCAGTTCGCGGGTGGCGAGTTCGTTCCTCGGTTGCCCGGTCATGCGTTTCTCCGTTTCGCGGGGTCGCTGTCGCGCACGAGTAGCCACAGCAGCCACGGCGCGCCGACGGTCGTGGTGACGAGGCCGACGGGCAGCCCCTCCACCGGAAGCAGGTGCTGCGCGATGTAGTCGCAGCCGGTGAGCAGCGTCGCCCCGGCCAGCCCGGTGACGGCCAGCGACCCGGCCGTCGGCGGTCCGCACAGCAGGCGCACCAGCTGCGGGACGGCCAACGCGACGAACACGATCGGGCCCGAGATCGCCACCGCCAGCGCCGCCAGCGCCACCGCGGTGAGCAGCAGCCGCAGCCGCGCGCCCGAGACACCGACGCCGAGACCGCCCGCGGATTCGTCGCCGAGATCGAGCACGGCCAGCGTGCGGTACTGGGTGCACAGCACCGCGAGCACCACCAGCGAGCAGAGCGCGGCACCGGTCACCTCCGGCCAGGTCCGCCCGTAGAGCGAGCCTGCGGTCCAGTGCATCGCCGAGCCGGCCAGTTCGCGCGGGAACCGCACGATCACCAGGTTCACGGCCGCGGCCAGACCGGCCTGGATGGCGAGCCCGACCAGCACGAGCCGCGCGGTCGACACCTGGGTCCGCCACCCGATGGCACCCAGCGCCACGGCCGCGACCAGCCCGCCCGCCAGCGCGGCCAGCGGAATCGCCTGCAGGCTCACCCCCGCCGCCAGCACGACCACCGCGCCGAGCGAGGCGCCGCCGGTCACCCCGATGACATCGGGCGAGGCGAGCGGATTGCGGAACAGCCGCTGCAGCACCGCGCCGCCGACGGCGAGTCCGGCGCCGGCGACCACGCCCGCGGCGACGCGGGGCGCGCGGAATTCCTGCACGATGTACACCTCGCCGCGGTCGCCGAGCCCGAACACGGCGCGCGCCGCGGTGAGCGCGCTCATCGGGACCTCGCCGGTGGCCAGGGAGGCGAGCACGATGACGACCAGGGCGAGGACGAGCAGCAGGGCCAGCCCGCGCACCCGCGCGGACGTCGACCGGACCAGGGGAACGGCGAGCGTGGTCATCGGCGGACCTTTCTGGTGGCGAGCACCGCGAGCAGCGGCGCGCCGAGGAACGCGGTGATGATCCCGACCTCGATCTCGGTGGGTCGCATGATCATCCGGCCGACGATGTCGGCCCCCAACAGCAGCAGCGGACCGGCGAGCAGACAGCCGGGGAGCAGGATCCGGTGGTCACTGCCCGCGACCAGTCGCACCAGATGCGGCGCGGCGAGCCCGATGAACGCGATCGGTCCGGCCACCGCCACCGCCGACCCGGCCAGCAGCACCACGGCGACCATGCCGATCGTGCGGATCCGGGTGACCGGCACACCGAGCGCCGCGGCCGCCTCGTCGCCGAGCGCGAGGGCGTTGAGCCCGCCGGTGATCGCGAGACCGAGCAGCGCGCCGAGGCCGAGGAACGGCAGCAGTGGCATCAGCACCGACAGATCGCGGCCCGCGATCGAGCCGACCAGCCAGAACCGGGCCTCGTCGAGGGTGCGCTCGCTGAACAGCAGCACCGACGAGGTCCACGAGGCCAGCACCAGCTGCACGACCGTGCCGCCGAGGACCAGGCGGATCGGGTCGAGGTCACCGGCGCGGCGTCCCAGCGCGAGGGTGAACGCGGCCGCCACGGCCGCGCCGACGAAGGCGAACCACACGTACTGCGCCGGTTGGCTGAGGCCGAGCGCGTAGATGGCGGTGACCACGGCGAGCGCGGCGCCGGCGTTGATGCCCAGGGTCGTCGGCGCGGCCAGCGGATTGCGGCTCACGCCCTGCGTGATCGCGCCGGCCAGACCGAGCGCCGCGCCGACCGCGAGCCCGACCAGGGTGCGCGGCCAGCGCATCCCGGTGACGACCGAGGCATCACGGCCCACGTCCTGGCCGAGCACGGCCTCGACGACGGTGCCGACGGGCACCGAGCGTGACCCGAACGCGAGACTCAGCACGATCAGCAGCAGCAGGGCCGCCAGCCCGAGCGCGAACACGGCGGCCCGGCGGAGCACCGGGGCGCGCGGGGCGAGAGTTGTCACCAGGATTTCCTCATCGCGCACGACCCGGCGCGCCTGGCCGTCGGGCAGGCGAGAAGCGCTGTGGGGCATGCGGATCGGTCGACGTGCGGATACGAGACGACGGCGCGGTCGTCACCACCCGCCGAGCTGCGAGGGTTGCGAACCGGATCGTGCAGAACTTTAGGGTAGCCAACCCTAAAGCTGCAACACGGTCGTTCGAAACGCCGTTTCCTTCCTCCCTGTCAGCACGACGATGACCTGGAGCCCTGGGCGGCCCGCGCTACCGCTGATCCCGGCGATGCCCGGTGACGATCCGGTGGATCAGCCGGGCCGCGGTCCTGGCGGTGCGCTGATCGATGTCGAGGTCGGGATTGAGCTCGGCGACGTCGACCACCGCCAGTTTCCCGCTGGCGGTGACCTGATCGCAGACCGCCTGGATCGTCGGCAGCGCGACGCCGTAGGCGGCGGGCGCGCTCACGCCGGGCGCGACCGCGGCGGGCAGCACATCGAGGTCGATGGTCAGGTACAGCAGATCGATCCCGGCCAGGAAGTCGGCGACGAACGCGCGGGCCTGATCGGGGTCGCAGTCGTCGTCGAGCAGGTATCGCACGCCGAAACGCTCGGCGGTGTCGAACAGCACGGTGGTGTTGCTCGGCTGGCTGATGCCGAGGACGGCGTAGCGCACGTCCGCGTCGGATTCGAGGATCTGCCGGAAGGGTGTGCCCGAGCTCGGGACCGGGTCGGGGCGCAGGTCGAAGTGCGCGTCCAGGTTGAGGATGCCGACGGTCGTGCCCGGCGTGCGTCGTGCCGCCCCGGCGACGCCGAGGTAGGTGCCGTAGGCGACCTCGTGCCCGCCGCCGAGGACCACCGGGAAGGCGCCGTCGTCGAGCAGCGCCGACACCCGCTCGCCGAGGCGCCGCTGGCCGTCCTCCAGCTCGTCGCCCGTCACGGTGACGGTGCCCGCGTCGCACGCCCGCAGCGGCGTGCGCAACGCCATCGGTGACAGCGCCCGCCGCAGCGCGTCGGGCCCCTGCGCGGCGCCGGGACGGCCCTTGTTCCGGCGTACCCCCGCCTCACTGGCGAAGCCGACGAACACGCACGCGGCCGGCTCGCCGCCCGGCGTGTATTCGGTGACAGCTTGATGCCAGCGCAGGTACTCGGGGGCGTCGCCGTCGACACGGCCGGTCCAGGATTCGGAAGTCATCGGCACCTCAGTTCGGGTGGACGAGGGCGCCGCCACGCCACACCTGGCTGATCAGCGGCACCCCGGGACGGTAGGCGAGGTGCAGGTACGAGGGCGCGTCGAGCGCGACCGCGTCGGCCCTGGCGCCGGGGGTGAGCGCGCCGACATCGGTGCGGCGCAGGGCACGCGCGCCACCGGCGGTCGCGGCCCAGACCGCCTCGTCGGGCGTCATGCGCATCTCCCGCACCGCGAGCGCGATGCAGAACGGCAGGCTCGTGGTGTAGCTCGTCCCCGGATTGCAGTCGGCGCCCAGCGCCACGGTGACCCCGGCGTCGAGCAATGCCCTGGCCCCCGGATAGCTGTTGCGTGTGGAGAAATCGGCCCCGGGGAGCAGGGTGGCCACCGTGTCACTGCCCGCGAGGGCATCGATATCGGCCTGTTCGACGTGCACCACGTGATCCACCGACGCCGCGCCCAGCTCCACCGCCAGCCGCACGCCCGGTCCCTGGTGCAGCTGATTGCCGTGCACGCGCGGCACCAGGCCGTGCGCGATACCGGCCGAGAGCACCGCGTGCGCCTGCTCGCGGTCGAAGGCGCCCTGCTCGCAGAACACATCGATCCAGCGGGCGTGCGGCGCGCACCGCGGGATCATCTCCTCGACGACCATCGTCACGTACTCGTCGGCGCGACCGGCGTACTCCGGCGGCGGCACGTGCGCGGCCAGCAGGGTCACCTCGTCGGTGAACCGGCCCGCGATCCGCACGCTGCGCAACTCGTCCTCGACGGTCTGGCCGTAGCCGCTCTTGCATTCGACCGTGGTGCTGCCCGCCCGCACCGATTCGTCCAGCAGGCGCCGCACATTCGCGGCGAGCTCGTCGTCGGTGGCCGCCCTGGTCGCCGCGATGGTGGTGCGGATGCCACCGGCTCCGTAGGGCCGCCCCGCCATCCTGGCCGCGAACTCCTCGGCGCGGTCACCGGCGAAGACCAGGTGCGAGTGCGATTCGACGAAGCCGGGCAGCAGCGCGCGGCCACCGAGGTCGACGCCGGTGTCGGCGGCGGGCGCGTCGGCGCTGTCACCGACCCACACGACGGTCGCGTCCTCGAAGACGACGGCGGCGTCGTGCCGGACCCCCAGCGGGCCGTCGCCCAGCGCGGGATCGTTGGTGACCAGGGTGCCGATGGCGGTCAGTGCGGTGGTTGGCACTGCGATGTCCTCCTAGATGCGGGCGTCGACCATGTCGGTATGGGCGGGGTAGATCATCCGGTCGGGCGGGTTCGCGGTGCGGCGCGCGACCGGGTAGTAGATCGCGCCGGTGAACACGATGCCCACGATCCACGAGATGTCGGCGCCGCCGAGCAGGTCGGTGACCGGACCGGTGTAGAGCTTCTGCGCGAGGAACGGGATCTGCGCCAGCACACCCAGCGCGTAGCAGACCAGCGCGGGCACGTTCCAGGCGCCATAGCGCCCGTGCGGATCGTAGAGCGCGGGCAGGTCGACCCGTTCCTTCGAGATCAGGTAGTAGTCGATCAGATTGATCGCGCTCCACGGCGTGAACACCATGAGCAGCACCAGCACGAAGTTCTTGAAGTTGTCGAGGAAGTCCGCGCTCGCGGCGATCGCGATCACCATCGACACCCCGACGAAGCCCACGATGTAGAGCGTCCTGGCGCGGGTGGAGATCTGCGAGCGGCCGTCGAAGGCGGTGACGGTGGTGAGGATCGACATGAACCCGCCGTAGGCGTTGAGCACGTTCACCGTCAGCTTGCCCACCACGATCACCAGGTACACACCGAACGCGAGCACCGCGGGCCCGGCCAGCGTGCCGAGGAAGCCCACCTGGTCGGCGAGGAAGGTCTTCCCGGCCACGGCGGCCACCAGCGCGCCGAAGGTCATGGCCCACTGCGAACCGAGGACGCTGCCGAGGAACGTCGACCAGAAGGTGGTGCGTTCGCTGGTGCTGCGCGGCAGGTAGCGCGAGTAGTCGGCGACGTAGGGACCGAAGGTGAGCTGCCAGCCCGCGCCGAGCGAGATCGCCAGCAGGAACGTCGTCACGTCGAATCCGATCACGCCGACGAAATCGGCCACCGGATACTCGGCGAACAGCCGGACCGTCAGGTAGGTGAATCCGATGATCCCGACCACCGTGGCCACCCGGCCGACGACGTGGATCAGCCGGTATCCGGTGACGGCGACGAAGGCGGTGAGCGCACCGAAGATCACGATCCCGATCACCGGATTGTCCACGTGCAGCATGTTGTTGACGGCCTGCCCGGCCAGCACCGTGCCGGTCGCGGCGAAGCCGAGATACATCAGGATCACCAGTACCAGCGGTACGACCGCGCCCTTGACGCCGAATTGCGCCCGGCTCGAGATCATCTGCGGCAGGCCCATGCGCGGACCCTGCGCCGAGTGCAGCGCCATCACCGCGCCACCGAAGACGTTGCCGAGCAGCAGGCCGACGATGGCCCACAGCGCGTCGGCGCCGAAGACGACCGCGAGCGCACCGTCGACGACGGCGGTGATCTGCATGTTCGCCCCGAACCAGAGGGTGAACTGGCTGCGCGGCGTGCCGTGCCGCTCGCTGTCGGGCACGACGTCGATGGTGCGTCGTTCGGGGACGAGGAGGTCCTCGGTGCTGCCGGTCGTGGTCATGGCGGCCTGTCTTTCTGCGTGACGCGTGCCCGGGCATGTGCGCTGGGTCACGTCCGATATGTATATGCCTGTATAGACAGGTTCGTCAAGCGGTAGGCTGCCGCCCGACTTCGCGCGCGTTGACAAGGCTGTATATACAGGTTTATACATGTACGGTCGTTGTGACCGGCCCCACAGGGTGATCCGTCGAGTGATCACTCCCGCCGTGCGCCTTTCCGATCCCGGGAGAATGGTTTGAACAAACCCGTCGCTGTGCTGACGCGGGGACTCACCGCGCGCCACATCCGTTTCATCGCGCTCGGCTCCGCCATCGGCACCGGCCTGTTCTACGGGTCCGCGGAGGCGATCCACCGGGCGGGCCCCTCGGTGCTGCTGGCCTACCTCATCGGTGGCGCCGCGATCTACCTCGTGCTGCGCGCGCTGGGGGAGATGGCGGTGAGCAATCCGGTGGCCGGGTCGTTCGGCGAATACGCGAGCAAGCACCTGGGGCCGCTGGCCGGATTCATGACCGGCTGGACCTACACCTTCGAGATGCTCATCGTCTGCCTGGCCGATGTCACCGCGTTCGGCGTCTACATGGGCTTCTGGTTCCCGGACGTGCCGCGCTGGATCTGGGTGCTGTCGATCATCTTCTTCATCGGCGCGATCAACCTGCTCAGCGTGAAGGTCTTCGGCGAGGTCGAGTTCTGGTTCAGCCTGGTCAAGATCGTGGCCATCATCGCGATGATCGCCGGCGGCATCGCCGTGCTCATCTTCGGCTTCGGCATCCACGACACCGCGACCGGCGTGACGAACCTGTGGTCGGACGGCGGTTTCTTCCCGACCGGCTTCGGCGGCTTCGTCGCCTGCTTCGCCATCGTGATGTTCGCCTTCGGCGGCACCGAGATCATCGGCATCACCGCGGGCGAGGCGGAGGACCCGCAGCGCACCATCCCGCGCGCCATCAATACGGTGCCGGTGCGCATCATCCTGTTCTACGTGCTCACCCTCGCGGTGATCATGGCGATCAATCCGTGGCAGACCATCGGCGACGAGGGCAGCCCCTTCGTGCAGATCTTCCAGAGCCTCGGCCTCGGACCGGCGGCGGCCGTGCTGAACGTCGTCGTGATCACCGCCGCGCTGTCGGCCATCAACAGCGACATCTTCGGCGCGGGGCGGATGATGTACGGCATGGCCCAGCGTGGTCAGGCGCCCGCGGTGATGCGGCGGGTCTCGCGCAACGGCGTGCCCTGGATGACGGTCGTGATCATGACCGTCACCCTGCTGGTCGGTGTGCTGCTCAACTACCTGATCCCGGACAAGGTGTTCCTGGTGATCGCCTCGATCGCCACCTTCGCGACCATCTTCGTCTGGCTGATGATCCTGTTCTCGCAGTACCGCTCGCGGCGCGCGATGTCGGCCGAGCAGGTCGCGGCGCTGAAGTTCCCGGTGCCGCTGTGGCCCTACGGGCAGCTGATCACCATCGCGTTCCTGATCTTCGTGATCGCGGTGATCGCCGTCGACGCCGACAGCCGGGTCGCCCTCGTCGTCGGCGCGGTGTGGCTGGCGCTGCTGTGCCTGGCCTATCGCCTGTGGGTGCGCCCGGTCGCGGCCGCGCCCGAACCGGTACCCGTCCCGGCGGACGCCGGAAAAGTTCTGTCCCCCAGTGTTGTTCGGAATGGAGAAGCACAGTGAGCATCGATTCGGATCTGACCGCGTTGGCGCCGGTCGTCGTCGGCACCGGCGCGGTGACGCCGGGGGATGTGGTGCGGGTGGCCAGGGACGGCGCCGCGGTGTCGCTGTCGGCGGAGGCCGTCGCCGCCATCGGGGAGAGCCGTCGCCGGATCGAGGCGCTCGCGGCCGACCCCAAGCCGGTGTACGGCGTGTCCACGGGTTTCGGCGCGCTGGCCGTGCGCCACATCCCGCTCGAGCTGCGCAAGCAGTTGCAGCGCAGTCTGGTCCGCTCGCACGCGGCCGGTTCGGGCGCGGAGGTGGAGCGTGAGGTGGTCCGCGCGCTCATGCTGCTGCGGCTGTCGACGCTGGCCACCGGCCGCACCGGCGTGCGCCCCGTGGTCGCGGAGACCTACGCGGCGCTGCTCTCGGCCGGGATCACCCCGGTGGTCTACGAGTACGGCAGCCTCGGCTGCTCCGGTGATCTCGCGCCGCTGGCGCACGTCGCGCTGGCCGTGCTCGGCGAGGGCACGGTGCGTGACGCCGACGGCGAGCTGATGCCGGCCGCGCGGGCGCTGGCCGCCGCGGGCATCGCGCCCGTCGAGCTCGAGGAGAAGGAAGGCCTCGCGCTGATCAACGGCACCGACGGCATGCTCGGCATGCTCGTGCTCGCCTGCCACGACCTGCGCGCGCTGCTGCGCCTGGCCGACATCACCGCGGCGATGAGCGTGGAGGGCCTGCTGGGTACCGACAAGGTCTTCGCCGCCGACCTGCAGGCGCTGCGCCCGCAGCCCGGCCAGGCCGTCGCCGCCGCGAACATGACCCGCCTGCTCGCCGATTCGGCGATCGTGGCCAGCCACGCGACGCCGGACTGCACCGTCGTGCAGGACGCCTATTCGCTGCGCTGCGCACCGCAGGTGGCCGGCGGCGCCCGCGACACCCTCGCGCACGCCGAACGCGTCGCCGGCTTCGAATTGGCCAGTGCCGTGGACAATCCCGTGGTCACCCTGGACGGCCGCGTCGAGTCCAACGGCAACTTCCACGGTGCCCCGGTGGCCTATGTCCTCGACTTCCTCGCCATCGTCGTCGCCGATGTCGCCAGTATCAGCGAGCGGCGCACCGACCGTTTCCTGGACAAGGCCCGCAACCACGGCCTGCCGCCGTTCCTGGCCGACGATCCCGGTGTCGACAGCGGCCACATGATCGCCCAGTACACCCAGGCCGCGATCGTCTCCGAGCTCAAGCGGCTGGCCGCGCCCGCTTCGGTCGACTCCATCCCGTCCTCGGCGATGCAGGAGGATCACGTCTCCATGGGCTGGTCGGCGGCCCGCAAGCTGCGCCGCGCGATCGACGGCCTGACCCGGGTGCTGGCCATCGAGGCACTGACCGCGGCCCGCGCACTGGACCTGCGCGCGCCGCTCACCCCGGCACCGGCCACCGCGGCGGTGCGCGACGCCCTGCGCACCCGGGTCCCCGGCCCCGGCACCGACCGCTACCTCGCGCCCGAGATCGAGGCCGCCGTCGAGCTGGCCGCGGCCGGCACGCTGCTCGCCGCGGCCGAATCGATCACCGGCCCCCTGGGCTGAGTCCGGACGCCGACCGAGCCCCCGACGACCTCGTCGTCGGGGGCTTCGTCGATGAGTTCGACAGCGGGAATCCGTCTCTTCCTTTGATCCACGGACCATGGCGTCTGGCCACCGCCACCACGTTTCCCGAATCCGGCGCGATCTCCCTGCACTACCACCGGTAGCGCACAGGGCACCTGATCAGGACACCGCACTGCCGGACAGGGTGGCGCGGTAGTGGTGCACGGCGGCGGTGACGCGGGATTCGTCGCCGGTGGCGAGGAGATCGAGCAGGCACCCGCGGAGGACGGCCAGGGCCAGGGTGCGGTCGGTGACGGCGCCGGTGTTGCCGGTGGGCTGGAATCGGGCGAGCAGCGTCAGCCAGTCGTCGACGGTGGCGCGGGCGAATCCCGACCAGGGTCCGTCGGGTTCCACCAGTGAGCGGGCATAGGCCTCGGTCCACAGGCGGAGCAGGGGGCGATGGTCCGGCGCGGCGAGCCAGCGCCAGACCCGGTCGACAGCGGCTGCGAGGTCGGCGGGCGCGGGCCGGTCGGTCAGCTCGCCGAGGAAGGCGAGTTCGTCGGTCCGTGCCCGGGCGAGCAGTGCCCGGACCAGGCCGTCCTTGTTGCCGAACAGGAACATCAGCACCCGCGGGCTGGAGCCGATGGCGGACGCGAGTGGGCGCAGCGAGAGATCGGCGAGGCCGTGCTCGAGCGCGTACCGGTAGGCCGCCTCCAGGAGTTCGGTCTGTCGCGCGGAGGGGGTTGTCGACTCGAGCGCCATGCCGGTAGCCTACAGCTACTGAAACACTCGTTTCAGTGATTCGGTTCATCCGGTAGCGAGGTGGCTCATGCGCGACGAGGCGAGAGTGGTGATCCGCGTGGCCGACCGCCCCGGCGATCTGGGCTGGATCGTGCAGGCTCACGGGGAGATCTACGCCGAACAGTTCGGCTGGAACACCGAGTTCGAGGCGCTGGTCGCCGGGATCGTCGGCGACTACGCGACTCGGCGTGACCCGGCCACCGATGCCGCCTGGATCGCCGAGGTCGACGGTGCGCGCGCGGGCTGTGTGCTCTGCGTGCACGGTGCCGAGTCCGGTGCCGCCCAGTTGCGCACCCTGCTGGTCACTCCCGCGGCCCGCGGCCTCGGGGTCGGGACCGCACTTGTCGCGCGGGTCCTGGCCTTCGCCCGCGCCGCCGGCTACACCCGGATCACGTTGTGGACCACCGACGCCCAGTCCTCCGCGCACCGGATCTACGCGGCGGCGGGATTCACCCGAACCAGCGAAGAGCCTCGGCACAGCTTCGGCCACGAGGTGCGCGGCCAGAACTGGGACCTGGATCTGACCCCGATCACCACGGGCAGCCGCTAGCCGTCCGGCGCGGCTGTTCCGGCGGCGTGGGCGCAACCATTCCGTCTCGACCGCTGCCCCCGCCGCCAGAACCAGCTGCGAACTCGGTGCGGCAGGCGGTCTGCGCGGTCGAATCCTGGTGGACGCCACAGGGACCTGCCCTGTCGGCGACGTCTCCAGTGCCGTGACCTCACACATCGCCCGCGACGCGGATTTCCCCCGGCACGCCTGGACACGGAGTTCTGTGATCGAACTGGGCTCGCGGTGTCCTACTCCCGTGGGTGCGTCAGCGCGCCGTGTACCCAGCGCAGTGCCCGCCCGACGGTGATGCGTTCGCCGAGAAGCACTGCGGTGCGGTCCCAGTAGCGACGTACCCGCGGATCGGTGTCGGCCGCGTCCCGCAGGAGCTGTGCGCGGAAGTGCGGGGAGTCGTGCTCCCCGCGTGCGGCCGCGTGCGTGGCGACGAACCGGTCGAGCGCACGGCCCGGCCGGGGCGGCGCGCCCGCGGCGACCAGCGCCACCACCTCCACCAGGGCCGCGTCGATGTCGGTGTAGAGCGCCGAGGGATCGCGCACGAGTTCGGGCCGGCTCCGCCACAGCTGATGCCGGACCACGCGGCGCACCGCGGGATCGGTGGCGAGCGCGGCCAGCTCGGCATAGGCGACGACCTCGTCGACCGACGGATCCGCCGGTGGCTCAGGCACATTCCAGCCCACGTAGGTCTCGACGTCGTGGCGCGGGACAGGCCCGAGGACCTGCCGCCAGAACCGCACCAGTTCGTCGTGGACCGCACGACCGTCCTGGGCTGCGGCGAGCAGGGCCAGCCGTTCGTCCCGTCCTGCCGGACCCACCGAATCCAGTGCCCGCAGCGACGCCCGCCGCCAGGCCAGTGCGCGGAATTCCAGGTCCACCCGCGCGCTCTCGGCGGCGACGACCTCCGCCAGCGACCGCTCCCCACGCACCACCTCGCCGATGGCATCCAGCCCGAGCCCCAGCGCCCGCATCCGCCGGATCAGCCCGAGCCGTTCGGTAGCGCAGTCCGCGTCGAACACCCGATGCCCACCCGCACTGCGGCGGGCCTCCAGAAGACCCTCGTCGCAATAGAACCGGATCGTCCGCACGGCGAATCCGGTGTCGCGCGCCAACTCTCCGATGCTGATCACCGCGGCCGCGCGTGTGTTGTCCGTCACAATCCCTTGAACCTCCACCCCGGTGGAGCTTTTACCGTACCGGTACTGCCCACCGGACAAGGAGATTCGTGGCTACCACCCAGGAAGCAATCGTCGCAGGCATCGCCGAGATCATCGAGGAGGTGACCGGAATCGAGGCCGAGGAGGTGACGATGGAGAAGTCCTTCGTCGAGGAACTGGAGATCGACTCCCTCTCGCTCGTCGAGATCGCCGTCCAGCTCGAGGACAAGTACGACGTGAAGATTCCCGACGAGGATCTGGCCAGTCTGCGGACGGTCGGTGACGCGGTCGCCTATGTGCAGAAGATGGAGGCCGAGCGTCCGCGCCTCGCGGCGGAGATGGAGGCGAGGTTCCGCGAGCATCAGGACAATTGACCGGAGGTCGCCCGCGCCGGCAACGGGCGGGCGGCCCGCGCCGTTTTCGGCGAGCTCGCTACGCCGATTCTTCCGGAAGCAGATGTGCGAGTAGCAGTTTGATCATGAGCACAGGCGCGAACCAGCCCACCTCCGGGGGGACGGTGAACGATCCGGTGACCACCAGCAGGCCGAGGGTGGTGACGGCGAAGGCGACCGGTCGGCGGATCGGGTGAGATGTCGCGGTCACGACGACCGCGCCGGTCAGGGTGAGGGCGTACACGGTCGCGGCGGCCGCCCAGCTGAACCCGGGCACCACCCAGGCCAGCAGGAACGGCTGGACATGGATTGCCACGAAACCCAGATGATGCACCGCGGTTCGCCCCGGACGGTGATACCAGCGTTTGGCCGAGCCCATGGCGTTGACGACGGATCCACCGAACAGATCGAACGCCAGCACCGCGATCACCGTGACGGCGAGCCACGAGTACTGCGCGCCCGCCGCGAGTGCCGCCGCACCGGCCGCACCGCACGCGGCGACGCCGAACCCGAGGGCGATCTCGGCCCGCGTCGCGCCCGGTGCGATGAGCCGATCGGTGAGCGCCGTCATCGCCGGATTCCCGTCACGCAGACATCCAGGACCGGTTCGGTGAGCTCCGTCAGAGACAACGCCGGGTCCACCAGTGTCTGGATCAGGCAGCCCTCGATGGCGCCGACGACCACCGCGGCGTGCCGTTCGTCGACCCCGTCGCGCACCGTGCCCTCGGCGACGGCCGCGCGGAGCAATGCGGCGACGGCCGCGCGATATTCGCGATAGACCGCGACCATGTCGATGGGTGGCTTCGCCGCCCACACATCCAGCAGCACCCGCGCGTGATCGGGGTGCGCGGCCAGCATCGCGAGCGTGGCGCGGATCAGCCGCTCGAGGCGGTCGAGTGCCGGGCCGTCGCCCACCTCCGCGAGCACCTGCGCGGATCGCCGCGCGTAGCTGTCGAACACGCCGGCCAGGAGCGAATCCCGGCTCGGGAAGTACAGGTACACACTGCCTTTGGCGATTCCCGCTTCGGCGGCGACATCCTCTACCCGGGTGGCGGCGAAGCCCTTGCGGGCGAACACCGCGGCCGCAGCGAGCAGGATCTCCTCCTGGCGTGCGGCACGATCGATGGCTTTCGGCATGGGTCGATAATGGCTGACCGGTCAGTCATTGTAAAGAGTGCGGCGGAAACCGCGAGGACGTTCGCGCGGGAAAACCGCTGCCCGCACCGGCGACGATGCGGACAGCGGCGCGGGATCAGTTCTCCTGCATGGGGATTCGCACCCCGCGCGCACGCGCCACGTCGGCCGCGTGCTCGTAGCCCGCGTCGACATGGCGGATGACGCCCATGCCGGGGTCGTTGGTCAGCACCCGCTCGAGTTTCCGGGCGGCCAGCTCGGTGCCGTCGGCGATGCACACCTGACCGGCGTGGATGGACCGGCCCATGCCGACGCCGCCGCCGTGGTGGATCGAGACCCACGAGGCGCCGGAGGCGGTGTTGAGCAGGGCGTTGAGCAGCGGCCAGTCGGCGACGGCGTCGGAACCGTCGGCCATGGCCTCGGTCTCGCGGTAGGGGGAAGCCACCGAGCCGGAGTCGAGGTGGTCGCGGCCGATGGCCAGGGGAGCCGACAGCTCACCCGAGGCGACCATCTCGTTGAACTTCAGGCCCGCCCGGTGACGTTCGCCGTAACCGAGCCAGCAGATCCGCGCGGGCAGGCCCTCGAACTGCACCTTCTCACCGGCCATGGTGATCCAGCGCTTCAGGTGCTCGTTCTCCGGGAACAACTCCATGATCGCGCGGTCGGTGGCGGCGATGTCCTTCGGGTCACCCGAGAGCGCGGCCCAGCGGAAGGGACCGAGGCCCTCCTCGAACAGCGGGCGGATGTAGGCGGGGACGAAGCCGGGGAACGCGAAAGCCCGGTCGTAGCCGCCCTTGCGGGCCTCGTCGCGGATCGAGTTGCCGTAGTCGAACACCTCGGCGCCCTTGTCCATGAACCCGACCATGGCCTCGACGTGCTTGGCCATCGAGGCCTGTGCCTCGGTGGTGAACCAGGCCGGATCCTTCTCGGCGAGGGTGTGCCAGTCCTCGAGCGCGACGCCGATCGGCAGGTAGGACAGCGGATCATGGGCCGAGGTCTGGTCGGTGACGACGTCGATGGGCGCGTCCATCGCCAGCAACCGCGGGAACACCTCGGCGGCATTGCCGACCAGGCCGATCGAGAGCGGCCTGCGCTCGTCGCGCGCGGCGATCGCCAGTTCCAGTGCCTGCTCCAGGGATTCGGCCCTGGTGTCGAGGTAGCCGTGCGCGATCCGGCGATCGATGCGCGCGGGATCGCAGTCGACACACAGCGCGACGCCCTCGTTCATGGTCACCGCCAGCGGCTGCGCCCCACCCATGCCGCCCACGCCCGCGGTGAGTGTGATGGTGCCGGCCAGCGTGCCGCCGAACCGCTTGCGCGCCACCGCGCCGAAGGTCTCGTAGGTGCCCTGCAGGATGCCCTGGCTGCCGATGTAGATCCACGAGCCCGCGGTCATCTGGCCGTACATCATCAGCCCGGCCTGTTCGAGCTTGCGGAAATCGGCCCAGTTCGCCCAGTCGCCCACCAGATTCGAGTTCGCGAGCAGGACGCGCGGTGCCCACTCGTTGGTGCGGAACACACCGACCGGCTTGCCCGACTGCACCAGCAGGGTCTCGTCGTCGGCCAGGGTCTCGAGGGTGCGCACGATCGCGTCGAACGCCGCCCAGCTGCGCACCGCCCGGCCGGTGCCGCCGTAGACGACGAGATCGTCCGGCCGCTCGGCGACCTCGGGATCGAGGTTGTTCATCAGCATCCGCAGGGCGCCCTCCTGCTGCCAGCCCAGGGTGCGCAGCTGGGAACCGCGCGGGGCGGACACGGGCCGTGGTCCGGATGCGGGCTGGATGGGGGCGTCGGTCATCGGTTCACTCCTCGAGAAGACGGCTGTGTCCTGGGTCACTGAAATCCAGACTAGTGGTATAGTCCTGTATATACAAGTGGATTGTCAAGCGCGCTGCCTCGCTAGGAGGCAACGTATTCTCTGGGGAAACTGAGGGAACGGATACCGGTGGTGGCGATCGAAGTGGTCGATGCGGACCTGGCCGCGCTGTACAGCGAACTGGGGACCGAATTCGCGGCGTACGAACGCGTCAAGCAGCTGATCATGGCGCAGATCAAGGCCGGGCGCTGGGTCGAGGGTGAACAGATCCCCTCGGAGAACCAGCTGGTCACCGCGCTGGGCCTGTCTCGCATGACGATCAACCGCGCCCTGCGCGATCTCACCGCCGACGGCGCGCTCAATCGCGTGATGGGAGTGGGGACCTTCGTCGCGCCGACCAAGGCCGCCTCCCCGCTGTTCGAGGTCAGGAACATCGCCGACGAGATCTCCCGGCGCGGTCACCGGCATCGCACCGAGGTGGTCTTCGTCCGCGCGGAAGAGGCCGACGCGCGCCATCCGGTGCTCGGAAACGCGATGAGCGGCAGGGTGTTCCACTCGCTGCTGGTGCACATCGAGGACGAGGTGCCGATCCAGGTGGAGGATCGTTATGTCGATCCGGCGCAGGCGCCGGAGTATCTGGCCCAGGACTTCACCGTCGTCACCCCCAATACCTACCTCAGTGAGGTGGCGCCGCTCATCCGTGGCGAGCACGTCGTGGAGGCGGTGCGCGCCACGCGCGAGGAATGCGAGCTGTTGCGTATAGAGGCGGATGAGCCGTGCTTGCTGATCCGGCGCCGGACCTGGTCCTCGGGCGGTTTGGTGAGTGCCGCCCGGCTGATTCATCCCGGATCACGTAATCGTCTCGAAGGTAGTTTCGGTTCCGGTTCCGCCGGCGACGAATAAGGCCGCAGGTGTTCCGGCCGGTGCATACACCGGCCGGTGTTTGTTCTCGCCACGCCCACGCCGCGAAAATCGTTATCCAAGCTGTATTCGCCGCGCGTATGGCAAATTTGTAGTTAATCACGATTACAGCTCTGACCTCGATATCTCCCGCATAGCGGGAACCATGCTGATCTCGGGTTATCACCGTTTCGTGACGAATCAGGGGAATGGCGTGCCGCGCGATGTACTTTGAATAGCCCATGGTTCGCTGGGTTCCCTTCAGGTAACGGAGAGGGCGGAAATGGCTACAGTCACGCGGCAGTCGGGGCCGCAGATGCTGACTTCCCGGCAGGGCTTTTCCGTCATGAAATCGACAATGGCGCCGGCCACGCTGGTCACCATCGGGCTGATTCTGCTGATTCCCGTTCTCGTCACCGCGGGCCCCATCATGGCGTCGGCGTTGATCGCCCGCTACGCGGGCGTGGGCGCCTCCGGGGTGGTGGTCCTGACGGCCGTCACGGTCGTGGTGATCGGCGCCGTGCTGGCCGCGATCGTGGCCTTCCGGTTGGCCTGGCGACGGGGCGCCGCCGCCGCGCCGCCGTCACCCGGATCCGCTACGCGCTGAGGGGTTCCCATGCAGACGCAACGCCCGGCGATCGGCCCCGCCGTCCCCACGATCGAACCGTTCCTCGCGCCCGGCGTCGACGATTGCCGTCGCCTGCGCGTCGTCGCCAGGATCGACGATCCCGCCCGCTGGCGCGCGATCGCCGACCGGTTGCTCGCCGCGGGCACGCGCCGCTGGGCCGATCGATCCGACATCGCCGATCACCCAGCTCTGCGCCGCTGGTCCCGCTTCGAACAGGGGCGGGAAATCCCCGAAAGGCCCTGCTTGCGAAGGATCTTCGCGATGATGGCGGCGGGCGAGGATCCCGCCACGGGTGAGCCGTGCCGGGATTTCGCCGCCGCGGTCATGCTCTTGTCCAGCTGCCCCGCCGAGGCGATCGCGCAGGACGGCCCGGCGGACGCGGGGACGGTGCGCTTCTCGGTCTACGCCTGTCGCGAGGACGATCTGCCGTTGGCCGAGGCGCTGATCTCGACGACGGTGCGGGCCTGTGGCGTGGTCGTGGCCCGCCACCGCACCGTGGTCCGGCGCGGCCCCGCGCCGCGTCCCTCGATCCCCGTTCTCGACCGGCCGCTGCCCGAACTGCTCGTCCTCGGCGGCTCCGCGGCACGCTGAACACGGCTCCCCGCGCGGCCCTCGATCTGGTCAGAAGCAGGTGCTCGTGTGACATCGTCCGATGAATTGTCAACCGGGAGTAGGGTACTCGCGCGCAGGAAACCGCGATTTGGGAACTTCGCCGAAATCGTGGGACCGGATCCGTGGGGATCTCACCAAGCGAGACGCTCGATTCGCGCGTGCCCGGTCGTGGACGTAGAGTCACGTCGTACTCGCCAGTAGGCGTGGTCGTTCGAGTGGTCCACATCGTGGTGGTCCCAGCCGCCCTTATCGATTCCCTCGTGCACCCACCTGGCCCCTGATGCGCCGTCGCATCGCAAAAGTGCTTGAAACACAGGCAGTTTCGCGCTTCTGCCGACTCCGCGCCCAGTGCTGTCCGCGCGACGACGAGTTGATGTGCGCCTCGAGTGTGCTTAGCGCACAACATGATTCACGAACCGGAACTGAAACATGTTGTTGCGCTTGACAATTCCGTGACAGGTCTACAACACTACCGGTCGGTAGCCAGCGATCGGGATGCTCGGGCCCGGTAGTTGTGAGACGTCACCACGACAGACCGCCGCCTGATGCCCGTGAACCTCTGCGCACCAGTCGGGGTGAACCGCACTGCCACCGTGACCACATCAAAGGAGACCAGCGCCATGGATGATCTCGCGCTACCTTCGACCCACCGCCGGGACTCGGCGGAGCAGCAGGGCGACCAGGTGGCGGTCATGCCAAGACCGTCCGCCGCTCCGATCGAGCTGATTCCGCTGGTCACCGAGCGGCTGCGCGAAATTCTGTGCACCGGTGGCGAATTCGACGACATCTATCGGCACGTGCTGGCCGCGCCCGGTAAGCGGGTCAGGGCCAGGCTGGTATTGGCCTGCGCCGGCCTGCTGCCCGACGTCGTCGCGGCGCCCCGGTCGGCGGCGATCGATCTGGCTTGCGCGATGGAGATGCTGCACGAATCCTCGCTGCTGCACGACGACATCTGCGACGGCTCGCTGCTGCGCCGCGGCGCCCCCTCGGTACCCGCCGCCTTCGGCGTGCGCGTCGCCGCCAGGGCCGGGTTCCACCTGGCCGGCGCCGCGATGCAGGTGGTGGCCCAGGTGCTGGCCGAGCATCCCGCGGTGTTCGCCGGTCTGGGGGAGGCGCCCGGCATCACCTATGCCGACCGGCTCTCGGACCTGTCGTTCGGGCAGCTCATCGAGACCCTGCCGCCCGCGGTCGAGGCGGCGGCGCTGCGCCGCCACTACGAACTGGTGGCAGGTGCCAAGACGGGCACCCTGTTCCGGCTGTCGTGCTCCTACGGCGGCACGGCGGGCGGCGCCGACCACGACCGGTTGCACGCGCTGATGGAGTACGCCGACCAGCTCGCGCTGGCCTTCCAGATCATGGACGACGTCCGCGACATCGAGGGCGGCCCCGAGCTGGGCAAGGACGCGGGCGGCGACCTGGAACGCCGGGTGCCGACCTGGCCGGTGATCGAATGGCTGGCCAGCCGCCCCGGCGCCACCGAGATGTGGCTGTCGGCCGAAACCTCCAGCGCCGCACTGCAAACCGACCTGGTCGAATCCGGCGCCACGGCGGCCGCCCGCGCGGTGGCGCTCGGTGCCACCGACAAAGCCGCTGCCGCGCTGGAGATCTTCCCGTCCTCGCCCGCCCGCGACGACCTCAACGAACTCCTCCGGCAGGTGATCAACCGATGAGACAGACCAGAATCGGCGCGCTGGCCCGCGGCCTGCGCACGCTGCGCCGGGCACCGGACCTGGCGGCGCTGCGGGCGGCGTCCTCGCCCGAGGAGCTGGCCCGGCTCGCCCTGATCCCGGCCGGGCGCAACCTGGGCATCTCGGTGAGCTTCCTGCCCGCGCACCAGCGGGCCGAGGCGACCGCTGCACTGCTGGCCTGCCGGGTCCTCGACGCGTTCGAGGACCTCAGCGACCGCGCCGTCGCGGGCACCGCGGTGCTCACCGCCGCGCGCTACCTCGACGGGACCAGCGACACCGCCCCGCCCGCCCTGCCCGCGGTGACCAGCGAGGCCCGCGACAGCGAGGCGGTCGACCGGCTGCTGGCGGCGCGCATCGACGACATCCGCGCCCTGGTGGCCGCCCTGTCCCCGGCGGGCAGGCAGCGGGTCGCCGCCGTGATCACCGACGTCGCCGCGGTGATGGCGCGCAATATCGAGACCCCGCTCTCGCGCGTGGCCTACAGCGAGGGCGTGCTCGGCCGGGTCACCCACTACGCCTGTGCCCTGGTCGCCGACGGCGTGCTGTCCGACGCCGACCTGCGCGAGCTCACCGGCTGCGTCGCCGTGATCGCCCAGTCCGCCAACGACCTACGCGACGGCGAGCTCGAGATCTACGGCGTGGCCGACCGCGAGGAATTGAAGCGGCGGGTGATGCTGCAACTGCTCGCCCCCGCGCTCGGTGGTTTCGCCCTGCTCGGCAGGCTCGGACCGGGCACCCCGAGCCTGGGCGCGCGGGCGGCGATGGCGTACATGACCATCACCACGACCGCGTTCCTGTGCTCGGTCGTCGACGCGCCCGCGCCCTACCGGCGCAAAGTCGGCGCGGCTCTGCTCGCGGCGTCCTCCGCGACGTCGTGGAACAGGATGCTGGACCGGGTGCGCCGCAGCGCCGACCTGGCGATCCACCGCATGCTCGACGCCGCACCGGATGCCGCCGACGACGCCGACCGGACCACCGAGGTGCTCGGCGCGGGCGACCCGGCCACGATGCCGACCTCGCTGGTTCCGCTGATCGTCGACACCACCTTCACGCTCGTGCGGACCCTGCCCGAGGGCCCGCTGACCGGCGAACTGCCCGATGCCGCGGTGCGCACCATGATGATCGCCGATCACCTCGCCTTCGGCGCGATGGAGCGGGTGCCGCCACACGAACCCGCGGCCCTGCGGGCCCTCGCCACGAGACTTCAACTCGCTGCCCTCGACACCAGCACCCCAGGGAGCCGCCCATGAGCACTCGCGCCAGATCCGCGCTCATCGTCCCCGACACCACTAGCGAAGGAGCTCTCCCATGAGCACCGGAACGCCCGTCGCGCCCGAACAGGCCCCGTTCAGCAAACGCGTGCTCAAGCTCGAGCACGCGTCCAACATCGGCCCGCTGCTGCACATCGCGCTGTGGATCGGCATGTTGTCCCTCGGCCTGTTCGTGCCCGCCGCCACGAATTGGTACCTGGCGGTGCCACTGATCATCGTGCTGTCGCTGCTGAACCTCTCGCTCACCATCGGCGTGATGCACATGCACACCCACCGGCCGCTGTTCGTGTCGAAGTTCCCCAACCGGGTCGTCGACTTCCTGTGCTGCCTGCCCGGCAACCTCACCGCCGCCGAGATGCGCGAGGTGCACGTCCTCAACCATCACCGCTTCAACGACGGCCCCGGTGATGTCACCTCGACCACCGGCATGGAGAAGGGGCTCGGCGCCATCTGGTACTGGGTCCGCTACGGCGTCATCGTCAAGATCCATACGATGCGCATGGTCTTCGCGCCCGACCCGGCTCCGCGCCGCAAGCGGACCCGCCACCAGTTCCTGCTCGACATGGCGCTGTACGCGATCGTCATCGGAACCGTTTGGTACCTGGTCGATTTCGACCGCTTCGTGTTGTTCTACTGGGTGCCGTTCCTGATCACGCAGGTCAACGCCGGCTACTTCGCCTGGCTGAGCCACGCGCCCGCCAAGGAGTTCGAGGACGACCCGAGCACCTCGCTGAACAACGCGGGCAACGTGCTGAACTTTCTGATCTTCAACCAGGGCTACCACAGCGTGCACCACCGCTACCCGGGTATCCACTGGAGCCAGATCCCGGACAAGCTCGACTACATGCGCGACGTCAACCCCGGCGTCATCGTCCCGTACTGGATGGTCGCGCAGTCGGGGTGGCGCCTGTTCTGGCCGGGCGGCTTCCTCAACGAGCGCTACGGCAACAAGTGGAAGGCCAAGCTGGAGAAGCGTATCGAGGAGGGCACCGTGCGTTCGCGGTACCTGCCGTGGTTCGCATGGATCTGATCACGCCCACCCAGGCGCGGGCGGTCGTGACCAGCCGCACCCGGCTCGTCCCGTTCCTGTTCGCCTTCGCCGTCTACGGCGTCGCCGGCATCACCGTGCCGCTGATGCTGTTGTTCGCCGGTGGCTGGTTCCTGCCCAAGACGATCGACAAGGGCCCGCACCTGTCGACCGTGCCCGCGCTGCTCGTCGACGTGCTGCTGCTGGCGCTGTTCGGCCTGCAGCACTCGGGCATGGCCAGGCCCGCCTTCAAGGCCTTCGTCACCCGCTGGGTGCCCGAGGCCCTGGAGCGGACCGTCTACATCCTGATGGTGTGCCTGGTCATGTGGGTGATCATGCTGGCGTGGCAGCCCATCCCGGCCGAACTCTGGTCGGCGGACGGCGCGGCCGGACTGGTGCTCGACGCCGGGTTCTGGTTGGGTTTCGTGCTCGTCTACGCGGCCACGTTGCTGCTCAACCACTTCCATCTGCTCGGCATCAGCCAGGCCTATCGCGAGTACGTGATCCAGGTGCCCGACGCCACCGTCGACCGGTTGCAGGTCAACGGCGTCTATCGCCTCGTGCGGCATCCGCTGATGACCGGCCTGCTGGTCTCGTTCTGGTTCGCCAGTACGTTCACCGTCGGGCACCTGGTGTGGGCACTGGGGTTGACCGGCTACATCCTGCTGGGCACCTATCTCGAGGAACGTGACCTGATCGCGCGCTTCGGCGCGTCCTACCGCGCCTACGCCGCGCGGGTCCCCGCGTTCTTCCCGTCCGTGCTCCGCGGCTTCGGCCGATCGACTCGGCAACCGTAAGGGCTTGCCGCCCAGGTGTTCCGGCCTCCGGTCGGCACGCTGGGCGGCAGTGCCCGCGTTCGGGAGAGGAATCGACGTGAACGGTCATCCCGTTCGAGAGCGCGTCAGCGACAGCGCCACAGCGCCGGAATCGGTGATGGGCGTAGGCCGTTCGCACGCGAAGGCCATTCTGCTCGGCGAACACACCGTGGTCCACGGCACGCCTGCCATCGCCGTCCCGTTGCCCGCGCTGCCGGTTCGGGCCATCGCCCGTCCCGGCGCGTCCGGGCCTCGGGCCGATGTCTCCGCCGAGGGGCACTTCCGCTTCCTCGCCGGGGATCCGGGTGTGGGCGGTCCGGTGTCCGGCCCCCGGGTCGCGGTCGAGGAGGCGCTGCGCCGATGGGGGATGAGCGGCGCGCTGGTCGACGTGGTCGTCGAGTGCGACATCCCGCTGGCCAGGGGCCTCGGCTCGAGCGCGGCCTGCGCCGGGGCCGCGGTCCGCGCGGTCGCCGACCTGCACGGGCGTGCCCTCGACACCGCCACCCTCTATGAATTCGTGCAGTGCGGCGAACAGGTCGCCCACGGCAGGGCCAGTGGGATCGATGCCAGTGCCGTGCTGGCGAACGGACCGATCCTGTTCCACCAGGGCACCGCCCAGCCCATCGAGATCACGGTGGACGCCGATCTGGTGATCGCCGATACCGGCGTGCCGGGATCGACCCAGCAGGCCGTCGCCGGGGTCCGCCGCACGCTCGACAGCGATCCCGGGTCCGCGCGTCGCGTCCTGCACCGCGCCACCGCACTGATCGGTTCTGCCACCACCGACCTCACCGAGGGGCGCGCCGCGGAACTCGGCGCCGCGATGCTCGATTTCCAGGCCTTGCTCGCCGAACTCGGCGTCAGCACCCCGCGGATCGACGCGCTGGTCACCGCCGCGCGGGACGCGGGCGCGTTCGGCGCCAAGCTCACCGGCGCGGGGCTCGGCGGCTGCGTGCTCGCGCTCACCGCCTCCGGCAGCGCACCGACCGTCAGTGCCGCGCTGCGCCGCGCGGGCGCCGTGCGGACCTGGACCGTCACCGCGCACAGCCTGCGTTCGCCCGCACCGTCTTCCACCGCCTCGACACCGGAACGCGAGACCCACCCATGACTTCCCCCGCCGCATTCCCCGTCGCGTCCGCGCGGGATGGAGCCGCCACCGCGGTCGCCTACCCGAACATCGCCCTGGTGAAGTACTGGGGAAAGCGCGATGAGACCTTGTTCCTCCCCGTCACGGGGAGTCTGTCGATGACCCTCGATGTCTTCCCGACGACCACCTCGGTGCGGCTCGCCGACGGTCCCGCCGACCTCGTCGAGTTCAACGACGCCCCGGCCACCGGCGCCGCGCTCACCCGAGTCGAGAAGTTCCTCGACCTGGTCCGCGCGGTGGCGGGGCGCACCGAACGCGCCGAGGTGGTCACCGCCAACGCCGGACCCACGGGTGCCGGACTGGCCTCCTCGGCCAGCGGATTCGCCGCGCTGGCGACCGCGGCGGCCGCCGCCTACGGCCTCGACCTCGACGGTCGCGCGCTCTCGCGTTTGGCCCGCCGCGGCTCCGGCTCGGCCGCGCGCTCGATCTTCGGTGGGTTCGTGGTGTGGCACGCGGGCGAGGGCGACGCCGAGGAGGGCGACCTGAGTTCCTTCGCCGAACCGATCGGCGGCGCGGAACTCGACCCCGCGCTGGTCCTCGGGATCGTGGCGGCCGGCGCCAAAGCGGTGTCGAGCCGCGAGGCCATGCGCCGCACCACCGCGACCTCGCCGCTCTACCGGGCCTGGGCCGAATCCTCGGCCCTCGACCTCGCCGAGATGCGCGAAGCGGTTGCCCGCCAAGACCTTCCCGCCATCGGCGAGATCGCCGAACGCAACGCCCTCGGCATGCACGCCACCATGCTCACCGCGCGCCCCGGCGTCCGCTACCTGTCGCCGCACTCGCTCGCGGTCCTCGACGAGGTGCTCGCCCTGCGTGCCGACGGCATCGCCGCCTACGCCACCATCGACGCGGGTCCGAACGTGAAAGTGCTGTGCGCCAGGGCCGACGCCCCCGTCGTCGCCGCCCGGATCGAGGCGCTGGGCGAGTTCGTCACCACCCGCACGGCGCACATCGGTCCGGGCGTGCGGTGCACGACAGGCGGCGACCGGTGAGCCGGCACGAAGCCCGAACAGTCCCGGCGCCCGCGCACGACCGGCCGTCGCCGGCACGCCGCGACGACCGGCGACCGGTGAGCGGGTCCGCGGGGGCAACCGGCCCGGTGGGCGCTCTCGATCGGCCGACGTCCGCGGGTCATGATGGGCGGCAGGTGGATCCGGCGTTCGCTGGGTCACGCCGGTCGGTCACCTGTCGCGCACCGGGCAAGCTCTTCATCGCGGGCGAGTACGCCGTCGTCGAGCCGGGCAATCTCGCGGTGCTCACCGCCGTGGACCGCTACGCGACCGCCACGGTGACCGACACCTCCGCCGATGCCGCCCCGACCGTGTGGCGCCACCGCACCGGCGGCTCCGCGCCGACGACGGACAGCGACGGCCGTCGCGACGCGGCGCGATCGACCGGCCGCGACGACGACAGCCACGCGGCGATCACATCCCGCGCCGATGGCGCCCGCCACGCGGTGGTGCCGACCGGCGGTGACAGCGTCGCCGCGTCGTCCGGTATCACGCTGCGCTCCGATCTCGACGGCGGAGTGTCGCTGGCATGCGATCGCGCGGGCGACCGGCTCGTCCCGGCGACACCCGACGGCGCGGTCCCCGCCGCGTTCGCGTACGTGTTCGCCGCTGTGTCGGTGGTCGAGCAACTCCGGGTCGCCCGTGAGATCCCCGCTCGCCCTTGTGACGTGGCGATCTCCACGGACCTCGGTGACGCCGACGGCCGCAAGTACGGTCTCGGCTCCAGCGCGGCGGTCACCGTGGCGACCGTCGCGGCGCTGGGCCGGTTCCACGGCCTCGAGCTGACCGCGATGCAACGCTACCGGCTGGCCGTACTCGCCACGATCACGGTCAATCCGCGGGCCTCCGGCGGTGACGTGGCGGCGAGCACCTGGGGCGGCTGGCTGGCCTACGGGTCGCCGGATCGCGGGGCGGTCGCCGAGATCGCCGCCCGGGACGGGATCGATGCCGCGCTGCGCGCACCGTGGCCGGGCCTGTCGGTCCACCCGCTGCCCACGCCGGCCGGACTCACCCTTCGCGTCGGCTGGACCGGGAACCCCGCGTCCACCCCGGCCCTCGTCGGTGCCGCCACCTGGGCGCGCGGCGATCGGACCGTGTTCCACGCGCGCAGCAACGACTGCGTGCGGCGCCTGTCGACCGCGATCGAGGCCGACGACGCCGCGGCCGTCCGCGCGGAAATCGACTGTGCGCGTGAGCTTCTGCTCGGCCTCGACGACACCGCCCGGCTCGGCATCATGACCCCTCGGCTGCGGGCCCTGTGCGCGGCGGGCGCCGCCGTGGGCGCGGCGGCCAAACCCTCCGGCGCCGGCGGTGGGGACTGTGGGATCGCCGTCATCGAGCGCACCCGCACCACCGCCCTCGCCGAGCTCACCGACCGCTGGGTCGCGGCCGGGATCCGGCCGCTCCCACTGCGGACCCACCCGCGCGAAGGGGAGGACTCATGATCGCCGACCGCAAGGACGACCACGTCCGCCACGCCGTGGACCAGCGCCGCGCCGACCCGGCCGCCAACGACTTCGACTGCGTCACCTTCGTGCACCACGCCCTGGCCGGGATCGACAGCGGCGACGTCTCGCTCGCCGTGGATGTCGCTGGAAAGCAGTGGGACACACCGCTCTACGTCAACGCGATGACCGGCGGCAGCGCCAAGACCGGCGAGATCAACCGGAAGCTCGCCGTGGCCGCCCGCGAAACCGGCATCCCCATCGCCACCGGATCGATGAGCGCGTTCTTCCGCGACCCCGCCGTGGCCGACACCTATCGCGTGCTGCGCCGGGAGAATCCGCACGGCTTCGTGATGGCCAACGTCAACGCCACCGCCTCGCTGGAGCAGGTGCTGCGCGCGATCGAACTGCTCGAGGCCGACGCGCTGCAGATCCATCTCAACGCGGTGCAGGAAGTGGTGATGCCCGAGGGGGACCGTTCCTTCGGCTCCTGGCCCCGCCAGATCGAGCACCTCGCCGCGCACGTCCCGATCCCGGTGATCGTCAAAGAGGTCGGGTTCGGCCTGAGCAGGCAGACCGTCGCGTGGCTGCGCGATGCCGGGGTGTCGGTGGCCGATGTCGGCGGCCGGGGCGGCACCAACTTCGCCCGCATCGAGAACTCGCGCCGCCCCGCGGGCGACTTCGCGTTCATCGAGAGCTGGGGCCAGTCCACCCCCACCTGCCTGCTCGACTGCGCCGGACTGGACGGCATCGACATCGCGGCCTCGGGCGGCATCCGCTCGCCGCTCGACGTCGCCAGGGCGCTGGCCCTCGGCGCGACCGCCACCGGTGTCGCCGGCGCCTTCCTGGACACCGTCGTGCGCGCCGACACCGACGCGCTGATCGCCCAGATCCGCACCTGGCTCGACCAGTTGCGCCAGATCCTGACCGTGCTCGGCGCCCGCACTCCCGCGGAGCTGGCCGGGTGCGACCTGCTGATCACCGGGGAGGTGGCGAGTTTCTGCGCACTGCGCGGCATCGACGCGGCCGCCCTTGCCCACCGGAGTCCCTGGTGGCGCGAATCGAGAGACCGAGGAGGAGTCATCGGTGAATGACATGTCGTACGCGGCGGTCCCGCTGCAGTGGGTGGGCCCGGTACGCATCACGGGCACGATCGTCGACGACGCCGTCGACGTCCCACTCGCCACCTACGAGACACCGCTGTGGCCCTCGGTCGGCCGCGGCGCCCGGATCTCGACGCTGTCCGAGCGCGGCATCGTCGCGACGCTGATCGACGAGCGGATGACCCGCTCGATCCTGCTCGAAGCCGATGACGCCTACACCGCGCTCACCGCGGTCCGGCAGCTGAAGGACCGCTTCGCCGAGCTGCAGGACGTGGTCGCGGGCAGCAGCCGCTTCGCCCGTCTGATCGACCTGCACCACCAGATCAACGGCAACCTGCTGTTCCTGCGCTTCGAGTTCAGCACCGGCGACGCCTCGGGCCACAACATGGCCACCCTGGCCAGCGACCACCTGATGGACCACATCCTGACCACCGTGTCCGGCGTGCGCTACGGCTCCATCTCGGGCAACTACTGCACCGACAAGAAGGCCACCGCCGTCAACGGCATCCTCGGACGCGGCAAGAACGTCGTCACCGAACTGCTGGTGCCGCGCGAGGTGGTCGAGCAGCGCCTGCACACCACCGCCCGTCAGGTGGTGGAACTCAATATCCGCAAGAACCTGATCGGCACCCTGCTCGCGGGCGGAATCCGTTCCGCCAACGCGCATTACGCCAACATGCTGCTCGCGTTCTACCTGGCCACCGGGCAGGACGCGGCCAATATCGTCGAGGGCTCCCAGGGCGTCACCCACGCCGAGGACCGCGACGGTGACCTGTACTTCTCGTGCACGCTGCCCAATCTCATCGTCGGCACCGTCGGCAACGGCAAGCACGCCAGCTTCGTGGACGAGAACCTCGAGCGCCTCGGCTGCCGCGCCGACCGCGAGCCCGGCGCCAACGCGCGCCGTCTCGCCGTCATCGCCGCGGCCACCGTGCTGTGCGGCGAGCTGTCGCTGATGGCCGCCCAGACCAACCGCGGTGAACTGATGCGCGCCCACACCCAGTTCGAGCGGTCAACCACGAGCAACGGAACACAACGATGAACACTCTCGCCGTAGGCATCCACGACCTGTCGTTCGCCACCACCCACTACGCCCTCGATCACGCCGTCCTCGCCGAGCGACTCGGGGTGGACCGCGACAAGTTCTACCTCGGCATCGGCCAGGAGAAGATGAGCGTCGCCGCGGCCGACGAGGACATCGTCACCATCGCCGCGGCGGCCGCGGCGCCGATCATCGAACGGCACGGCACCGAGAACATCCGTACCGTGCTGCTGGCCACCGAGACCGGCGTCGACCAGTCCAAAGCCGCCGCGCTGTATCTGCATTCGCTGATCGGGCTGCCCAACGCCGCGCGCGTGGTGGAGCTCAAGCAGGCCTGCTACGGCGGCACCGCGGGACTGCAGTTCGCCGCAGGCCTGATCGCGCGCGACCCGGCCCAGCGGGTCCTTGTCATCGCCGCCGACATCGCCAAGTACGAACTCGACACCCCCGGCGAGCCCACCCAGGGCGCCGCCGCGGTCGCGCTGCTGGTGACCGCGAATCCCGCCATCCTGGCACTGGATCCGCACTCCGGGCTCTACAGCGCCGACATCATGGACTTCTGGCGCCCCAACTACCGCTCCGAGGCCATCGTCGACGGCAAGACCTCGGTGAACGCCTACCAGAAGGCCGCCCAGGAGGCCTGGAGCGACTACCGGCGCCAGGGCGGGCGCGACCTCGCGGAGTTCGCCGCGTTCTGCTACCACCAGCCCTTCACCAAGATGGCCTACAAGGCGCATCGGCATCTGCTCGAAAGCCAGGGCCACACCGCGGATTCCGCCGCGATCGAGGCCGCGATCGGCGCGACCACGCACTACAACCGCACGGTCGGCAACAGCTACACCGCCTCGCTCTACCTCGGCTTGGCCGCCCTGCTCGACCATGCCGGCGACCTCACCGATCGGGCGCTGGCCATGATCAGCTACGGGTCCGGCAGCGTGGCCGAGTTCTTCAGTGGCACGGTCGTTCCCGGCTATCGCGAACACCTGCGGACCGAGGCCAACCGGGCCGCCATCGATTCGCGCGAACTGATCGGCTACGAGCACTATCGCGCGCTGCACGAGGCCGGCTCGCCCAGCGACGGCGCCTACCACGCCATGCCCGAGGAGACCCGCCGCCCGTTCCGGCTCGCCGCGGTGTCCGGCCACAAACGCATCTACGAAGCCCGCTGAGGACGCGCCATGAGCAGTAGCAACACATCCGGTGAGCCGACCCGGCGGCACGTGCGCGTGCTGATCGTCGGCAGCGGACTGTCGGGCCTCGGCACGGCGATCCGGCTGAGTCAGCGCGGCCTGACCGACTACGTCGTGGTCGAACGCGGCCCCGACGTGGGCGGGACCTGGCGTGACAACACCTATCCCGGGGCGGGGTGCGATGTGCCCTCGCACCTGTACTCGTATTCGTTCGCGCTGAACCCGGACTGGTCGCGCTCGTTCTCCCCGCAGGCCGAGATCGAACAGTATCTGCGCGGCCTGGCCGATCGCTACGGCGTGCGCGACAAGCACCTGTTCGACTGCGCCATGACCGCGGCCCGCTGGAACGAGGCCGCCGGGCACTGGGAGGTCGACACCTCGCGTGGCGCGTTCACCGCCGACTTCGTGGTCTCCGCCGCCGGCGTGCTCGCCGAGCCGAAATTGCCCGATATCAAAGGGCTGTCGAGTTTCGAGGGCCAGATCTTCCATTCGGCGCGCTGGGATCACGAGGCGAGCCTGGCGGGCAAGAAGGTGGCCGTCATCGGCACCGGGTCCTCCTCGGTGCAGATCGTCCCCTCGATCGCCCCTGAGGTCGCCCGCCTCGACCTGTACCAGCGCACGGCCACCTGGGTGATGCCGCAGCTGAACCGGCCGTACCTGGCGGTGGAGCGCTTCGCGTTCCGGCGGGTGCCCGGGCTGCAGCGGCTGATCCGGGGGCTGATCTACCTGATGCGCGAGATCTTCGTCGTCACGCAGGTGAAGGCGCCGTGGACCGGAAAGCCGCTGGAACTGGTCGGGCGGGCCAAGATGTGGCTCGAGATCCGCGATCCGGCCAAGCGCGCGAAGGTGGTGCCCGGCCATCCGATCGGCTGCAAGCGGATGCTGGTGTCCAACAAGTTCTACCGCGCGATCGATCGGGACAACGTCGACCTGGTCACCGACGGCATCGCCGAGGTGCGGGCCGGTTCGATCGTCGCCGAGGACGGCACCGAACGCGAGGTCGACGCCATCGTCCTGGCCACCGGTTTCCACGTGGCCGATTCCCCGACCTACAACCTCTACACCGGTCGCGACGGCCGGACCATGGCCGAGGCCGCCGACGAGGAGGGCTACCAGCTCTACAAGGGCGTCACGGTCGCCGGGTTCCCCAACATGTTCCTGATGCTCGGCGCCAACTCCGGCCTGAACTACACCTCGCTGATCTACATCATCGAGTCGCAGATCGCCTACCTCCTCGACGCGATCACCACCATGGCCGCCCGCGACCTGCGCACCTTCGAGGTGAAGCTCGACGTGCAGCGCGCGTACAACCGCGAGCTGGAGCCGAAGATGGCCCGCACCGTGTGGGTCACCGGCGGCTGCGACAGCTGGTTCATCGACAAGCACGGCCACAACTCGGCCCTGTGGCCCGACTTCAGCTTCCGCTACCGCCGCCAGGTCCGCACCTTCGACCTCGACGCCTACGAGACGACCGGTTCCTGACCGAACCGGCCTTCAGGCGCGGGCGTGCAGCGCTGACGGGCGGGAGGAGCCGCGCAGGGGATTGGCGGTCGGGAAGGTGATCGACGGCAACGTCACCCACATGCGGACGCGGGTGCCGTTCTCGTCGTGGCCGAACTCCAGATCCTCGGTGAGCACCCGCATCATCTCCAGCCCGCGGCCGCGGAAGCCGGGATCGGTGGGCGTGGGAATCCAGCGGCCGGAGTCGGCGACCTCGATGACCACCCGGTCGCCCTCGCACGTCGCGGTGAGGGTGACCCGGCCCGGCTCGGCGTCCCGGTAGGCGTGCTCGACGCTGTTGCTGCAGGCCTCGTTCGCGGCCGCGACCAGGTCGGCGGCCAGGTCGTGCGGGACGGCGGCGGTCGCGAACCAGCGGTACAGGTCCCGGCGCAGGCCGGTCAGTTCCGCCGCGGCGGCGGGGATGTCGAGGTGCAACGGCTCGGGCGGCTGGCGGTAGACCACCATGGCGACGTCGTCGTCGTAACCGGCCGGCGGGCACAGGCGCGAGAGCACCGCGTCGGCGACATCGCGGGGGAGCGCGCCGCCGGTCTCGCTGAGCACGCCCGCGATCTTCACGAAACCCTCGTCGATGTCGTAGCCGCGCTGTTCGACGAGGCCGTCGGTGAACAGCACCAGGGTGGCCCCCGGCGGCAGCGCCGTGGTGGCCTCCGGCCTGCGCGGCGTCTCGAACGTGGCCAGCGGCACCGCGCGGCCGCCCTCGAGGATGCGCCCCGGTCCGCCGGGTGGTGCCAGGATCGGCGGCATGTGGCCCGCGTTGGAGTAGCGCACCATGCCGCGTTCGGGATCGAGCACGGCCGCGCACACGGTGGTGCACATGGCCCCCGGAATCCGCGC
Source organism: Nocardia neocaledoniensis (assembly GCF_029868625.1). Classification (GTDB taxonomy): domain Bacteria; phylum Actinomycetota; class Actinomycetes; order Mycobacteriales; family Mycobacteriaceae; genus Nocardia; species Nocardia neocaledoniensis_A. The sequence continues at coordinate 14,225 of NZ_JARWOJ010000240.1, read as the reverse complement.
GGCCACGGCGTCGAGCTCGCTGAGCAGCTGGGCCGGACCGGCCCCGCGCAGCAGCAGAGCCCGTGCCGCCGTGCGCAATTGGCCCATCACCACGGCCGCCGACAGGCCACGGCCGACGCAGTCGCCCACCACGACGCCGATGGTGCCGTCGCGCAGCGGCACGACGTCGTACCAGTCGCCACCGATCTCGAGCGGCGGCAGCGCCGGTTCGTAGTGCACCGAGAACCGGGGCGGCAGTTCGATCGGGCCGAGCATCGCGCGCTGCAGCGTCAGCGAGGTGGCGCGGGCCTGGTCGAAGTTGCGGGCACGCTGCAACGCGACACTGAGATGGCCGACCAGCAGCGAATACAGCGCCCAGTCGGCCGCGCTGATCACGCGCGGCGCCCCGAAGCGCACCCACAGTGCGGCGTCACCGGTCTCACCCAGCGGCGCCACCACCGCGTCGACCCCGCTGTCCTCGCCGGTGATGGCCGACAGGCCGCGGGCGGGCTGCCTGCGCGCCCGGTCGAGCAGCGCCCGCGTCTCGTCGTCGAGGGTGACCCGGCCGGACGGGTCGGCCACCGGGGTAGCGGTGAATGCCGTTGTGCCCTCGGAGTTCTCGACGATCTCGGGTTCGCCCGTAGGCGGCTCGCCGCACGAGTACACATCCGGCTGCCCGGTGCGGCTCGGCCACACCGCCACCAGCGCGGTGCGCGCACCCATGGTGCGGCGCAGCTCGTCGAGCCCGACGGCGAGCACCTCCACCATGCTCGTCGCCGCGCCCACCGCGGTGGCCAGCCGCGAGGCCGCCTGATCCCTGGCCTGCGCGTCGTGCTCGGCGGTCACGTCGCGCACGGTGCCGACGAAGATCTGCTCGTTGTTCTCCTGCTTCACCAGCGAACTCGCGCTCACCGCCAGCCAGCGCTCGCGCCCGTCGCGGTGCCGGATGGGCATCACGAAACGTGAAGCGTCCGTACCGATCTGGGGATATCCGGCGCGCTCGGAGAGGGTCCACGGATGCGGCAGGGGGTAGGGCACCTGGTCGGCGTCGTAGCCGGTGAGCACCCCGAACGCGGAGTTCACCTCGACGATGGTGCCGTGCGAGTCGGCGACGAAGAAGCCGTCCTGCAGCGATTCGACCAGCGCGGTGCGGAACGCGTCGCGCCCGGCCAGATCCTCCGCGCGCGAGCGCTGCTGCTCGTAGCGGCGGGTCCCGTCGAGGTAGCCGCGGGTGGCGATGTCGAGCGCCGCCATCGTCTGCAGCAGGAATTCCAGCGCCACCTCCGCGCCGCGCGGGTCGGCGGGCGGACCGGCGAAATCGGCGACGGTCCGGTAGTGGTGCTCGGTGAGATCGAGCAGGCTGATGTCCTCCACGAGGGCTCGCCTGCCGAGGTCGTACCCCTCGGTGAGGCCCGCCTGGCCGGGCGCGGCGACGTGACGGCGTAACGCCGCCGCATAGTCGTCGAGGAATGCGGCCAGGACAGCGCTCATCGGCAACCTCTCATGGGCAGGCTCCGCGGTAGCGGGCCGCGAGCACCAGGGCGTCATCGGTGTCCTTGGCATCGCGCGCGAGCAGGTCGCTCGCGATCGCGGCGGCGGGGCGTGCCAGATCGATGGATTCGGGGCCGACCGCGACGATGCCGTCGGTGGCCATCAGCAGCAGATCGCCGGGCCGGATCGGCAGCGTCTGCGGTTGCAGGTGCGAGGGGAGCCGGTAGCCGACGATGCCCCCGGTGAGCAGCATCGTCGCGCGCAGTTCCGGACCGGCCGGTCCGCGGGTGAGCAGGCGCGATTCGACATTGCCGACGCCGAGCCACTGCAGCGTCTCGCCGGGGCCGATCAGCGCCAAGGAGACTGCGGCGCCGCGGGTTTCGACCATCGCGCGATGGCAGAGCACCATCAGCACGTCCAGCGGTTCGCCGCGGTTGTCCGACAGGATGACCATCGCGCGGTCGGCGGCGTCGGCCGCGGCCGCACCGTGCCCGAGGCCGTCGAGCACGCCGAACAGCGCCCCGCCGTCGCCGGTGTCGAGGACGACCGCACGGTCTCCGGAGACGTCCTGCCCGGGCAGTGCCCGACCGGCCGTCGACCATTCCGTGCGGCCGATGATCCCGTCTTCATGCACCGTCGGGTACCCACTTCCACATCTCGATCAACGTCCCACGGCCCGGCGCGGAATCGATGGTGAGCCCATCCATCAGCCGGCGCGCTCCGGGCAGACCGAGACCGAGTCCACGGCCGGTGGAGTAGCCGTCCTCCAGGGCGCGCGGGATGTCCCGGATACCGGGTCCCTGATCCTCGGCCTGGACGACGAGCGCCCGCCTGCCCTCCCTGAGGTCGACGAGCAGCCGGATCTCCCCGCTGCCCGCGTAACTGGTGATGTTGCGGGCGATTTCGGAGATGGCGGTGGAGATCATGGTGCGGTCGGTGAGGGTGAAGCCGAGTTGTGCCCCCAGTTCGTGCCCAGCCTGACGTGCGGTCACGATGTCCTCGGACACCTTGACCGCGATCGCAACCTGCTCAGCGGCCACTGTCACGACCGTCTCTTCGGCTGCGCGGGTGCCGGTTGAGCCAGGCCAAGCCCTCCTCCAGATCCAGCGCGGTGTGCATGTCCTCGAAGGTCAGCCCGAGCTGCACCATGGCGAAGGCGACCTCGGGCTGCAAGCCGACGATGACGGTCTCGGCCCCGCGTAGCTGGGTCATGTGCGCGATCGTGCGCAGCGAGCGCGCGGCGAAGGAGTCCATGACGTCGATGGCGGTGACATCGACGATGATGCCGGTCGCGCGATAGCGACTGACCTGCTTCATCAGGTCGTCCTGCAATCGCTCGGTGTCGGCGTCGGTCAGCGCCGACTGCACCGAGGCGATCAGGAACGTGCCTTGTTTGAGAATAGGTACCGGCATGGTGGGCCTGATCAGCGCCCGTCTCGCTCGACCAGGCGCTCGGTGACCCGAGAGACCTCGTACCCGAGCAGGCGCTCGGCCTCTTCGATGCCGCCCTGCAGGTCACCGACGGCGTTCATCTTCGACAGGTCGAGGCCGATGGTCACCAGGGTGAGCGCGATCTCCGAGGACAGGCCGGTGATGATGACATTGGCGCCCATCAGACCGGAGGCGTCGACGGTCTGCACCAGGTGGTTGGCCACGACCGAGTCGATCGCGGGCACACCGGTGATGTCGATGACGACGACTTTGGCGCGGTTGGCGCGGATGGCGCGCAGCAGCTGCTCGGTGAGCTGGCGGGCGCGCTGGGAGTCGAGCACACCGATGATCGGCAGGATGAGCAGCTGCTCGCGCACCTGCAGCACCGGGGTGGACAGCTCGCGGATGGCCTCCTGCTGGCGGCTGATCACGCGCTCGCGTTCCTGCACGAAGGAAACGCCCACGGTGTTGGCGATGCGGTTGGCGGCCGGCTCGTAGGCGTCGAGGACCTGGTTGAGCATCTCGAAGTTCGACTGGTACTTCGAGAACAGCGAGCGGGCCAGCACGTCGCGCAGCAGCAGCACGATGCCGAGGACCTCGTCGGTCTCGACGCCTCGCGGAATGATGCGCTCGGACAGATCGCGGGCGTAGGCCTGGAGGGCCTCGACGCTACCGGTCTCGAGCACCTCGACGTAGTTGTCGAAGATCGAGGTCGCTTCGGAGAAGATCTCCTCCGGGGTCATCGCGGTGAGCAGCTGGGCCTCGGTGATGCGGCGGGCCCATTCCTCGCGCAGCGCGGTGCGGTTCTGCCTGAGGTGCTCGACCAGCTGAGGCAGGAGGTTGTCGACAGGGCGCGCTGGCACCGAATCCGTCGAAAGACTCGTGGACACCTCGGACATGGAAACTCCTGCCCCTTTCGACGGACATCGGTTCTGACGCGCGGCGCGCATCGACTCGAGCCTACTCATACCCCACCCCGGATGCCGCGCAAACGTGCGGGTTACCCAGCGCACTCCCGCTACCGGGGGGCGAACCCGCGCTCGAGTGCCCGCAGCGCGCGATCCAGGTACTCGGTCAGGTCGGTGTCGCCGCGGGCCAGCCAGGCGTCGAAGGCGGCCCGCGCCGCGGCCAGGGTGGTGCGCCCGACGGCGAGCGGGATGAGGTCGTCAGCGCTGGTCCCGAGCCTGCGGGCGGCGAACTCGCCGACCGCCCGTTCCCAGGCGTCGTAGTGCGCGCCCGCGCCCGCCGAGAGCGCGGGAACGCCGGAGACCAGGCGCATCCTGGTGCGCAGCTCGGGGATGTCCTCGGCGCGATAACGATTGGCCGTCACCACGATCCGGCGCACCGCGGCCATCATCGGCTCGTCGTCGGGCACCGCGGCGAAGGCCGCCCGCAGGTCGGCGACCTCGTTGTCGAACTGGTGCCACAGCACCTCGGTCTTGCTCGGGAAGTACCGGAAGAAGGTCCGTTCGCTGACCCCGGCGGCGGCCGCGATCCGTTCGACGGTGACCTCGTCGAAGCCGTGCTCGGCGAACAACTTCATGGCGATGACTTCGAGTTCGCGGCGCGTGGTGCGCGGCGGGCGACCGCGGTGCGCGCGCGGTGTCGGGGCGGACATGGATACAGAGTAGGGCGCGCCGAGCTCTTGATTATGTCAGTGACTGACGTTAATCTCGGACCATGTTCGTGGCTCATCTCACATGGCCCGAGGCGGGCGCATGTGCCGCCACGGGAGTGATCCTGCTCATCCCGCTCGGCGCCACCGAGCAGCACGGCCCGCATCTGCCGCTGTCGACCGACACCGACATCGCCGCGGCGGTGTGTGCGCGCGCGGCCGCTGAGCGCGCGGGCGTGCTGGTCGCACCGCCGGTGCCCTACGGCGCCAGCGGCGAGCACGCCGGGTTCGCTGGCACGCTGTCGATCGGGCAGGCGGCGCTGGAACTGCTCGTCGTGGAACTGTGCCGCTCGGCCACCGACACGTTCTCACGGATCGTGCTGGTCAACGGGCACGGCGGCAATGTCGAGGCGCTGCGGCGCGCGGTGGCGCTGCTGCGCGCCGAATCGCGCGATGTCCGGTTGTTCACCCCTGGCTACGGCGGCGATCCGCACGCTGGCCGCACCGAGACCGCGATCCAGCTCGCGCTCACCCCCGACCGGGTGCGCGCCGACCTGGCCGAACCAGGCGACCGTCGCCCGCTGACCGAACTGCTGCCGCTGCTGCGCGCCGGCGGCGTGCGCGCGGTCAGCCCCAATGGAATTCTCGGCGACCCCACCGGGGCGAATGCCGACGAAGGCGCCGCGCTGCTGCGCGCGGCGACCACCGCGTTACTGACAGACCTGGGCCACTGGTGGCCGCAGGATCGTGAGGAAGGAACACATCGATGAACCCCTGGTTCGAGACCGTCGCCGAGGCGCAGCGCCGTGCCCGCAAGCGCCTGCCGAAGTCGGTGTACGGCGCGCTCATCGCGGGCTCGGAACGCGGCCAGACCATCGAGGACAACCAGGCCGCGTTCACCGAGCTCGGCTTCGCCCCGCACTGCGCGGGCCCGATCGGCGAGCGTGACCAGTCGACCACCGTGCTCGGCCAGCAGGTCTCGATGCCGGTGCTGATCTCGCCCACCGGCGTGCAGGCCGTGCACCCCGACGGCGAGGTCGCCGTCGCCAGGGCCGCGGCCGCGCGCGGGATCGCCATGGGCCTGAGTTCCTTCGCGAGCAAGTCGATCGAAGAGGTGATCGCGGCCAATCCGTCGACACTGTTCCAGCTGTACTGGTGCGGCGACCGGGACCAGATCCTGGAGCGGATGGCGCGGGCGAAGGCGGCGGGCGCGGTCGGGCTCATCCTCACCCTGGACTGGTCGTTCTCGCACGGCCGGGACTGGGGCAGCCCGGTCATCCCCGAATCGCTGAACCTGCGCACCATGATGAAGTTCGCGCCGCAGACCCTCGCCCGGCCGCGCTGGCTGGCCACCTACCTGCGCTCGGGTTCCATCCCCGACCTCACCGCCCCGAACATGGCGGTCGGCGGCGGCGCGGCGCCCGGCTTCTTCGGTGCCTACGGCGAGTGGATGCAGACCCCGGCCCCCGATTGGGACGACGTCGCCTGGATCTGCTCCCAGTGGGACGGTCCGGTGCTGCTCAAGGGCGTGATGCGGGTCGACGACGCGCTGCGCGCGGTCGACGCGGGCGTGGCGGGTATCTCGGTGTCCAATCACGGCGGCAACAACCTCGACGGCACCCCCGCCGCGATCCGGGCCCTGCCGGTGCTCGCCGACGCGGTCGGCGGCCAGATCGAGGTGGTCCTCGACGGGGGCATCCGGCGCGGTAGCGATGTCGTCAAGGCCGTGGCGCTGGGCGCCCGCGCGGTGCTCATCGGCCGCGCCTACCTGTGGGGTCTGGCCGCCAACGGCCAAGCGGGCGTGGAGAACGTACTCGACATCCTGCGTGGCGGCATCGATTCCGCGCTGCTCGGCCTGCGTAAGACCTCGATCGCCGATCTCGATCGGGGCGACGTCATCGTGCCCGACGGGTTCGAGCGCGCGCTCGGCGTCCCGGCGGGCTACGAACGTCCGCTCACCACGGCGGATCTCGCGCGCTAGCCGATGTCGACGAACACCCGCGGCCCGGGCCTCCCGGAGCCGCGGGTGTTTTCGTGTCCGCGGGCCGGGGCATACCGATACCATCGGTGACCGATCGCGTTCGATCGAAAATCGCAGTGTCCGAGGGGGAATCGTGAGTGGGGGAACCAGCGGCGGGCACCGTCGCGTCCGGATGATGAAGTCGCGCAGCGTCACCTGCACGCTGCCCGCCGTGGTGGCGGTCGCGCTGGTGTCGACCGGGTGCGGCAGCGGGGTCGAGTCCACCTCGCACCGCGCGACCACGACCACCAAACCCGCGGTGACCTCGACCAGGACCACCGGTACGGCCGGGCCGACGACCACCAGCGGCGCCGCGCAGCCGACCGCGGTGGGGGTGTGCGTCGACACCAGCACCAACACCCGGGTGGCCGACGAGAAGTGCGACACCTCCGACAACCGCTACAAGACGTTCTGGTATCGGCACACCGACACCTTCCTGTACCCGGCCGTCGGCGCCGCCGTCCTGCTGGCCGCGGGCACTTTCGTCCGTCCGTCGGGCAGCGGTGTGTACGACCGCGGTGTTCCCGTCGCGGGTGGCAAGGTGCTGCGCGGTGGTCTCGGTCAACGTCCGGACAGCAGCGGCGGCGGGGGCGGCGGCACCGGCGGAGGTGGCAGCGCGGGGAGCTAGCCGCCCGCCATGTCGGCGGCGGGCTCCTGCGCCGCCTCGGCCGCGTCCTGACCCCGCCCGGTGGGCCCGAATCCTCCTGCCGCACTGCGGTGGTGGTTGATCAGCACGTCGTAGATCTCGGCGAGCGCGGCGAGCTGGCCGCGATCGAGCACGTCGATCATGTGCCTGCGCACGCTGCGCACGTGCGCGGGCGCCGCCGTGGTGAGCAACTGCCCGCCCGCCGGCGTCAGCCTGGCCACGGTGCGGCGCTGGTCGTGCGGCATCGTCTCCCTGGTCACCAGTCCGCGCTTCTGCATGCGGGTGATCTGGTGCGAGAGCCTGCTCTGCGACCATTCGAGCGCGCCGGCGAGATCGGCGAAGGTCAGTCGTTGACCCGGCGCGTCGGCGAGGTACACGAGGACCGAGTACTCCACCCAGCTGAGGTCGGCGGCCCGGACCGCGTCGCGCCCGATCGCCGCGGCGATCAGGTCGCGGGTCCGGACATAGCCCAGCCAGGCACGCATTTCGACATCATCGAGCCACTGTGGATCGGTCACGATCGAGCTCCAGTCTGAAGGTGCAGGCTTCGGATTGGAACGGTGCACACCCCGCCACCGTCCGGAGAATGGGTAGCACCGTTTGTGTTGAACGTGCAACCTCGATGTTGGTTCAGGTGTGGTCGTTCGCGTCACATAGGGTTGCCTAACCAGCGGGTGGGCGGCGGTGCTCGATAGGCTCCGAGTGCTTTGTGACCAGCCACCCGAGGAGTGCGATTCGTGACCGCGCCGGAGTTCCGCTATTCCGATCTGCTGCCGATCGGCGCCGACGACACGCCGTACCGCTTGCTCACCACCGAGGGGGTCAGCACCTTCGAGCACAACGGTCGCACCTTCCTGCAGGTCGAGCCCGAGGCGCTGCGGCTGCTCACCGAGACGGCGATCCACGACATCAGCCACTACCTGCGCCCCGCGCACCTGCGTCAGCTGCGCAAGATCATCGACGACCCGGAGTCCTCGGGTAACGACCGCTTCGTGGCGCTGGACCTGCTCAAGAACCTCAACATCTCCGCGGGCGGCGTGCTGCCCATGTGTCAGGACACCGGCACCGCGATCGTGATGGGCAAGAAGAGCGAGGGCGTGCTGACCGGCGTCGACGACGCGGAATGGATCAGCCGCGGGGTGTTCGACGCGTACTCCACGCTGAACCTGCGCTACTCCCAGCTCGCCCCGATCACCATGTGGGACGAGAAGAACACCGGCTCCAACCTGCCCGCCCAGATCGAGCTGTACTCGACCGAGGGTGACGCCGACAATCCGGTCTACAAGTTCCTGTTCATGGCCAAGGGCGGCGGTTCGGCCAACAAGTCGTTCCTCTACCAGGAGACCAAGGCCGTCCTGAACCCCGAGCGCATGCTCGAGTTCCTCGACGAGAAGATCCGGTCGCTGGGCACCGCGGCCTGCCCGCCGTACCACCTCGCCGTGGTCATCGGCGGCACCAGCGCCGAATTCGCCCTGAAGACAGCCAAGTACGCCTCGGCGCACTACCTGGACAACCTGCCCACCGAGGGTTCGATCACCGGCCACGCCTTCCGTGATCTGGAGCTCGAGGAAGAGGTCTTCCAGCTCACCCGCGAGTTCGGCATCGGCGCGCAGTTCGGCGGCAAGTACTTCTGCCACGACGTGCGCGTGGTCCGGCTGCCCCGCCACGGCGCCTCCTGCCCGGTCGCCATCGCGGTGTCCTGCTCGGCCGACCGCCAGGCGCTGGCCAAGATCACCAAGGACGGCATCTTCCTGGAGCAGCTGGAAACCGAACCGGCCCAGTACCTCCCGGAGCAGACCGAGGAGATCCTCGGTGGCGACGTGGTGAAGATCGACCTGAACCGGCCGATGGACGAGATCCGCGCCGAGCTGTCGAAATACCCGGTGAAGACCCGCCTTTCGCTGACCGGCCCGCTGGTCGTGGCCCGCGACATCGCGCACGCCAAGATCAAGGAACGTCTCGACGCGGGCGAGCCGATGCCGCAGTACCTGCGCGACATGGCCGTCTACTACGCCGGTCCGGCCAAGACCCCCGAGGGCTACGCCTCCGGCTCGTTCGGTCCCACCACGGCGGGCCGGATGGACTCCTACGTCGACCAGTTCCAGGCCGCGGGCGGCTCGATGGTCATGCTGGCCAAGGGCAATCGCTCCGCGCAGGTCACCAAGGCGTGCAACGAGCACGGCGGCTTCTACCTGGGCTCCATCGGCGGCCCCGCCGCCCGCCTCGCGCTCGACTGCATCAAGAACGTCGAGGTCCTGGAGTACCCCGAGCTCGGTATGGAAGCGGTCTGGAAGATCGACGTCGAGGACTTCCCGGCGTTCATCGTCGTCGACGACAAGGGCAACGACTTCTTCGCCGAGACCTCCAAGCCCATCGCCCTGCGGGTGCGCACCCGCTCGAAGGAACGCGTGTAACCACCGCGACAGCGACGAAGACCCCGGCATCCACCGGGGTCTTCGTTCGTCAACTGGGCGCTTGATCGATTCCCGGGGTAGGGTGACGCGCGATAGACGCTGGACGGCTCGACGGGGGTGGCGATGACGGCCGGCGGAGTGCCAGCGGGGCGCGCGGTACGTGGCGCGAAACTCGGGCAGCTGGCCGCGGAACAGACCGTGCGCGGCCTCGGCACGCGGCTGTCGATGCTCGGGCGCACCGAGGAAGCCCGGCAGGTGCTGGCGGAACGGTCGGCGATGCAGACCGCCCAGCAGATCGTGGCGGTGCTGGGCAGCATGAAGGGCTCGGCGATGAAGCTGGGGCAGATGCTGTCGGTGCTCGACCTCGATTTCGTGCCCGAATCGCATCGCGAACAGTTCGCACGCCAGCTCGCCGCCCTGCGCGATCGCGCTCCGGCCGTGGAGTTCTCGATGATGCGGCGCGTGATCGAGAACGATCTGGGTCCGCTGTCGAGCGTGTTCGCCGAGTTCGACGAGACCGCGATCGCGGCCGCCTCGATCGGCCAGGTGCACCGCGCGCGGCTGCGCGACGGGCGGGTCGTGGCAGTGAAGGTCAAATATCCCGGCGTGGAACGCGCCATCAACGCCGATATCGGCAACCTCGAATTCCTCAGCAAGATGGCCAGATCCGTGTTGCCGTCGATGGCCGACACCGGCGTGCTGGAGGAGATCGCCGACAATCTGCGCAGCGAACTCGACTACCTGCGGGAAGCCCGGACCCAGCACCGGGTCGCGCGACGCTACCGCGGGCATCCCTTCATCACCGTGCCCGATGCCGTCGAGGAGTACTGCTCGCGCAACGTGCTGGTGACCGAATACGTCGTCGGCCAGACCTTCTCGCATCTGCAGGCACTGGGTGCCGCCGAGCGTGACCATTACGGCGAGCTCATCTACCGCTTCTACCTCGGCGCCCTGTTCACCGACAACGAGTTCTGCGGCGATCCACATCCGGGCAACGTCCTGCTCGCCGACGACGGCAAGCTCGCCTTCGTCGACTTCGGGCTCTACAACCGGATGGCGCCCGAGCACGTCGAGTTCGAGCGATCCTGTCTGCGCGCGGCGGGCGAGAACCGCCCCGACGACCTCTACGCGGCGTGGGTCGGGCGCGGCATCATCGACCCGGACGCCGGCGTCACGGTAGAGGAGTGCCTGGCCTATGTGTGGGCCGCCTGCGGGTGGCACCTGCTCGACGAGGAAGTGATGATCACCCCGGAACTGGCCACCAGCGCGGTGCTGCTCGCCGTCGACCCCCGCGCGGTGGAATTCCAGGGCATGCACCGCCAGCTGCTTCCACCCGAACACGTCTTCTCCCGTCGCGCCGACCTGTTCACCTTCGCGACCCTCGGCCAGCTCCGGGCCAGTGCCAATTGGCATCACCTGGCCCGAGAATGGCTCTACGACGAGCCGCCGCGCACCGATCTCGGCCGGGCGATCGCGCGGTGGCGGAACGGCTGAGGTGCGCTCCCCGCGCCCTGGCAGCGCGCTGACCAGCGTCTACGCATCGACGTAGTAGCTTGGTCGGCGGAGTTCGTCGTCGGCGCGCGGAAGGGAGGTGCGGTGGGTCAGTCGACCGGCCGTTCCGTCGCGCCCGCGGCAGCCCTGCGCGCGCTGCTGTTCGTGGTCGCCGTCCTGTGCGCGCTCGGGATCGATTGCACCACCGGGCATCACGACGAGCACCACGATGCCGGGCTCGTCGGCACGGTCGTCGCGTCGGCCGATCACGTCGTTCCCGACCATCCGCTGCCCGATCACTGTCTCGCCGAGACGCCGGTGTCCGACAGCGGCCTCGTCCTGCCCGCGCTCGGTCTGTTCGGCGGGCTGGTGCTCGTCCTGTTCGCGAGTCTCGGTCATCCGGCACTCGCGCCGCGTGGGCCGCCGCGCTCCTCGCCGCCCTGTCGCCGGGGTCGCGACATCCTCTGCCAGATCTGCGTCTGTCGGCGCTGACCGGTCAGCGTCAGGCCGCCCGCCGTGGGTGGGCCGGTGTCCGCTGCCCGTTCTCGTCCGCTCCGCCGTGCCCGGCGGAGCCCACAGGAAGCGACAGACATGCAGGAATACGCGCTCGACAGGACTCTTCCCGCGCTCGCCGCCCGGCCGCACGCCCTGGTCGGCAACACCCCGGTGATGTGGGTGGGTGCGCCGCTGGCCACCGGCGACCGGGGTTTCTGGGCCAAACTGGAAGGATTCAATCCGGGCGGGATGAAAGACCGGCCCGCCCTGCACATGGTGCGTCGCGCGCAGGAGCGAGGCGACCTCCGTCCCGGCGCTCCGATCGTCGAATCCAGCAGTGGCACCTTCGGACTGGGCCTCGCGCTGGCCGGGCTCGAACACGGACACCCGGTGACCGTGGTCACCGATCCGGGGCTGGAGCCGATCGTGGCCCGCATGCTGGCGGCGTTCGGGGCGCGGGTCGACCTGGTGGACCGCCCGCACCCGGTCGGTGGCTGGCAGCAGGCGCGCCGTGATCGGGTCGCCGCGCTGCTCGCCGCCGAACCCACCGCGTGGTGCCCGGATCAGTACAGCAATCCCGACGCGTCGGACGGCTACGCCGGGCTGGCCGACGAACTGCTCGAACAGCTGGGCCGCGTCGACGTGCTGGTGTGCGCGGTCGGCACCGGCGGGCATTCCGCGGGCGTCGCCCGCGCCCTGCGGCGCCACCATCCCGCACTGCGCCTGATCGGGGTCGACACCGTGGCCTCGACGATCTTCGGCCAACCCGCGGGTGCGCGCCTCATGCGGGGGCTCGGCTCGAACATCCTGCCTGCCAACGTCGACTACGACGCGTTCGACGAGGTCCACTGGGTCGCCCCGGCGGAGGCGGTCTGGGCCTGCCGTGCGCTGGCGGCCACGCACTACGCCACCGGTGGCTGGAGCGTCGGCGCGGTCGCGCTCGTCGCGGGTTGGGTCGCGCGCACCACGGATCCGGGAACGACGGTCGCGGCGGTGTTCCCGGACGGACCGCACCGCTACTTCGACACCGTCTACAACGACACCTATTGCCGCGCACACGATCTCCTCACCGGTCCGCCGCCCGGCGAACCCGCGACCATCGCGCACCCGGCCGAGCGTGTGGTCGAGTCGTGGACCCGCTGCGCGACGGTGGTCGATCCGGCGGCGCCGTCCGTCGCACCAGGGCCGGTGATCGTGTGAAAACACTGCGGGTCTTCGCCGGCTTCGACACCCCGGCCCGGCTGCTCATGATCAACCAGTTCGGCATCAATCTCGGCTTCTACATGCTGATGCCCTATCTGGCGGGCTACCTGTCGGGGCCGCTCGGGCTGGCGGCGTGGGCCGTCGGCCTCGTGCTCGGCGTGCGCAACTTCTCCCAGCAGGGGATGTTCCTGCTCGGCGGCACCCTGGCCGATCGGCTCGGCTACAAGCCGCTCATCGTCGCCGGATGCCTGCTGCGCACCGCGGGATTCGCGGCGCTGATCTTCGCGACCTCGTTACCGATGCTGGTGATCGCTTCGGCGGCAACGGGATTCGCCGGTGCGCTGTTCAATCCCGCTGTGCGCGCCTACCTGGCGGCGGAGGCGGGTGAGCAGCGGCGGGTCGAGGCCTTCGCGGTGTTCAACGTGTTCTACCAGGCGGGCATCCTGGCCGGGCCGCTGGTCGGCATCGCCCTGCTGGGCGTGGACTTCCGCTGGGTCGCGGCGGCGGCCGCCGTGGTGTTCGCGGTGCTGTCGGTCGCGCAGCTGTGCGCGTTGCCGCAACGGCGAGGCGCCACCGCGCCGGGGTCGGTGCTGGGCGACTGGCGCGCCATCGCGGGAAACCGGCGGTTCGTGGCGTTCGCGGTGGCGATGGGCGGGTCGTATGTGCTCTCGTTCCAGGTGTACCTGGCGCTGCCGCTGCAGGCGGAGGTCATCTCCGCGGCGGGCGCGCAGACACTGACCGCGCTGGTGTTCGTGGTGTCCGGCGTCGTCGCCGTCGCCGGACAGGTGCGGATCACCGCCCGGTTCCGGGCGCGCTGGGGAACCGGGCGCGGCCTGGTGAACGGGGTCGGTGTGCTCGCGGCGGCGTTCGTTCCGCTGGTGCTGGTGCCGGGCCCCGGCGCCTTCGGCGCGACAGCCCTGCTGCTCGCGGCCGCCGTGCTGGCGGTCGGGACCGCCGCGGTGTTCCCCTTCGAGATGGACACCGTCGTCTCGATGGCCGACGGCAAGCTCGTCGCGACGCACTACGGGTTCTACAACACGATCGTCGGCGTGGCGATCCTGGCGGGGAACCTGGCGACGGGAGCTGTCTTCGGTGCGGCCAGAGCGGCCGGCGCCGACCGGTTCGTCTGGGCCGGGCTGGTGCTGATCGGGGCGCTCACCGCGTTCGCCGTGCACCGCGCGATCCGGCCCGGGCCGGGACGGCATCGGCTGCGCGCCGACCTGGCGCCCTACACGGCGGCGCCGGGGCTGTGGCCCGTCCGCACCGGCCGTGATCCGTGGGCCGAGCCGGCCGTGCGTGTGGACCGGTCCATGCGGTGAGCTGGGCGGTGTCCGAGCCGGGGCACCGTGGGGGGGGGCGCCGCCCCCCCCCGCGGAAGTTTTAAAGACAAGATAAAATTTAAGGACGAGTGGGCCGCGCCGGACCGGGCGCCCGACACGA
>NZ_JARWOJ010000239.1 GCF_029868625.1 Nocardia neocaledoniensis | reverse complement strand
AGGGTTCACCCCGAGTCCGGGAGGCCACCCGTCGCGACCCGCCGTCGGCCGCCCCCCCCCTGCGGCGCGGGCGCGCCCCCCCCCCCCGCGCCCCCGCCCGCCCCCCCCCAAACCCCCCCCCCGGGGGGTCTAAATTTTTTTCCCCCCCCCCAAAACTTCCCCCCCCCCCCGCGGGGGGGGGGCCGGGGGGGCCCCCCCCCCCCGGGCAGGTCGTCGAACTACTTCGGGGTGACGGTCGTCTGGCCGTTGACCCAGGTGATGGTGCCGCCGGTGAAGTCGCTCTGCTTACCGCCGGGGATGTCCTTCTCGTCGCTCGTGGGGTAGCCGAGGGTGCCGTTGGCGCCGCCGTTCTCCTCCCACGCCTCGCGGATGTCGCCCCACACGATGTGGGCGCCGGAATCGCTGCTCCAGTAGATGGTGCCGCCCTCGAAGTCCTGGTACTGGCCGCCGTTGGGGCCCGATTCCTGGGCTTCCTCCGGTGCGCCGAGCGGGCTCGTCGCGCCACCGGCGGCGACGTACTTCTTGTAGACCTCGCCGGAGACGGTGATCTCACCGTTCGGGGTGTTGATGGTGGTCGAGTCGCCTGCGGCCGAACCCGCGGTGCCCGACGGGGTGGCTGTGCCGGAGCCCTCCATGCCGCCCGGCTCGGTGGTCTCGGTGGCCGAGCCGCCCATGCCACCGGGGGCGGTGGTGGTGGCGTCGGGCCCGCTCATGTTCGAGGTGACGCTGGCGATGGTGTCTTTGGCCTTGTCCTGATCCTCGTCGCTGCAACCGGCGGCGAGCAGCAGTGCGGCGGCGGCGAGCGCGGCGGCGCCTCCGGCGGCAGTACGTCGAGCGAAGTGGTTCATATCCATCCTCTCGCGAGTAGCCCCCCGGGGCACACCCCGGAATGGAGCCTGGCCGACATCCGCAACGGCCCGGCGGAACGTTGTTCGCCGAGCCGTTGCTGGATTGGTGTCGCCGCGGATAATACCCACAGTTCGCGGTAATCAAACGGATTACGGGCCGCGACGCGGCCCGATTGCCGCGATTACGCGTTCGGTCCGTACTCCTCGAGCATCTCGGTCACCAGCGCCGCGATCGGCGAGCGCTCGGAACGGGTGAGCGTGATGTGCGCGAACAGTGGATGACCCTTGAGCTTCTCGATCACCGCGGCCACGCCGTCGTGCCTGCCGACCCGCAGATTGTCGCGCTGGGCGACATCGTGGGTGAGCACCACGCGCGAACCGGTGCCGAGCCGGCTCAGGACCGTGAGCAGCACATTGCGCTCCAGCGACTGCGCCTCGTCGACGATCACGAACGAGTCGTGCAGCGAGCGCCCGCGGATGTGGGTCAGCGGCAGCACTTCGAGCATGTCGCGGCTGAGCACCTCCTCCATCACCTCGCGGCTGGCCAGCCCGTCGAGCGTGTCGAAGACGGCCTGCGCCCACGGGCCCATCTTCTCGCTCTCCGACCCCGGCAGGTAGCCCAGTTCCTGGCCGCCCACCGCGTACAGCGGCCGGAACACGACCACCTTGCGCTGGGTCCGCCGCTCGAGCACCGCCTCGAGCCCGGCGGTCAGCGCCAGCGCCGACTTACCGGTGCCCGCGCGACCACCCATCGACACGATCCCGATGCTCTCGTCGAGCAGCAGATCGAGGGCGATGCGCTGCTCGGCCGAGCGGCCGTGCAGGCCGAAGGCCTCCCGCTCCCGCACCAGCTGGACCCGCTTGTCCGGGGTGACCCGGCCCAGCGCGCTCGAGCTGCTGCCGAGCAGCCGGATGCCGGTGTGGCAGGGCAGTTCCCGCGCCTCGTCCAGGTCGATCACCGAATCGGTGTAGAGCTGGTCGATCTGGGCGCTCGCGACGTCGAGTTCGACCATGCCGCTCCAGCCGGAGGTCACCACGTCCTGGGCGTGGTACTCGTCGGCGGACAGGCCGACCGCGCTCGCCTTGACCCGCAGCGGGATGTCCTTGGACACCAACACCACGTCTTCGCCCTCGGCCGAGAAGTTCAGCGCGCAGGCGAGGATGCGGGAATCGTTGGTCTCCGAACGGAATCCGGCGGGCAACACCGACGGATCGGTGTGGTTGAGCTCCACCTGCAAGGTGCCGCCCTCGGTGCCGATCGGCAGCGCCTGATCGAGCCTGCCGTGCTTGACACGCAGGTCGTCGAGCATGCGCAGGGCTTCCCTGGCGAACCAGCCGAGTTCGTGGTGGTGCCGTTTGGCCTCCAGCTCGCTGATGACGACCAGCGGCAGTACCACCTTGTGTTCGCCGAACCTGGTGACAGCCCAGGGATCCGAGAGCAGGACCGAGGTGTCGACGATGAAAGTCTTGCGACCGGAACGCGAGGGGCTTGCCCCCTTCTTCGAGGCCGAGGCCGTGTGCATCGCGGGGGCGGAAACGGAGCGTGCAGCAGTCACGGTGGGCTCCTTATGTGTTCGCACGGCACCCGCGCGAACGATCTCGCTGGACCGGTCCGTCCTGAAGATGGCTGGTCAGCCACCTCTAGGGCCGGGTGCCGGCCCTCTCGCACTGAGTAGCTCAGTCACGGTCAGGACCTCCCGTACGAGTCACACCGACGCGACCCGCATCACCGACGCTACCGGTCGACCCCCGGTGTGCGCTGCCGGACAGCCGGACGTGTCCGTGAATTTGTCGTTAACCGGCGCCGTCCGCCCGGATCCGGCGCGATGTCACCGGTGAGCGCTAGAGTCGGATCATGACGCAGGAGCAGGATCTGGAGAAACTGTCGTCGAAGGAACTGCACGACCGGGCGGTGAAGACGGCCGTTCGGCACGGTGACGTGCGCTTCCTGTGGGAGCTGCTCAAATCGATCCCGGCCGCCCAGGCCGAGGCGGGCGACCTCGGCGAGAGCGAGGCCGACATCAGGTACGTCCTGCCGATGATCGACGACTACTTCCACGCGGGCGACGGCAAACTCGCCGACGTCTTACGGCCGACCTATCTGGAGTACCTGAACAGGCACCGGTAGGTCAGCGGCGCAGGATGGCGCGGGCGGCGCCGACGACGGTGCCGCGCAGCACGTTGCCCATGCTGAAGCGGTCGTCCCACAGCACGATTCGGCCCGCGCGCAGTTCGAAGGTGCCGGTGACCCAGAACGCGATCGTCACCGGTCCGAGGCGCAGGAAGTCGGTGCGGTCGGTGAGCACGATGTCACCGTCACCGGCGATGTGGTGCATGTCGGCGGAGAAGGCGAGCTGCGGCCGGTTCAGGCCGCGCAGCAGGCCGGCGACCCGGTTCTTGCCGCGCACGGTCGGCAGGCCGGCGTTCTTCCAGACGATCTCCGGGTCGAGCAACTCCAGCGCCTCGTCGACGGCGCCGACTTCCATGGCGGCGAAGAACTCGCGGACGACGGTGACGGCGTTCTCCGGCAGTTCCGGCTGGTCGTTCATGCTGCGAGCCTAGGGCGTTCGCGGTCTAGAGACCAGACCCCCGCCGCTCGATCAGCACGGCCAGCCCGTCGAGGATCCGCTCCACGCCGAAGTCGAACGCGTCGTTGGCTCCACTGGTCGAGGCGGCCTCTTCGGCGAAGGCCGCGCTGACCGCGGGGAACCGGTCGCCCGCCGCGCCCATCATCGCGGTGAACTGCTCGACGACCTGGTCGTTCGCGCCGTCGCCCACCGAGTCGACCTGCTGGGCGAGGCTGCGCGCGTGGCCGTTGAGCAGCACGATCGTGTCGAGCCGTTCGGGGCCGGTGAGGCCGGTGCCCTCGGTGGCGGTGAGCGCGGCCTCGGTCCAGCTCAGCTCGTTGGGGCCGATCGGGCGCAGGCCGAGGGTCAGTTCGATGGTCCACGGGTGGGTCCGGTAGCGCGCGAAGATGGCCTCCACCCAGGCCCGCAGGTCGGCACGCCAGCCCTTGCCGCCGGGCTCGGGTGGCGTGCCCATCGCGGTGTCGAGCATGAGCGCGGTCAGCTGTTCCTTGCCGGGGACGTACCGGTACAGCGACATCTTGGTGAAGCCGAGGCCCTGGGCCAGGCGCTGCATCGACAGTCCCGCGAGCCCTTCGGCGTCGGCGAGCGCGATCGCGGACGCCACGATCCCGTCCAGGGTGAGGGCCGGCTTGGGGCCGCGGGTGGGGCGCTGGGCGGTCCCCCACAGCAGTTCGACGGTGGTCGGCATCGTCGGTCCTCTCGAAAAATCCCCGATTGACACTCGAACTGTGTCTACCATACTCTAATCCGTGTCCGATGGATACAGATTCCAGTGGACGCAGATTCTGACACGAGGAGCAGATCATGCGCGTACTCATCTCCGGCGCGAGCATCGCGGGCCCGTCCCTGGCCTACTGGCTGCATCGGTACGGCTTCGAGGTCACCGTGGTCGAACGCGCGCCCGCGCTGCGGCCGGGTGGCCAAGCCGTCGACTTCAAGGGCCGCACGCATCTGACGGTGCTCGAGCGCATGGGCGTGCTCGACGCGGTCCGCGCCCGGCGCACCGGAACCACCGACATGGTGTTCGTCGACGACGCGGGTCGCGAGCTCGCGGTGATGTCGGGCGAATTCACCGGCGGCGACGTCGAGATCCTGCGCGGCGACCTCGCCGAGATCCTGTACGAGCGCACCGCGGACTCCGTCGACTACGTCTTCGGCGACACGATCACCGCGCTCACCGACACCGGCGACGAGGTGCGGGTCGCGTTCGAGCACGGGCAGCCGCACACCTTCGACCTGGTGCTCGGCGCCGACGGAATCCATTCGCGGGTCAGGAAACTCGCGTTCGGACCGGAAGCGGACTTCGTGCACCACCTCGGCCGCTACTACTGCGTGGCAGGCGCCAGCCGGTGGACCGACACGAGCCTGCCGCGCGAACGAGCCCGCGGCTTCGCCCACAACACACCGGGCAAGCTCGCCGTCGACGGCGGCTCCAAGGCACAGCAGATGTACATGTTCAGCAGTCCCGTACTGGATTACGCGCGCGAGGACACCTCAGCGGCTCGCCGGATCATCGAGTCCACCTTCGCGGACATGGGCTGGCACGCACCGCGCATGCTCGCCGACCTGGCCGAGTGCGACGACATCTACCTCGACTCGATCAGCCAGGTCCGAATGCACGGCGAGTACACCCGCGGCCGCGTCGCCCTGGTCGGCGACTCCGCCTACGGCAACACCCTGGCCGGCTTCGGCACCGGCCTGGCCGTCGTCGGCGCCTACGTCCTCGCGGGCGAACTCGCTACCGCCGCAGGCGATCACGTCACCGCGTTCGCCGCCTACGAGCGCATCATGCGCCGCTACGCCAAGATCGCGGGCAACTCCAACGCGGGCCCGTTCCTCGCCCCGAAGACCGCGCTCGGCATCCGGGCGCGCAACTGGTTCCTCGGCTCCCGCCTGTTCACCCTCATGCTGAAATACGGCGACAAGGCCGCCAACGACATCGACCTCCTCGACTACCCGAGCCTGATTCGCGCTTGACCTGGAGTGCACTCCAAGTCATACGCTTTGCGCATGAGCATTCGCCTCGGTTACCAGATGCCCAATTTCAGCAATACGGACTCGGTGCGCGAGCTGTTTCCCACGGTGATCGCGCAGGCCGCAGCGGCGGAGGCGGCGGGGTTCGACGCCGCTTTCGTGATGGACCATTTCTATCAGCTGCCGGGGATCGGGCAGCCGGACGAGCCGATGCTGGAGGCCTACACCGCGCTCGGTGGGCTGGCCACCGCGACCGAGCGAATCCAGTTGTCCGCCTTGGTCACCGGCAACACCTACCGCAATCCTGCGCTGCTCGCCAAGACGGTCACCACGCTCGATGTGGTGAGCGGTGGGCGGGCCGTGCTCGGGATCGGCGCGGGCTGGTTCGAGCTCGAGCACCAGCAGTACGGGTTCGAGTTCGGCACCTTCACCGAGCGCTTCCAGAAGCTGGAGGAAGCGCTCGAGATCATCGCCCCGATGCTGCACGGACAGCGGCCCACCTTCGACGGCCGCTGGTACCACACCGAGAACGCGATGAACGAGCCGCGCGTACGCGACGACCTGCCGATCATGCTCGGTGGCGGCGGGGAGAAGAAGACCTTCGGCCTGGCGGCCCGCTTCGCCGACCACCTCAACATCATCAGCAATGCCTCCGAGCTGCCGCGCAAGATCGAGGCGCTGCACCAGCGCTGCGCCGAGGCCGACCGCGACCCGGCCACCCTCGAGACCAGCTTCCTGGCCTTCGTCATCGCCGACGAGGACGGCGACCGCGCCCGAAAGCTCCAGTCCGACATGCTCGCCCGCGCCGGCATCGACCTGTCCGCGCTCTCCCCCGAGGAGATCCGCAATTCCCCCGCCGACCGCCAGTTCGTCGGCACCCCCGACGAGGTCGCCGAGCAGATCCAGACCCGCGTCCTCGACCACGGCATCGACGGCGTGATCGTCAACATGATCGCCAACGGCCACGAACCCGGCGTCATCGAGGCCGCGGGCCGGTCGTTGAAGTCCTTGATGAGCTGAGGACCTGATGCCCGAACGCCCAATACCGGGGAACCCGAAGGGCGGTGACCCGGCAACGCGCACCCCCGGACACCACACCCCCGTAGCCGGAGGTGGCCCCCCCCCCGCCCCCCCCCCCCCCCCCCCCGCCCCCCCCCCCCGCGCGGGCGGCGCCCCCCCCCGCGCCCCCCGACTCGTTCTCCCGCTCCAGCATTCGCGCGGCCAGGCCGGCGACGGTGCGCGCGGTGAACAGGAGTAGGTGTGTCGGGCTGACCAACGCGTCGAGCCCGGATTCGACCCCGAACCTCAGATGCCACGCCATGTCCGCGAGCCCGGCGGCGGCGAAGACGCCGACCCCGGCCAGCGACCCAC
>NZ_JARWOJ010000238.1 GCF_029868625.1 Nocardia neocaledoniensis | reverse complement strand
TTCCCCCCCCGCCGCGCCCCCCCCCCCCCCCCGCGGCCCCCGCCCTCCCCGCCCCGCCGCCCAACCTCGCCCCCCCCCACTGCCGGTAATTGCTGCCCAGGGCAGGCCGTCACCGCCTCCCCGCGAGTGTCCCGTGGACCGAACCCGGCTCGTGAACAGCCGACTCGAATCCACCTCTGGAGCGCGCCCGCACACTGACACGGCGTCGCGCTCCGAACCCACACGGGAGTGCACGTTGCTGACCCATCTCAGCCAAGCCCACACGACCTGGGGCTTGGCCCCGATCATCATTACCGCCACGGTTCTCATACCTATAACGCTGTTCGCCCTCGTGGTTTCGCTAGCCGCTGTGGTCGCCGTCTTCGGAAACAACCGCCGAAGCGCACGCGCCATGCGAATCTTCGACGCGACGCTCGGGGCGTTGATCTCACTGATGAACGCCATCTTGCGCACCCGCTCGGCCGACCAACCTCGGCCTGCTGCTCGCAACGCTCGCCGGGGCCGTCGATGACCGGGTGCCGGAGACGCGGACGACCGCGCGTCTGCCCTGATGAGGTCCTCGCACTCGTTGTGAACATGCATCGCACAGGAATCAGCTACCGAGGCATCGTCGCCGAACTCAACGCCAGAGGAATTCCCACACCGGGCGGCGGACACCGCTGGTATCCCTCCCACGTGTCCCGGCTGTTGAACACCGCCAATGTGATCGAACAGTTCGGTCGCCCGAACACGGCTCGCCGCAACGCCGATCGCGTCATGAGCTGACCGCCACGTACGATCGCGATCCGCCGGAACTCGCCAGTAACTCGGGACTCGGTGACTCGCCGCGGGCGAACCTGGCGCGCAGTGCGCCGATCCCGCTCCCACGCCCCGCGCAGCGTCGGCGCGCGAAGACACCGACTGGATATGCCACACGGGCGCGTTCGACGCCACCGGCTACAACACCCGCCGCGCCCGTGCTGACCGACTGGATCACCCAGGCCATCGACCGCAGCAAGTAGCCCGCGCCGTCATGTCAGCTCACAGGAAACGGCCCCGGGTTGCCCGGGGGGTGGGGGGCGCCCCCGGGCGGGTTGGGGGGGGGGGGTTCCCCAAACCCCCGGGCCCCGGCCGCGCGGGGCCTGCGCGCGGTGCCGCCACTCATCTCCTGACCCGCCTACCCGCTGAAACGGCCCGTGGTGCCGAGCATTCCGCTCGGCATAACGGGCCGTTTACAGTGAGCTGACATGACGGCGCGGGCTACTTTCTGCGGTCGTTGGCCTGGGTGTTACAGTCGGTCAGCACCGGGGCGGCGGGGGTTGTATCCCGTTGCCTGGAAC
>NZ_JARWOJ010000237.1 GCF_029868625.1 Nocardia neocaledoniensis | reverse complement strand
ATGCGCGAGCACCGCACCGTGGAGGTGGAGTGGCCTTTGGGTCGTCCCGGGCATCAGGAATAGATCTTCTCCACGTCCGTCGCGTACTTCTTCATGACCTCAGCCCGCCGCAGCGACATCTTCGGCGTGAGCTCACCGGTCGCCTCGGTCCATTCGACCGGCAGGATGCGCACCTTCTTGACGGCCTCCGCATGGGACACCAGCTTGTTCGTCTCCGCGACTGCCGCGTCGATCTCCGCTACGAGATCCGGGTGCTCGATCAGCGTGTCGAGCGCGGTGTCGGCCGGCAGGTCGTGCCGCTGGGCCCAGCCGGGCAGCATCTCGGGGTCGAGAGTGACCAGGGCGCCGATGAACGGGCGTCCATCACCGACCACCATCGCCTGGCCGATCAGCGGGTGCGCGCGCAATGCGTCTTCGAGGAGGCCCGGTGAGACGTTCTTGCCGCCCGCGGTGACGAGGATTTCCTTCTTGCGGCCGGTGATCGTCAGGTAGCCGTCACGGTCGATGGCGCCGAGATCACCGGTGCGGAACCAGCCGTCGGTGAACGCCGCCGCCGTGGCGTCAGGGTTACCCCAGTACTCGCCGAAGACCACCGGTCCGCGCAACACCAGCTCACCGTCGTCGGCGATACGGATGCCGTGGCCCTCGGTCGGCCGGCCGACCGTGCCGACCCGGGTGTTGCCGGGGGTGTTCACGGTGATCGCCGCGGTCGTCTCGGTGAGGCCGTAGCCCTCGTAGATGGGGACGCCGACGCCGCGAAAGTAGTGACCCAGCCGGGCGCCGAGCGGTCCGCCGCCGGAGACGGCCGCCGTGCACTGGCCGCCGAGGGCCGCACGCAGTTGCCGGTAGACGAGCCTGTCGAAGACGGCGTGTTCGAGCCTGCGCAGAAGTCCTGGGCCGCCCTGGTCCAGCGACTCGCTCCAGGCGATCGCGGTCTCGGTCGCCCGGTCGAAGATCCAGCCCTTGCCGCCCGCGTGCGCCTTCTGCTTCGCGCCGTGGAAGACCTTCTCGAAGACCCGCGGCACCGCGAGGATGAAGTTCGGCCGGAAGCTGCCGAACTGGTCGACGAGGGTGGACCAGTCGGAGCTGAACGCGACGACGACCTTCGCGTCGAGCGCGGCCAGGGTGACCGCCCGGGCGAAGACGTGCGCGAGCGGCAGGAACATCAGGGTCTTGTTGCCGTCGGTGACGAACTCGGTCAGTGCGATGCGGTCGGATTTCGACTCCGCGTAGAGGTTCGCGTGGGTGAGCAGGACGCCCTTGGGCCGACCCGTCGTGCCGGAGGTGTAGATGAGGGTCGCGGGTGAGGCCGCGCCGACCTGGGCGCGGCGGGTGTGGACGACGTCGTCGGCGAGGTGGGCGCCGCGCTCGGTCAGGGCCGCGATCACGTCGTGGTCGATCTGCAGGATCTCGCGCAGGGCGGGCAGGTAGTCGAGGGGAATCTGGTCGATCACCGCGCGGTGTTTGTCGCTGTCGACGACGAGCAGCTGGGTGGCCGAGTCCTGAAGGATCCATTTGGCCTGTTCGGCGGCGGAGCTGTCGTAGATGGCTACGGTGCAGCCGCCGGCCGCCCAGATGGCGTGGTCGAGCACGATCCATTCGTAGCGGGTGGGTGCCATGATCGCGACCCGGTCGCCGAGCTCGATTCCCGAGGCGATGAGGCCCTTGGCCACACCGGTGACCGTGCGGGCGAACTCGGCGGCGGTGACGTCGGCGAGGTCACCGGTGTCGGTCGCGACCTGGAACAGCACCGTGTCGGGCGACTGCTCCGCGTGCCGGAACACGCTGTCGGAATTGTTCGCGTGTTCCGGAACGGTGTAGGAAGCGGGGGCTTCGAACTCGCGCATCAGTGCCCTTCCACGTGGGGTGACTAGTCGGTGGGTGCGCTACTGCGCGGTCGCCGGTTCGCGGCGGTGGTCCAGACCGAGGCGGTACAGGCCGCGCAGGTCGTAGGTGTGGGTGGCGACGGCGCCGAGGATCAGGCCGATCGCGAGGCCGAGCAGGGTCATCCAGAGGCCTTGGCTCAGACCGGCTTCGAGGCGGCCGTCGAAGAACAGGATGGCGCGCACGGCGAGGTAGATCTGGTGCATGGGTTCGAAGACGGCCAGGTCGGCGATCCAGCGCGGGGTGGCTTCCAGTGGGATGGTGCCCGAGGAGGAGGGGATGCCGAGGACGACGAACACGATGAGGTTGATCATCAGGCCCGCGGTGCCGAAGGCGGCCATCACCGACAGGCCGGTGACCGCGATGGCGATGATGGCCAGGGTGCCGTAGAGGAACAGCAGCAGGGGTCGCTCGATCGACATGTCCAGCAGCGCGCCGACACCGAGGAAGGCGGCGGAGGCGAGGGGTGCGCTGATCGCGGCGATCCCCCATTTGATGAGCAGTGTCCGCCAGCGGCTGATCTTGGCGGGGGCGGTCGGCTTGTGCCACGGCCCGTATTCGGCGGGGACGAAGCCGAGGGAGCCGTCGACGAGGGAGTTGATCATCATCGCGCCGCTGAAGCCGACGATCAGCAGGACGAGGGTGTAGAAGAACGCGGCCAGGCCCTGGCCGGTGCCTTCGGGCAGTGGGTGGTAGGCGGTGACGACGACGTCGATGGGCTGGCTGAGCTGCAGTCGCGCGGCGCCGCTGAGCGGGGTGGCGCCGACCGCGTCGTGGACCTGCTGGGTGAGCTGGGTGCCGACGGTGGTGTTGACCTGGGTCATGGCTTGGTCGGCGATGGTCTGCATGATCTGGGCGGCGAGGGTGCCTGCGCGCGGGTTGGTCTGCACGGTGATGATCGGGCGTTCGACCTCGCCGGGGACGATCGAGGCGGCGCCGAGGACGGCGACGCGTTTGGTGAAGTCGCCGGGGATGACGATCGCGCCGTAGACCTCGCCGTTCTGCAGCTGCCGCTGGGCTTCGTTGATGCCGAGGGTGCGCAGGTCGATCTTGTCGGCGGGGATGTTCTCCCCCAGTGCGGTGGTGATCTGGTCGCCGAGGTTGGTGGGTCTGCCGGCGAGGGTGTCGCCGACGTCCTGGTTGACCATGGCGATCGGGAAGTCGTGCAGGTGCTTCTCGGGGTCGGCGGTGTAGCCGAGGTACATGGTGCCCAGGAGCGCGGCCAGCACGGTGACGAGCGTGATGGGGGCGAACCAGGCGCGGATGGGCATGCTGCGCGGCGGCGTGTTGTCAGTCATGGCACAGGTCAATGTAGTCAGCGACTACAAAGTAGTCAATGCAAACATTTGCCGTGTGTCGGATATCCTGCTTGCACCATGTCCCTGCATTCGCGCTATCACCACGGAGACCTCCGCGCCGCCCTCCTGCGGCACGCCGAGAAGGCGTTGCGCACCGTCGGCGCCGACGGGTTGTCGCTGCGTCAGCTGGCCCGCGACACCGGCGTCAGCCACGCCGCACCGAGCAGGCATTTTCGCGACAAGCAGGCGCTGCTGGACGCCCTCGCGGTCACCGGCCTGGAGCGCCTCGGTGAGTGCTTCGAACAGGCCGCGACCGACGGTCCGATCACCACCCGCCTGCAGACTCTGGCCCGCGCGTATCTGCGGTTCGCCGTGGACAATCCGGAGCTGCTGCCGCTGATGTTCGCGCGCAGGCACATCTCCACCGCGACGGAGATCCAGGAGGCCGCCGACCGCGCGTTCGCCGTCCCCATCGCGCTCATCGCCGAGGGACAGGCCGCCGGTGAGATCGTGCCCGGCGACCCCAAGCGCCTCGGCGTCACCGCACTGGCCGCCCTCCAGGGCCTGGCGGCGTTCGTCGGCTCGGGATACACCGCCGACTACGACTCCGAACAACTCCTCGACGACCTCGTCGGCCACCTGACCCTGGGCCTGCTCCCCCGTTCCTGAGCACGGGAAAGTCGTCGTCGACGGTCGCCTAGTTGGTGCCCGCGAGGATGATCGGGCGGTCGTAGCGGGGTTGGGTGGGGCGGTTGCTGTGCGGGAACAGCGACCGGTAGCGGTCTACCTCGGTGATGGTCACCGGGCTGGGGTCACGCAGCACGATCCAGGCGACGCCTTCGGTGCACGGCGGGGTGGTCAGCGAGCCCTCGTAGCGGAACTGGGTGCGGTTGTCCGGCAGGAAGGTGTTCGGGTCGATGTTGCTGAGGGTCCGGGTGGCGCCGACCCGGTCCGGTGCGGCGGTGAGGACCGTGCTGAGCGGAGCCGGGGCGGACTGTGCGCGCAGCAGGACCGCGAGGACGGCGAGGCGGCCGACTTGGTCGGCGTGGACGAGGTGCAGTTCCATGGCAGCCTCGGCGCCGTCGACGGTGTGCTCGCTGGGCAGATGGAAGTGATACTGGCGCAACGAGAACGGAGTGCCGTCCACGATGATCCGGTTGCCGGAGCCTGCGGGGATGTCGGCTTGGACGGCATGGCCGTTGTTGGTCAGGGCGGCCGTGGGGATGGGCCGGTAGTCGATCTCTATATGGTCGGTGGGGTGGGTCTCCGTGGCGCCGGGTAGGTCGACGGGTGACTGGGCGTGGCCGTTTCGGCAGGTCGCGTACTGCTTGTCGAGGTCGGCCCAGTGGTCGGGGCCTTCGTGGTCGTAGTCCCAGTGCGCGGGTGGGGGGGCGGGGTGGGGGCCCCCCCACCCCGCGCCGGCGGGCAGGGCCCGGGGGGGCCGCGCCCCACGGGGGTTGAGGGCAGTTAGATTGGGCACCCGCGCGGCGCCACGGGGCAGGGCGGCGGGGGGCCCC
>NZ_JARWOJ010000236.1 GCF_029868625.1 Nocardia neocaledoniensis | reverse complement strand
CCCGCCCCCCCCCCCCCGCCGGGGCGGCCCGCCGCGGGCCGCCCCCCCCGGGGCCGCCCCCCCCCCGCCCGGCGCCGCGGGGCGGCCCCCCCCCCGTCGGATCAGCGGGTGACGGCGGTCCGCGCGAAGGCCGCCTCGGCGGCGGGGAGGGCGGCGGCGCGGTCTTCGGGGACCAGGCCGATGCGGGTGCGGCGGTCGAGCAGGTCGTCGACCGTGAGGGCGCCCTCGTGGGTGATCGCGAAGTCGAACTCCGCGGCGGTGACATCGATACCGGGAGCGACGGGTGCGCGCAGGGCCGGGTCGGCCAGCCACGCCGACACGATGTGGCCCGCCTCGCTGCCGTAGCGCTCGATGAGCACCGGCGGCGCGTCGATGCGGTCGCGGGCGGCCCCGGCGACGGCGCCGACCAGCGGCAGCGTGGTCGTCCGGCACGGGCCCGCGGCCAGCCCGGCGTGCGCGACGGCCGCGTCGACGGCGTCCTGGGCCATCTGCCGATAGGTGGTCAGCTTGCCGCCGACGACCGTGATCACGCCGTCGGGGGAGGTGAGCACCGCGTGCTCGCGGGAGATGTCGGCGGTGCTGTCGTCGGCGGTCTTCAGCAGGGGGCGCAGGCCGGCGAAGCGGCCTCGGATGTCGGCGCGGGTCAGCGGTTCCCGCAGCGCGGTGTTGATGGTGTCGAGGAGGAAGTCGATCTCGGCCTCGGTCGGCTGGGGCTCGTCGGGGATCGGGCCGGGGGCGTCCTCGTCGGTGAGGCCGAGGTAGACGCGCCCGTGCGCGGCCGGGAGCGCGAAGACGAATCGGCTGATGCTGCCCGGCACAGGGACCGTCAGCGCCGCGCTCAGGCCGCCGAACGCGGCGGCGTCGAACACCAGGTGCGTGCCGCGGCTGGGGCGCAGCTCGATACTGCGGTCGACCTCGCCCGCCCACACCCCGGTCGCGTTGAGCACGGCGCGGGCGCGCACGGTCAGTGTCTCGCCGGTCAGCGTGTCGCGCAGCTGGACCGAATCACCGGTCGCGGCAACGGCTTCGACGCGGGTCAGGACCGTGGCGCCGGCCGCGGCCGCGGTGCGCGCGAGCGCGACCACCAGACGCGCGTCGTCGACGAGCTGGCCGTCCCAGGCCTGCAGACCGCCGCGCAGTCCGGCCCGGCGCACCGTCGGCGCCAGGCGCAGCGCCTCGGCCGCGGTGACCCGGCGCGAGCGCGGCAGGATGTCGGCGGAGGTGCGGGCCGCGATCCGCAGCGCGTCACCGGCGGCGAATCCCGCGCGGATGAGCGAACTCTGGGCGAGCTTGATCCCCGGCAGCAGCGGGACGAGCTGGGGGAGCGGGCGCACCAGGTGCGGCGCGGTGGCGCGCAGCAGCACCCCACGTTCGACCGCGCTCTCGTGCGCGATGCCCACCCGGCCGCTGGCCAGGTACCGCAGGCCGCCGTGCACCAGCTTCGAACTCCACCGGCTGGTACCGAACGCGAAGTCGGCGCGTTCGACCAGCGCGACGCGCAGGCCGCGCGCGGCCGCGTCGAGCGCGGCGCCGACACCGGTGACGCCGCCACCGATCACCAGCACATCGACGTCGGGCCGATCCCCGAGGGCGCTCAGCTCGGCGGCGCGGCGGGTGGCGTCGAGGGCGGAATTCGAATCAGGAGTCATCACAGTCCTTCTCGCGTAGCGGGAACAGGTAACCCTCGATCGCCCTCGCCAGCTCCGCGTCGAACCGCGCACCCGACAGCAACGGCTCCACCGTGCCCGCGGACTGCACCGCGGACTGGGTGATCAGCAGCAGCATGGTCGCCATCTGCTCGGCGTCACCGGCGCGGACGGACCCGTCCTCGTGGCCGAGCCGGATGACGGCGGTGAACAGTTCGATCAGTGTGCGCTGATTGCGTCCCAACCGGCCGAACACGTAGGTGAGCATCAGGTCGGTGTCGGTGCGGAAGATCTTGGCGAACACCGCGTTCGCCCTGATCGCCGCCGCGCCCGCCACGATGCCGCGCACCAGCCGGTCCCGGCCGAGGCCGACGTCGGGCATCGTCTCGCCGACGATCGTGCGCAGTTCCCGCACCAGTAGCTCGGCGATGAGCGAGCCCGTGTCGGGCCAGCGCCGGTAGACCGTCGGCCTGCTGACACCCGCGCGGCGGGCCACCTCGGTGAGCGTGGTGCGGCGGACGCCGAAGTCGACGACGCAGGCCCGCGTGGCATCCAGGATCGCCACATCGGTGGGCGAGAGCTGCTCGGCGGTCTGAGTCGCGAGTTCGATCATCGTGGCTTCACCCCGGGGTGTCGGCGACGCCCGGATCCGGCGTCGTGGTCGAGCTGGGACGCCCAAGGGTATCGAGCGGGCCAGCGGGGGCATATCTGTTGGTTACTGCTTGACACTATATGTCAGAATGTAACGCATGGTCGAGATGCAACCCGAAAAGTCCGGCACCGCCACCGCGCGGCCGAGTATGGTGTGGGACGCCTGGGGTGTCCCCGCCGGACACCAGCCGCTGTCGGCGCAGATCCGTGGCCTGCTCGCGCAGGTGTTCGGGATCTCGGGCGAGCCGGTGGCGCGTCGCGACGAGGGCGACGTGCCGCTGCGCCCCACCGCCCTCACCGCGGCCGACCGCGCCGGACTGGCCGCCATCGTCGGTGACGAACATCTCACCACCGCCGCCGTCGACCGGCTGCGACACGCGGGCGGCAAGAGCACGCCCGACCTGCTGCGCCGCCGTGCCGACGGCCCGCAGGACGCGCCCGACGCCATCGTCTTCCCGGCCGATCACGCACAGGTCCTCGCCCTGCTGGCCTACTGCGCCGAGCACGGCGTCGCCGTCGTCCCGTTCGGCGGCGGCACCAGCGTGGTCGGCGGTCTGGACCCGGTGCGCGGGCAGTTCGCCACCGTCATCGCGCTCGATCTGCGCAGGCTCGACACCCTCACCGACGTCGACCCGGTCAGCGGGACCGCCACCCTCGGCGCCGGCCTCACCGGGCCGCAGGCCGAGGAACTGCTCGGCGCGCACGGGCTCTCGCTCGGGCACTTCCCGCAGAGCTTCGAATTCGCCACCATCGGCGGCTTCGCCGCGACCAGGTCCTCGGGGCAGGCCTCGGCGGGCTACGGCCGGTTCGACGACATGGTCGAGCGACTGCGCGTCGCGACCCCGCAGGGCGCCGTCGACCTCGGGCGTGCCCCCGCGTCGGCGGCCGGTCCCGACCTGCGCGAGTTGTTCGTCGGTTCCGAGGGCACCCTCGGCATCATCACCGCGGTCACGGTGCGGGTGCACCCGGTGCCGGAAACCGTTGGGTACCAGGCCTGGTCGTTCCCCGATTTCGCCACCGGCGCGGCCGCGCTGCGCGAGCTCGTGCAGACCGGCGCGGCGCCGACGGTGCTGCGCCTGTCCGACGAGGCCGAGACCGGCCTGAACCTGGCCCGCTCCGCCGACGTCGGCGGCGAGCCCATCTCGGGCTGCCTGGCCATCACCACCTACGAGGGCACCGAGGCGCACGTCGCCGCACGCGCGGGCGAGGCGAGCGCGCTGCTCACCGCGGCGGGCGGCACCGCACTCGGCGAGGCACCCGCCCGGCAGTGGGAACACGGCCGCTTCGCCGCCCCCTACCTGCGCGACGCCCTCCTCGACGTCGGCGTGCTGTGCGAGACCCTGGAGACCGCGACCACCTGGTCGAACCTGGCGAACCTGAAGGTGAAGGTCACCGGCGCGCTGACCGACGCGCTCGGCGCGCAGGGCACCCTCGCGCTGGTGATGTGCCACATCTCGCACACCTATCCCACCGGTGCGTCGCTGTACTTCACGATCGTGGCCAAGCAACTCGACGATCCCATCGCGCAGTGGCGGGTCGCCAAGTCCGCGGCCGGTGACGCGATCGTCGCCGCGGGCGGCACCATCACCCATCACCACGCCGTCGGCGCCGACCACCGGCCGTGGATGTCGGCCGAGATCGGTGACCTGGGGGTACGGGTGCTGCGCGCGGTCAAGCGCGAACTCGACCCCGCGGGAATCCTGAATCCTGGAAAGCTGGTGCCATGAGCGAACTTTCGGTGCGGCGGGTGCTCGTCGTCACGAATCCGTACTCGGGTGCCGGTCGTGGCGACGGTGTCGCCGACGCCGTGCTGGAACGGCTGCTGGCCCAGGGCGTCGAGGTGGCCGAGGTGCGGGCGCCGAGCGCGATCGAATCGGTCGAGCAGGTCAGGGCCGCGGTGAGCAGCGAACTGCGCAGACCTGACGCGGTGCTCTGCGTCGGCGGCGACGGGCTGATGAACGTACTGCTGAACGCGGTCGCGCACAGCACCGTGCCGCTCGGCCTCGTGCCCGCCGGGACCGGCAACGACCTGGCCAGGGAACTCGGCATCCCGACCGGTGATCCGAAGGCCGCCACCGACATCGTGCTGCGTGGCCGGGTCCGCCACATCGACCTCGGCCGGATCGAATCCACCTACGCCACCCCCACCTGGTTCGCCACGGTCGTCGGTACCGGTTTCGACGCGCGGGTCACCTTGCGCGCCAACAAGATGCGCTACCCGAAGGGGCCGTTGCGCTACACCGTGGCGGCCGTGGCCGAGCTGATGCGCGGGTACACACTGCCGTTCACCATCGAACTGTCGGGCCTGGCGCCGGGCGCGCTGGACAACCCCGACGGCGAGCACACCGTGATCCACACCGACGCGGTGATGGCTCCGATCGGCAACACCCGCACCTACGGCGGCGGCATGCTCGTGTGCCCCGACGCGGTCGCCGACGACGGCTACCTCGACATCACGGTGGTCGGCGCCGTCTCGCGGCTCGAGATGGCGCGGCTGCTGCCCGCCCTGTCCGCGGGCAAGCGCATCGATCACCCGTCGACCAAGCGTTACCGTGCCCGCCGGATCACCGTCACCGCCGACGGCGGCTATGCCACGGCCGACGGCGAACCGGCCGGCATGCTGCCCGTCACCGTGCAGGCGATGCCCGGCGCGCTGACGGTGCTGGTGCCTTAGCGCCGGCGCACCGCGGACGGGGTCGTCTCAGGCCGCGTCGAAGGTGATGCGGGTGACGGCGCTCAGGGACTGCCGGTCGACGATCACCACCGACCCGGAGGCCAGCGGCGCCGCGTTCGGTGTCGCCGTGTCCGCGCCGAGCGAGCGCATCAGCCGATCCCACCGACGGCAGTGCGCGGTGAACGCCACGCCGTTGACCCGCCTGCCCCTGGTGATCTGCCCATGTCTGGCCTGGTCGGCGGGCACGTCGATCAGCACCATGTGCACTTCGCGGCGACCCTCCTCGGCCCATCGGCTGATCAACCGCCTGCTCCAGCCGAAGGTCGCGCAGTCGTGGATCGCCACCGGACCGTCGGCGGTGCGCAGGGCGGCACGGATCGCGCGGTAGTGCGCGAGATGGACCAGTGGACGCCACAGCGGATACGGCACGGCGCCGAGGCGGTGGCGTAGCCGGTTGCGGGTGTGCTGGGAATCGAGCACGAGCGCGCCCGTCGCCGTGCGCACCGGCTGCTCCGCGTCGGGTCCCGCGGCGAAGAACCGGTGTAGGGCCGTGGACTTGCCCGCACCGGGCACTCCGGCGAACACCAATACGCTGGTGGCGGGGTAGCGGAGCTCGTCGACCTCGCCCGCGCGGAGATCGACCAGCGCGACCGGAGCCACGATTCGGGACGGCGTGGAACGGGGTGCGGGACTGGCTGCGGAATCGAGCGGGGGCGTCACCCTCTCCAGACTCCGGGAAAACGGACAATTCGGCAATCCGGGATATCCCCGATCTTCGCTGGAGTCGCAAGTCTCACAACAACTTCCGCGTGTCGTTTGTGAGTGGGTGACAAACTTCCGCTCCCGGGTAGGGAGAAACTGAGAATTGCCTATGGATTCCCCGGTCGGGCGCCGATCGCCGGTAGTATCGCAGGGGTAGACGGAGTCTTCGGTGTCCCTCATCCACCGAAGATTCCGTCTCTGTTTTTCTCCGGCACAGGCCACCGGAGGCGGTGGTAAGTCGCGTCGCGCGCGCCCCTTAGGATTGTGGCGTGACCAGCGCAGCCCCAGACAACTCGCGTAATCGTGCCGATGCCCTGCCCAAGAGCTGGAACCCCGGCGAGGTAGAGGCCGACCTGTACGAGGGCTGGGTAGCCGCCGGATACTTCGGCGCCGACGCGACCAGCGGCAAGCCCGCCTACTCGATCGTGCTGCCGCCGCCGAACGTCACCGGCACCCTGCACATGGGCCACGCGCTCGACCACACCCTCATGGACACCCTCACCCGCCGCAAGCGGATGCAGGGCTACGAGGTGCTGTGGTTGCCCGGCATGGATCACGCGGGCATCGCGACCCAGACCGTGGTGGAGAAGCAGCTCGCGGCCGACGGCAAGACCAAAGAGGACTTCGGCCGCGAACTGTTCATCGAGAAGGTGTGGGACTGGAAGCGTGAGTCCGGCGGCGCCATCCAGTGGCAGATGCGCGCGCTCGGCGACGGCGTCGACTGGAGCCGCGACCGCTTCACCATGGACGAGGGCCTCTCCCGCGCGGTCCGCACCATCTTCAAGCGCATGTACGACGCGGGCCTGATCTACCGCGCCGAGCGCCTGGTGAACTGGTCGCCGGTGCTGAAGACCGGCATCTCCGACCTCGAGGTGGATTACAAGGACGTCGAGGGCGAACTCGTCTCGCTGCGCTACGGCTCACTCGACGACAACGAACCGCATGTCGTCGTCGCGACCACCCGCGTGGAGACGATGCTCGGTGACACCGCCGTGGCCGTGCACCCCGACGATCCGCGCTACGCCGCGATGATCGGCACCACCGTCTACCACCCGATCACCGGCCACCAGATCCCGATCATCGCCGACGACTACGTCGACCCGGAGTTCGGCACCGGCGCGGTGAAGATCACCCCCGCGCACGACCCCAACGACTTCGAGATGGGCCTGCGGCACAACCTGCCGATGCCCACGATCATGGACGAGGGCGGCCGGATCACCGGCACCGGAACCGAATTCGACGGCATGGACCGTTTCGAAGCGCGGGTGAAGGTGCGCGAGCGCCTCGCCGCCGAGGGCCGCGTCGTCGCCGAGAAGCGGCCCTACGTGCACAGCGTCGGCCACTCCGAGCGCTCCGGCGAGCCGATCGAGCCGCGCCTGTCCATGCAGTGGTGGGTCAAGGTCGAGTCGCTGGCCAAGGCCGCGGGCGACGCGGTCCGCGACGGCGACGTGAAGATCCACCCCGCCGGCCAGGAACCGCGCTGGTTCGACTGGGTCGACAACATGCACGACTGGTGCATCTCGCGGCAGCTGTGGTGGGGCCACCGCATCCCGATCTGGTACGGCCCCGAGGGCGAGATCGTGTGCCTCGGGCCGGACGAGGAAGCGCCCGAGGGCTGGGTGCAGGACCCGGACGTGCTCGACACCTGGTTCTCCTCGGGCCTGTGGCCGTTCTCCACGATGGGCTGGCCCGAGGCCACCCCGGAGCTGGCGAAGTTCTATCCGACCAGCGTGCTCGTCACCGGTTACGACATCCTGTTCTTCTGGGTGGCCCGGATGATGATGTTCGGCATGTTCGTCAGCGACGACCCGGCCCTCACCACGGGTAAGGGTGGACAGAAGCAGGTGCCGTTCGAGGACGTCTTCCTGCACGGCCTCATCCGCGACCAGCACGGCAAGAAGATGTCGAAGTCGCGCGGCAACGGCATCGACCCGCTGGACTGGATCAACTCCTACGGCGCCGACGCGCTGCGCTTCACCCTGGCCCGCGGCGCCCAGCCCGGCGGTGACCTCTCGGTCGGTGAACCGCACGCGCTGGCCTCGCGCAGCTTCGTCACCAAGCTGTTCAACGCCACCAAGTTCGCGCTGATGAACGGCGCTCGCTCGGGCGAGCTGCCCCCGCGCGAGACCCTCACCGATACCGACCGCTGGATCGTCGACCGGCTCGACGAGGTGCGCGCCGAGGTCGACACCGCCTTCGACGCCTACGAATTCGGCAAGGCCTGCGAGGCGCTCTACCACTTCGCGTGGGACGAGCTGTGCGACTGGTACCTGGAGCTGTCGAAGGTCCAGTTCGCCGAGTCCGACGCGCGCGCCGAGAGCACCGCGGTGGTCCTCGGCACCGTGCTCGACGCGGTGCTGCGCCTGCTGCACCCGGTGATCCCGTTCGTCACCGAGACCCTGTGGAAGGCGCTCACCGGCGGCGAGTCCGTGGTGGTCGCGCCGTGGCCCGCCGCGAGCGGGGTGGCCACCGACACGGTCGCCGCGCAGCGGGTCGCCGACACCCAGCGCCTGATCACCGAGATCCGCCGCTTCCGCAGCGATCAGGGCCTGGCGGACAAGCAGAAGGTGAAGGCCACGCTGGTCGGTCTGGACGAGGCCGGACTCGGCGCGTTCGCCGGCTCGGTGGCCAACCTGGCGCGGTTGACCGAACCCGGCGACGACTTCGCCACCACCGCCGAGGTGCAGGTCCGCCTGTCCGGCGCGACGGTCACCGTCCAGCTCGACACCTCCGGCGCCATCGACCTCGACGCCGAACGCCGCAGGCTGGAAAAGGATCTCGCGGTCGCGCAGAAGGACCTCGACACCACCACGGCCAAGCTCGGCAACGAGGCGTTCCTGGCCAAGGCGCCGCAGCACGTGGTCGACAAGATCACCGGTCGCCGCGATGTGGCCGCGGCCGAGGTCGCGCGGATCGGTGCCCGGCTGGCGGAGCTGAGCGGCAAGTGAACGACGAGCCGGAGCCGCAGTACGAGGCCGACGACCGTCCGGCTCCGCTCGGTGCCGGGCCGTCGCCGGTCGATCTGGCCGAGCTGGCGCTGGTCGAGGCCGAACTCGACAAGCGCTGGCCCGAGACCAAGATCGAGCCGTCGCTGACCAGGATCGCCACGCTGATGGACCTGCTCGGGAATCCGCAGCGCAACTACCCGGCGATCCACGTCGCCGGGACCAACGGCAAGACCTCGGTCACCCGGATGATCGATGCCCTGCTCACCGCGCTGCACCGGCGCACCGGGCGGATCACCAGCCCGCACCTGCAGCTGGCGACCGAGCGGATCAGCATCGACAACGCGCCGATCAGCCCGGCCCGCTACGTGGAGACCTACCACGAACTCGAGCCCTACATCGGCATGATCGACCAGCAGTCCGCGGCCGCGGGCGGCCCGGCGATGAGCAAGTTCGAGGTGCTCACCGGCATGGCCTACGCCGCCTTCGCCGAGGCGCCGGTGGACGTGGCCGTCGTCGAGACCGGCATGGGCGGGACCTGGGACGCCACCAACGTGATCGACGGACAGGTCGCGGTGATCACCCCGATCGGCCTCGACCACGTCGAATACCTCGGTCCCGACCTGCCCTCGATCGCCAAGGAGAAGGCCGGGATCATCAAGCGCGCGCCCGAGGCGCTGGTGCCCGTCGACACCGTCGCGGTGATCGCCGAGCAGGAGCCCGAGGTCATGGACGTGCTGCTGCGCCGGGCCGTGGAGGCCGACGCGGCGGTGGCTCGCGAGGGCGCGGAGTTCCGGGTGCTGGAACGGGCCGTCGCCGTCGGCGGTCAGCTGCTGACCCTGCAGGGGCTCGGCGGCGTCTACGACGAGATCTTCCTGCCGCTGCACGGCGAACACCAGGCGCGCAACGCCTCGCTCGCGCTGGCCGCCGTCGAGGCGTTCTTCGGCGCGGGCGCGGACCGTCAGCTGGACATCGAGGCGATCCGCGCCGGATTCGCCGGTGCGGCCAGCCCCGGCCGGATGGAGCGGATGCGCAACGCGCCGACCATCTTCGTCGACGCGGCCCACAACCCCGCCGGCGCGCAGGCGCTGGCGAACACCCTCACCAGCGAGTTCGACTTCCGCAAACTCGTCGCGGTGGTCGCCGTGCTCGCCGACAAGGACGCGGGCGGCATCCTGGACGCGCTGGAACCGGTCTTCGACGAGATCGTGGTCACCAGCAACGGTTCGCCGCGCGCCATGGAGGTCGACCGGCTGGCCGACCTGGCCGTGCAGCGCTTCGGCGACGAGCGGGTGATCACCGCCGAGACCCTGCCCGACGCCCTGGAATCGGCGATCGCGCTGGCCGAGCAGGCCGGTGACGACGGCGACGTGATCTCGGGCGCCGGCGTCGTGGTGACGGGTTCGGTCGTCACCGCGGGCGCGGCGCGCGCTCTCTTCGGAAAGGCACCGGCATGACCGACGTTCCACCGCCCGCCACCGACCCGTGGAAGGGTCTGCGCGGGGTCATGGCGGGCACCCTGGTCCTCGAGGCCATCGTCGTGCTGCTCGCGCTGCCGGTCGTGGCCGACGTGGGCGGCGGGATCACCTGGTTCTCCGGCACCTATCTGGTGGTGCTGTCGATCCTGATGATCCTGGGCGCCGGCCTGCAGCGGAAGCCGTGGGCGATCCCGTTCAATCTCGGGATGCAGCTGCTGTTGCTGGCCGGCACGTTCATCCACCTGTCCATCGGCATCATCGGTCTGGTCTTCGCCGCGGTGTGGGCGTTCATCCTCATGTTGCGCGCGGACGTGCAGCGCCGGATGGACGCCGGGCTGCTGCCCAGCCAGCGGATGCGCGGCGAGAACTGACACGAGTTCGGCCCGCGGCGACGCCGCCGGATAGAGTGTCGCCGTGACTGAGCAGACTTTGGTACTCATCAAGCCGGACGGCGTCTCCCGTGGCCTCGTCGGCGAGGTGCTCGCCCGCATCGAGCGCAAGGGCCTGACCCTGGCGGCCCTGGAGCTGAAGACCGTGTCCGTCGAGCTCGCGAAGGAGCACTACGCCGAGCACGCCGAGCGCCCGTTCTTCGGTTCGCTCATCGAATTCATCACCTCGGGCCCGGTCGTGGCGGCCGTGCTGGAGGGTCCGCGCGCGATCGCCGCGTTCCGTCAGCTCGCCGGTGGCACCGACCCGGTCGAGAAGGCCACCCCGGGCACCATCCGCGGCGATTTCGGGCTGGAGACCCAGTTCAACCTGGTCCACGGTTCCGACTCGCCCGAGTCCGCCAAGCGCGAGATCGCGCTCTGGTTCCCCGAATTTCCTGCCTGATTCGCGCTGTACTCGCTCGTGGCGGGCGGGGGGGGCGCGGCGCGCGAGGGCGGGGCGGGGTTTGGCCCCCCGGGGGCCCGGGGGGTAGCCCCGCCCACCCGAAGTGGTTAATTCAAAAGGA